>JBEHXF010000051.1:0-12512 GCA_048498835.1 Chlamydiota bacterium | reverse complement strand
ATGCGAGTGGCCAGTGAGAACTGACTTCGATTAGATCGGGTTCTCGAACATAGATAAGGCTTGCGCTATTTGGAATGGAGATGAGGGCTTGGTAAGCTTCCTTGCCCGCGACTGCCTGACCCAGGCCTCTGCGCATCGTGACATCATCGGTCCAAAATGAAGCAGCCCGCTCGGCATCTCCTTGGGCTATTGCTTGATTTTGTTTCAACCTAGCCTGACGTATTTGCTCTCCCTCGATAGAGGGAGAGATTATCTGTGATGATAATAAAATACACAAAACCCGTAGCGTCATTCTTCGTCTTTTGGATAGAGAAAGGGAACCAGGGCTGTCTCTACGAGCACTCCCGATTGCTCATCGCCGATTTGTACATCTGCGTTCATGCGTCCATGAAAGTATTTTTTTGCCTTTTCCCAATGGACTAAATCTTGACTGATGTAGAGCTTGCGATTGATAACGCGCAGATAGCAGGATTTGTCAATCGTGATCGTAAGGTTTGGGTTGAGCTTGAGCGAGAAGAAGTTGTAATGACTCAAAAGCTGGATAGGAAGAGTTGTTCCCTCTGTGCATTCGATGGCAACGTCAGGATGCAATCCCACTGCGAGTTCTTTAATCATACCTGAAGAGAGCTCGGTCCAGGAAATAACCCTTTTTGTTTCTGAGAGATCTTTCGTTTTAGCAAAGGCGGGGGCAAACACTAGCATCGATGCAGCCAAGAAACCGATTGTCCAATTCATCACTTCCTCCAATTTAGAAATTTTAAGGAGGAAGTTTTTAAGTGAACGGAACTTAGGAGTCAAGGAATTAGACGGTTTTTTAGCTCCGGGATAAATTTAGCCATGATGAGATCTTCTTCTTGGTTCAAAATGGAGAGTTTTTCGATCATCTGCTGCATAGCAAGTGGAAAAAGTTGTAATCTCCGGTCGAGTTTTGTCCGATAGAAAAACTCTTCCGTTCTCGGCCAATAGTGGTTGATCCGAATGTGGTCGATTTGAATAGGATGAAGCGGGTCTAGAGGGGGATAAAAAGTGAACCCTTCTTTATAAATGGCGTAATGGACTTCGTAAAAATTGACCGCTTCTGGACGCACAATCGACTTATATCGTGTGTTGTCTACCCCTTCATTCGCAATGAAATAAGAGGGAGCTTTTCTCGTTAAACACTCTGTCAGTAGTTTTCCTTGCGGAATATCGGCTAGTCCCGATGTTCCATAGAGTTGCCAATTGATCTGGATACCACCAATTTCTGGCCTTTCATCGAATTGGGAGAGATAAGAGGGAATATCGGACGAATCAACGGGAATGATGAATTCGTCCACATCGATCAGAGCGAGCCACTTGGTTTTCCCAATATCTTTCTGTACGCAATGATTGTAGGCCCGTTTTTGAGCGTGTGTCCAATTCGGCTCGTCCATTTGATTCGGCCAATCGATCAGCTCTACAATTCCCTTTTCTACATATGGCTTTAAGATTTCGAGATAGTGATCGTCACTTTCGTTATTGTAGAGGGTAAAATGTTGAGCTCCCATCATTTGATGGAATTCAAGCCACTCTTTCAGATAGGGAGCTTCGTTCCTAAAAATTGCGCAAACAGAAAGGGTGTGGTTTTCGGTTGCTGCAAGTGAGAAAAAGATCCCGATTAGAAAGCATAGAATAGATTGTTTCATCAGATTTTCCTGTAAAGGAAAGACAATATTTCAAAACAATCCTTTAAGGGCAAGAATTTCAAAAAACTTGCCCTAAATAATTTACGTTGATAAGTTTTTTCATCTCAAGGAGTGAGATTATGTTTAGAAAGTGTATTTTTTCGCTCATTGCAATCGGCCAGTCAGTTTTTTCTTTCACTCTCATCAATCAAACAGATCGTGAGAAGGTGATGACCATTGAAGAGGCCTATCGCCCTTCTTCAAATAAGCCGGGCAATCTTGCGGCGCCCATTTCATTAGGCTATAAACCGCAAAAAGTGAAAATGGATGCCCATTCTAGAATAGATATTCGGTTGAGAGAATCATGTCCTACACTTCTTGTTAGCGTGATCACAAATCAAGGAAAGAAGAAACAGACGGTCACTACTTTTTACGATGCGTATGAAGTGAACGGATCTGAATCGCTTTTTACAGAAGATTGGGGACTCGTCATTCATAAACCTTTTGAAAGCAAAGTTTCTTTGTTAGACCCCGATCATCAGTTCAAAAGGTATCTGGCAGAACAAGATCGCAAGCGAGGGTATGGAATTAAAGCATTAAAACCAAACCTATTGGCAAAGGTGGTTTCAATGGAAGAACTTCCCGATGAACTGAAGAAATAGTTGTTTTTTCATATCCAAAATTTTTCCAAAGGTGCTAGGATTTTTTTGATTGCTATCCAAGAGGAAAGAAATGAAGAAGCGCAACAGATCTAAACACCAATTGAACTGGGAATCTTCCATGAAGCTCCTATTTGCTGGACTGCTTGGGTTTGGAGTCGCTGCCTATGCTGATATTCCTGTGGGGATTATGGGTGGAGAGTCGTCGGATGGAAGCTATGCTGCTTTGATCACAAGTGCAGATGGTTCAGTAACACCGATTTCGGGTGTTCCCACCACAGGTGTTTCATTGATTAGCTCTGTTGCGATCAATAGCTCGGGTTTAAGTTTGATTGGAGGACGTTCCGATTCTGCTGCCTATGCTTCTTTTGTTTCAGCTGATGGAACGCTTCTACCACTGACTCTTTCTGTATCTACTGGTGAAATTCCAAATGTCGCTCTCAATGACGCCGGACTGGGCTTAATCGGTGGAACCGATTTTTCTCTTAATGCCACTTATTTGGCACATGTCTTGTCTGATGGAACTGTGACGCCGATTTCTTTCTCTCTCGGTAATATAGAAGATGTTGCGATGAGCAATTCTGGCTTCGGCTTGGTTGGAGGCGAGGGGAATGATGGCTTTATGTATGGGGCCTATGTGGCTTCAAATGGAGATGTCACTCGCATTACGGGTACGCCAGAAGTAGATAATGGTCATATTTACGCTACGGCGCTCAATAGCGCAGGAAATGGAATTGTTGGTGGACGCCAGGTTAGCAGTGTTTATGCAGCCTTCGTAAGTCCCGACGGAACAGTTTCTACGGTATTAGATACTAGCTCAAATGGACAGCTAAGCTCTGTTGCGATTAATAACCAGGGCAAAGCTTTAATTGGCGGTCAGGATTTTAGCTCGCAAGTTTATGCGGCCTATGCCCAGGCGAATGGCGATGTCACCGTGTTATTCGATAGTCCTTTTAATGGAGCTATCAACAGTGTGGCGCTAAATGATGAAGGGGTAGGTTTGATAGGCGGTAATAATGGTCCAAATTTTTATGCTGCTTTTGTTCATCCGGATGGAAGAATGACTTCGATACATTGGGATTTGTTTCCTGCAGGAGAAATTAATTCTGTTGCGATCAATAATGAAGGTGTGGGGTTGGTTGGTGGTACATCAATAGATCCCAGTGGTTACGTCGCTCTGGTGGCGCCGAATGGGACTTTGACTGAGCTCACGTTAACGGACGCGACAGGGATTAACAGCGTTGCACTCATAATGGGCGACGCCATCCTCGATCAAGCTACACCAAAATCTGCGGGTCCTTTTGGAAGCATCGCTTATGCGCAGCTGGCTGCAGCATCAGCGCTTGAAAATCGATTGACTCAGCAAAACAGGCTGTGGACGAAGAAGAGAAAGGGGATGAGCCCGGCAAATGTGGCTGACAATCAGGGAGACGTGGCGTACAACGAAGAAGATCTAGTTAGTTTGGGCAGAGCTCTTGCTGTGAGTCCCAAGACTCAATCGACAGTCCGTGGAACAACGCCAACGTATAAGCCAAATTCATTTTGGGTAGAGCCTTTTGGAGATTTTGTCTATTTGAAAGAGCAAGGATCGATCCCTCGGTACTCAAACGAAGTGGGTGGTGTTCTGGTCGGTTATGATCGGCAAGGAGATAACTTTATTGTTGGCGCTACCGCTGGTTATGCTTTTAACTATGTTCAGTATTCGCAAGGAATTGGGCATGCAAAAGTACAAGAAGAGATGGGCTCGCTCTATGGTTCTTATTACACCGACCATTTCTGGTTTGCGCTGGCTCTTTGGGGCGGTTGGTACCAAACGAAAAACACACGACATACCCTTGCTCAAATTACCTCGACAGGAAAGGCGCATGGTTGGATCGTAGAGCCTCATCTGGAGCTAGCAAGTCCTTGGGCTATCGATAATGGGGGACTCTATTATGTTGAGCCGTTTGCCCAATTCGACTGGGTTAACAATTGGCAACATCACTATACCGAGACGGGAGCTTCAGGCCTAAACCTCCAAGTTCCCAATATCTATAACTCCTTGTTGCAATCGGAAATCGGACTCCGCTTCTATGAGCGATTTGTCTATGGTTGGGGCGATTTCTGCTTTGAACAAAAAGTGAGCTACGTAAACCAAGCTCCCTTTGATGTCAATCCAGCTACGACCTCGTTTGTTGGCTCAGCGGCTACATTCCCTGTTGCCGTAGCGAGCTCGCAGGTGCAAAACCTGGCTGCTGTTCAAATCTTAGGTTGTTTTGTACCGGCAAACACTTCGATTCCGTACGGTGGCTTCTCGTTCCAAACAACAGCGGGTAGCTCTTACCAATCTTATTTCGTCAGCCTGTTTAGCGGCATTGATTTCTAAGTATGAATCTTAAAACGCTTCTCCTACAACTTGAACGAACACAGTGGGAGAAGCGTCCTCGCCCCGTTTTAAAGGGGCCTATTTTAACGAGGTATGATCTACAAGAGATGAAGGCGCCCAAAGGGGACTTCGTCTCAAAAACCTCTGGTTCAACAGGTATTCCGGTAGAAGTGCAGAGAACCAAGCTCTCAGCGCTTTGGTGGAGCGCCACGAATATGAGGGAAATTCTCTGGCATAAGCGAGATATCACTCAATCTTTTGCCGTGATCCGGCCAGCTATCGAACAAGAGATGTTTCAAGACCAATGGGGTCCTGCTTTTTCTCTTCTGGGTCGCACGGGTCCACTCTACGGCCACCCGGTGCAAGGAGATCTCAATGCTTGGCTACAAAAAATCCAGCCCGGCTACCTCACTACTTATCCTTCGATCTTAGAGACGATCGATTTGAAGCGGCTTACCTGTTTGAAAGGGATTAAAACGACGGGAGAAACGCTCCATCATCGACACCCCCTCATCGCAGACATGTATTCGGCAGAAGAGGTGGGGACAATTGCCATTCAGTGTCCCGACAACAGGGAAGTTTATCACGTGATGGAGAATATCCTCGTCGAGATTCTGGATGAATACGATCAGCCTGCGGATGTGGGTCGCGTGATTGTGACCGATTTAACGAGCTGCTATCTCCATCGCTATGAAATTGGCGATTACGCAGAAATGGGAGAGTGCAGCTGCGGACGGGGGCTTCAAACGATAAAAAAAATTCTCGGACGGAGGCGAAATCAAGTCGTTTTACCCGATGGTACCAGTCATTGGCCGCGGATCGGTTCGCTTCAATATCGGACAATCGCTCCGATCAAGCGCTTCCAAATGGCTCAAGTGGGCGCCACAAACTTAGAGCTGCGCCTCATTGTCGAAGAGCCCCTCAATACAGTACAGCGAGAGGCTTTCATTCAATTGATTCATCGTTGGATCGGTTACCCTTTCGACGTAGACTTTGTCTATGTAACTGATTTTCCTCCGGGCAAATTCGAAGAATTCATCAATCCATACAGCGCTTCGCCCACAAGACAACCTATTTGATGACTTTCTAGTTTATTCTCGGTGATTATCTTTTCTTATCAATTTAGAACACACTCACGACCTGCGGTGTAAACAAAAATTTTGACACATACTTTTTTTCTACGTATAAGTTTAAGGAATTTTTAAACTTTCGTTAATTTAAGAAAAGGAAGGGGTCATGAGACAAACGAGTTGGTGTCTAGCAGTTTTATTGGCTTTGGGTAGCTCTGTATCAGCGCTGTCAGATCGGCCGCTGAGAGAAATTCACTGCGAATTGAGACAAATTCCACATGAAGAGGTCCATCCTACTGAAACAAATGATGGGGAATTTTCTCTCGATTCGATTCAAGTTGGAGCCACAGCACCCAAGATCACGCAAGACCAGACCTATATTTGGTCGGGTTATGCGGCGATCAAGCCTTTGGGAGCTAAACCACTCTATGATGGCAGATCAACGGGCGTTTCAGGTACTTGGACAGTTCCCACTTTATTACCTTCTACGAATAACTCATCCGTTTCGATTTGGGTTGGAATTGATGGTTATCAAACCTCGACCGTTGAGCAAATTGGAACAGCACATAAATGGACAAAAGGGAAACAACAAGATTATGCTTGGTATGAAATGTATCCGCGGTTTGCTAATGAAATCGTCGGATTCCCGGTTGAACCAGGAGATGAGATCTCAGCGAAGGTCACCTATATTCGCTATAATTCGTTCCAACTTGAAATCGCCAATCTAACACAAGGTGTAAAGACGGTCGTTCCTCTCGAGCGTACTACCGTGACTGCTTCAACTGTCAGAAGGGCCGTCTCATGGGTGGTAGAAGCGCCTTTTGCAGGCAAGAACAAGACTAATCCGATTGCCAATTTCCAAACGATCACTTTCAAAGATTGTACAGCGACGATCGATGGTGTGACTGCGGGCCTTGTGAATCCAGCTTGGAGCACAGCCGCCATTACTATGGTCGACAATGGTGTTGTGAATATGGTTCCTTCAGCTCCGTCGGCAGATGGCTCCAGCTTCCAAGTGATCTGGAAGAAAGAGTAAGTTAAAAGATTAGAGCTGTTCTATAGTTTAGAACAGCTCTTGTTTTTACATTGCATTCCGTGTCTGACTTTTTTTATCTGCGGCCTAAAAGAAGTTCTTTAATAAATTTTGTAGTACTGAAGAAAAGATCATCACAGAGATTTACTTCTCTTGAAAATTCATTACAGAACTCCCTCACAACTTAGGATGTAAAGAAAAAATTTTGACACATACCTTTTTTCTGCGTATAAGTTTAAGGAATTTTTAAACTTTCGTTAATTTAAGAAAAGGAAGGGGTCATGAGACAAACGAGTTGGTGTCTAGCAATTTTATTGGCGTTAGGTGCTTCTGTATCGGCGCTATCAGATCGCCCGCTGCGAGAAATTCACTGCGAACTGAGAGAAATTCCACATGAAGAAATCCACGCCAATCAAACAAATGATGGGGATTTTTCCCTCGAGTCGATTCAAGTAGGGGCCGCCGCACCCACGGTCAGGCAAGAAGACACCTATATTTGGTCGGGTTATGCTGCGATCAAACCGTATGGCGCTAAGCCAATCGTAGATGGGAGATCAACGGGCGTTTCAGGCACTTGGACAGTTCCAACATTATTACCTTCAACCGATAACTCATCTGTTTCGGTTTGGGTGGGAATTGATGGCTATTATGCCCCATCCGTTGAGCAGATTGGGACAACGCATAAGTGGAAAAAAGGGAAACAAGAGGATTTTGCTTGGTATGAAATGTATCCCCGTCTCGCCAGCCAAATCGTCGGATTCCCGGTTGAGCCAGGAGATGAAATTTCGGCTAAAGTCACCTATATTCGCTATAATCAATTCCAGCTGGAGATCGCGAACCTTACACAAGGCGTAAAGACAGTCATTCCTCTTGAACGTACGACGGTGAGTTCTTCGACCGTTAGAACAGCTGTAGCGTGGGTGGTTGAGGCTCCTTTTGCAGGCAAGAATAAAACTAAACCGATTGCTAACTTCCAAACGATTACATTCAAAAATTGCACAGCGACGATTGATGGTGTGACTGCAGGCCTGGTGAATCCTGCTTGGAGTACATCGGCTATTACCATGGTCGATAATGGTGTAGTGAATATGGTTCCTTCCGCTCCGTCAGCAGATGGTTCGGGCTTCCAAGTCATTTGGAAGAAGGAATAAAAATGGTCCTGGAGCTAGCCAAAAAGGTTGGCTCCGGATTTTCTATTTTTACATTGCATTCCGTATCCAAGTTTCTTACTGTGCAACTTATGATGAGAAGGATTGCACTGATTCTTTTTTTATCGGTTAGTTCTTTATGGGCAACCGATGTTTTTCTTGAAGGTAAAGCGGCTTACTTCTTGCCGACCAGTGGAGATTTTAAGCGGATTTATGGAGGTAGCGGTCTGTATGGGATTGAAATGACCGTTCAAGCATGGAGAGAATTGCATGTATGGACGAGTGTCGATTTCTTTACGAAGCGAGGTCATTCTTCGTCTGGCTACAACACCAAGGTCTTTTTTATTCCCATTGGATTCGGGTTAAAGTACCTCAAGCTATTTTCTATCGATGCTTCGAGGTCTTGGGGTATCTATGGAGGAATTGGCGGTTTAGGTGTCTATCTTCATACGAAAGACGTTTCGCCTTATGTGGTAAAAAGATTGCATCAATGGGGCGGTGGCGGGATAGCAAAAACGGGGGTGATGTTGATCAAAGATCTCTTCTTAATCGATCTTTTCGTCAATTACTCCTTTAGCATTTTTGGTGGACATCGTTCATCGGATCCCTTGATTTATTCCAATGACACGACGATTTGCGGTTGGTCTTTTGGCGGCGCTTTAGGCAGGCAATTTTAATATTCCTTGAAAAACCTTCTACTATTTTTTTATGCTGTCTGGCATGAAAAAATTCTTCGCATCTCTTTTTTTGCTAGAAATATGCTTACTTCATGGCGCGACTCCACATGCTTATGTCACAAATCTAGATAATGGGACTGTGAGTGTCATTGATGTAGAGCGGGATACGGTGCAAAAAATCTCGGGGTTTTCCTCTCCTAGAGTAGTTGACGTTACTCCTGATGGTTTGTATGCCTATGTGGGAAGTGATGACAACACACTTCGGATCATCGATACTTCGACCAATCTCTTATTGCCAACGGTGATTGACGTGAACCAACCAAGCGCGATTGCGATTCTTCCGAATGGAGAATATGTTTATGTCGCTAGCAATGATGACACCGTGAGTGTCGTTTCAACTACGACGCATGCAATTGTCGCTACCGTGACTGGCTTTAGCAACGTCCAAGATATTGTGGTCACGAATGCTCGAGCTTATGTAACCAATGCAGCAAATGATACAGTCAGTGTCATTCAAACTTCAGATAATACGGTGATCGATACAATCACAGGTTTTAGCGCACCTCTTGGCATTTCAATCACACCCGATGAGACACGCGTTTATGTGACCAATCTCGGCAATAATACGATCTCGGTCATTAGGACGTCAGATAATACGGTTATCGATACCATTCCTGGTTTTAATAGTCCTCGGTATGGAGCGGTGACGCCCGATGGCGCTTATATCTTTGTATCTGATTATGGCAGCAATTCACTCATCGTCATTCGAACTTCTGACAACACCGTAGTCGATACAATTGCGATTCCTCAACCCACGAGTGTAGCCATTACTCCTGATGGCACTGCTGGCTATGCGGCGAGCCAACCGCAGGCGGTGGGCAAATTTCGGACTGCGGATCGCAGCCTCTTACGTACCTTTTCTGGGTTTTCTTCTCCATCCAATACGGCGATGGCTCTGACTGATCCCCCCTTAGGGGTGTTATCGGGTTTTTCTGGAAAAGATCGATTTCTCCTTCAGACCGAATATTTTCGACACATTCGCTGGTCACCGTCTACTGGATCTCCGCTTTTTTACCATATTTATCGAGATGAGGGTTTAACAGATTTTGCAGGACGAGTCGATGGGGAGACACTGGAATTTATCGATCACAATTGTCCGAAAAAGGGAGCGATTACTTACTACGTCACAGCTCTTTATGACAATGGATTTACATCGAGCGTAGGGAGCGTTCGATTAGCTCCCCACTAGATCTCACACATTAACCTGTTGCGATTGAAGAGCCATCATGCGCTTGAGAGTCTGTTCAAAGCCTTGCACGCTTCCATCGAGGAAAATGGTGCTGCCTTTATTCACCTCTGCAAAGTTTTTCACAGCTTCCGTCCACATGCTAAATAAGATCACATGATTGTCTAGGTTTGCCTCTTGCATTTCGAGCGCGGCCTGTTTCATGCCCGCTGCTACCTCACTTCTGAACTGTGCAATGGCCTGTCCCCGCATGCGAGAAGCTTCCCGCTCCGCTTCGGCAGAGATTTTAATGGCTACAGCGTCGGCTTCTGCAGCTTTTGTTTTCGTTATGAGGAGAGCTTGTCCTTCGTTTTCCGCAGCTTCTTTGAGGTTTTTTGATGCAACCACTTTGCTCATTGAATCCATGATCGCCTGATCAAAGGTAATATCGTTGATCTGCAAGTCGAGAAGGTGGTAGCCCCATTCTTCAAGCGTTCTATCGATACGCGCTTTCACTGCTTCGACAATATCTTGTTGTACGCTTAAAATCTCAGCCTGTCTTTTGGAGGCGACAAAGGCTCTTACCATTCCTTCGACTGTTCTCGAAAGAGCTTGGATAAAGGAATCTTGTGTAATGAACTTGAAGGCGACGCGTTTGATCATCTCTTCCGATTGATTCATCACCGAGTACAGCATCATCGATTTGAAGTAGACATTTGCCTGATCGAGCGTAATCGCTTGAAAAGCCATTTCAACTGTCCGGTTTTGAATGGAGATTCGTTTGGACACCACTTCCAAAATAGGGATACGGACGCTGAGCCCGGGTCTGGCAATCCGTCGATACTTACCAAACATGGTGATGACAGCGATGTTTCCTTCAGGAACGGTGTAAAGAGAAATGGTCAATACAACGGCTAAAACGCCTAGAATGATTAAGATAAACATGTGCACCTCGCAATAAAAGATGTTTATATTACATCAGGTCGTTTTATTGGGATAGTTTATTTCTTTTAATTTAAATAAATATGTTATAATTAATTCCTGAATAAATGATGTAGGTGCAATGAGCGCAATTAATCGCTTAGATTCTCCTCAGACATTGGATGAAGTTCTTTTAGGTTGTAAAAGAGCTGCAGAAGATCAGGAGCATGATCTTTTTCGCAAGCGCCTCTGTACAGGGGATGGGCAGGTCGGTTGTAATAATCAAAAGTCAAATATAGATGAAACTTCTGAATTCGAAATCGTAAATAATGGCTACTCGCGATATCGCTATCCTAGCTTTGTTGTCTATGCTAGGCTCAGAAAATGTGATCAGCGAATTATTGGTAGAGAAATCCAGCGCCTAGAGCAATACCTACAGAGTCCTTTAAAACTTGTACGTCATATTTGGAATACTACCAATGTATGGATGAGTCTGGAGGATTTAGCAGATATTCGCACGGAACATCAAAAGATGTTTTTTACTGAGTTGGTGACTGATTCGAATTTTTGATGAAATAGAGTGTGTCTGACGCTTTGGTATCAGGGTTTTTTTGCTTTTTCTTACTCTTGGGAATAGGGTTGTTAGCTTGTCTTGAAGTGACTTTCGGGGCTTTTCTAGGAGTCTCTTTGTAAAATTCTTTTAAAGAATCTTTCATCATCTGTACGGTTTCAATAAATGTGACAGTACGACCGAGCAAGCTAGGACGAGGGGTAGTATTGGGCTGTTCAGTTGTAGGAGTCGATTTTACTTCTGTTTCAGATCGGATTCTCCTCTGGTATTTTTCTTGAATTTTTTTAATTTTTGAGTGAGGCATTGCGATTTCAAACTTATCTAATATTTCCTTTGCCAATAGAGAAGTGGATTTTCCCATATTTTGGGCAATGTATCGTTTTACCTCTTTTTCTTGTTGATCTTGAGAAGTAGGAACAGGTTCTTCCGCGCGATTGTATCCACGTATTGGCGCGTAAGAGCTAACTAAATTGGGTGCAGGCTGCAACGGGATAGGAGCTGGAGCGTATACTGGGATAGCTGGAGGCCAATAGACGGGAGGAGGGGCGTTTTGATGCCAAACGTTTTCAACTCTTTGTATTCGAGGATCGACAGGCGGGTTGCTATAGTAAAGGGGTGGCGGGTAGGAAATAAATGGAAGTGAGTTAATGTTATTCATGTTATTTTCTCTTTTAATTAAAATTAATTATAACACAAATAAATTGAAAATAGAAACGTTAAAATTTATTGGGACATCCTTAAAAGGAATGGGTTGTTGTAGAAACCCATCCCAATAAATCATCGAATGACTTTATATGATCAGCCGTAGATTTTTTCTAAGATCTCGTCTGACCGATCGGTGACAGACTTTTTTCCCTCTTCGTAGATTTTATCATTCACGCCATCTTCGATTGGAGAGGCGATGCCTGTAAAATCCATCGTCAATAAAATATCAGCTTCTTTCTGGGCAGCACATGCGAGTCGCTGGCAGAGTACTTCAAAGGATTTACGGGCAACCTGAGGGAGATTTTCTGCATCAAAACCATCGAGAGAAGGGCTGATGTCAGAGGCAATGATCACCGCATCGCCCAATGAGCGAGCAAAGAGGACGGGCAGTGGATCACAGACTCCTCCATCAACAAGAACCTGTTCTCCTTGTTTGTAGGGGGGAAAGAGGGCAGGTAAAGCAGAGCTGGCTAGAACAGCTGCGTGGAGTTCTCC
>JBEHXF010000050.1:0-12672 GCA_048498835.1 Chlamydiota bacterium | reverse complement strand
GTTAACTCTTTTTATCGTTATATCGTTCCCATCGTTTTTTTAGGTTAGATTAGCAAACATCCTTTTCAACGATATAAAGATATAACGATATAACGATAAAAAAGAGAAGAACCAAATTGTACGCGAAGCGGTCGTGCCCGTGCCCGTGTGCGTGCCCGTGCCCGATTCGATAAAATTTACTACAGAATTTGTTATCTAATCGAGGATGCGGTGAGGATGGCGAAAGGTGAAACCTTCGGCCTTGATTTTATGATTGGAAACTCGTTTGTTGCCCGGATGCATGCTGGTGAGTTGAGGATCCCAGCGGGGAGCGGGGAGATTGAACTTCTTGGCGATGGCATCGTAGAGTTCTTTGCGAGTGGGATGCTCATCGTCTGCGAGATTGTAAATCCCTTCGAGATGGTGGCGGATCGCGTAATCTATGGCTGTGGCGCAGTCGGTTTTATGGATCATATTGGTAAACGTATCTCCCGTGCCTGGAAGATGCTGGCCTTTGAGATCGCGGATTCGTTTGGATAGTTCACGGCCGGGGCCATAGACTTCTGCAAGGCGAAGAATGCAAACATGCCAGCCAAGCTCTGCGAGAGACTGATATTGCCTCTCCGCTTCGATGAGAATTTTTCCCTGCTCTGATGTGGAGAGAAGATCTGCCTCTTCATCGACCCATCGGCCATGATGGTCTCCATAGACAGAGGTGGAGCTTGTATAAATCAGGCGGCGAGGAAGATCCATTTCAATCGCGAGATGACGAAAGAGCTGTGCCGTGTGGAGGTAGGCGCTTTCATAGGCGGTGTGGCTATCGGCGCCAATAGAGACGACGAGGGTTTCATGTGAGGCGATGAGAGGGGCGAGTTCAGCTTCGCTATTGCCTTTGATTAACACCCCTTTATGAGCAACTTTTGCCAGATCATTGAGGCGGCTCGGATTTCTTGTCGTGGCCGTTACATGTTCACCCCGCTTGTGCAAGATGTGGGCAACTTCGCTTCCGACATAGCCGCATCCAATGATGGCAATATGGGTCATGGGCTCGCTCCTAAAAGTCCTGCTGCAATAAAGCCATCTTTCAGAGTGGCGTTTTCTTTTTTATCTAGCGCGCCGTTTTCGGCGAGCCAACGAACATATTCTTTAGGCACTTCCCCAAGCGGTTTTCCTGCATGTTTTCCGAAGGGCATGCGGACAATCGAGCTGTTTTGAGTGAGGAGTTCGATCACGGTATGTAGTTGCAGATCATCAATCATGCGGCTAAAGACTTTATGAAGGACTATCACGTCGTCGAGGGCACGGTGAGCTTGATTGGCTTCAATTCCGTAGGCTTCACGTAAAAATTGGAGGCTATGGCGCGGCAGATCGCTCCGGTATTTGCGGGACCATTTGAGAGAATCGATGTAGTGCCACTTTGGCATCTCGATTCCCGCCCAGCCAAATTCGGCTTCTAAAAATAATTTATCAAAGCCGTCGTTGTTGTGGGCAATGAGGACGACATCTCCCGAACAAAATTCGAGAAAACTCGGAATGATGTCTTTAAAAGGAGGAGCGTCTTTGACCATTTCATCGGTGATCTTTGTGATCTGAGTCACTTCGGCAGGAATGGGGCAGCCCGGATTGACGAAGGTGCAGAAAGTTTTATCTAGTTCTGGATCATAGGCAGCAATTTCTGTAATCCGGTCCTTGCCCGCCTTAACCCCAGTTGTCTCAGTGTCGTAGTAAATCGGTCGTCGTTTCATAATGCCTCCACATGGTTCCGAATTTTTCCTTTATTTTCAAGCACGATTCGTCTAAACTGGATCTTAAACTAAAGGCAAAACATGACTAAACAGATTCTTTTACTCGCTCTTTTAGCATGCGCGGGCTGCTTCCAAGCGACAAGCGATGACGCTGATCTGCGGACAGTCCCTGTGACCAATAACCCTCACGTTGTTCCAAATCACGGAAGCGGTATTCCCGGTGTGGGCGCTCCAGGATCTGGACCCTATTGACAACCCCTTCTGGATGGGCTAAGCTCTAATAGGGAATCTTGTATGGTACAATACCGTTTTTTTCACAGCGATAAAGAGAAAGTGATCCAAGAGCTCGGTCCTGCACGTCTCAAGGAAGAGCTCCGCAAGATGTTGCTAATCCGCAACTTCGAGATCCGAGGTGAGGCAGCCTATCAGCAGGGTAAGGTAGGGGGCTTTTACCACTCTTATATGGGGCAAGAGGCCATTCAAACTGGCTGTATCGCTGCGGCGGGTACCCAACATTGGTACACCACCACCTATCGCTGTCACGCTCTCGCCATGCTTCTCGGCGCTACTCCAAATGAAATGATGGCTGAGCTCTATGGGCGAACAACGGGGAATGCGATGGGCCGCGGCGGCTCCATGCACCTTTATGCTGACCGACTCTTGGGTGGTTTGGCGATTGTAGGCGGCCACGTTCCCATTGCAACAGGCGCTGCATTTAGTGTTAAGTATCAGAAACAGAAAGACTTAGCTTCGTTTTGCTTCATGGGCGAAGGAGCTGTAGTACAAGGCGCCGTCCACGAGTCTTTAAATCTAGCGGCTCTGTGGAAACTCCCTTGTCTCTTCGTGATTGAAAACAATAAATGGGGCATGGGTACAGCCGTTAAACGGGCCGTATGTATCGAGCCGATCGCAGAAAATTTAGCGAAGAGCTATGGCATTAGCTCCTATACTTTTGACGGAATGGACTTTTTCAATTGTTATGCTGGTTTTAAGCATGCACTTGAAGAGGTTGTCAAAACTTCAAAACCCGTTTTGATCGAATGCGTGGCTGAACGTTTCCGCGGCCATTCAATTTCTGATCCAGGTCTTTATCGCTCGAAAGAAGATTTGCAAAAAACGATGGAGCGAGATCCGATTCTTCTCTTGAGAAATACGTTGATTGAACAGGGCATTTTGACCGAAGAAGAATTCAAACAAATGGATCAAGAAGCTAAGGATCTCATCATCGCCGCAATGAAATTTGCCGATGAGAGTCCCTATCCCGATCCGATCACTCTTGAAGAGGGCGTTTTCGCTCCGGAGGAACCTTGATGCCGATGCAACTCATTGAAATCCGAGAGGCGCTTCGTCAAGCGATCGATGAAGAGATGGCGCGCGACAATCGAGTCTTTGTCATGGGCGAAGAAGTAGCTGAATACAACGGCGCCTATAAAGTGACGAAAGGGCTCCTTGCCAAGTGGGGACCAGAGCGGATCATCGATACCCCGATTGCAGAAAACGGTTTTGCCGGTCTTGCGATTGGCGCAGCCCAAACTGGTCTTCGTCCGATTGTTGAATTCATGAGTTGGAATTTCTCTTTCGTTGCAGCCGATCAGCTTATCTCAAACGCATGCAAAGCGCACTACATGTCGGGCGGACGCTTCTCAGTTCCGATCGTTTTCCGAGGACCCAATGGCGCGGCAGCACAAGTTTCCTGCCAACACTCCCACTGCGTCGAGGCGATCTACGGCAATCTTCCCGGCTTCATCGTCATCGCCCCCAGCAACGCCTACGATCATAAAGGGCTTCTCAAGTCGGCCATTCGTTCGAACAATCCCGTGATTTATCTCGAAAACGAACTCGATTATGGCGAAAAAATGGAGATTCCCACAGAGGAATATCTCGTCCCCATCGGAAAGGCGAAAGTCATTCGCGAAGGCAAGCACATCACTCTCGTCTCTTACAGCCGCATGATCAAGTTTTGCCGCCAAGCAGCGGACGATCTTGCGAAAGAGGGGATTCAGGTAGAAATTGTCGATCTGCGTACCATCAAGCCGCTCGATATCGCGACTGTTGCTCAATCGGTTCGCAAAACGCATCGCTGCGTTCTCGTTGAAGAGGGGCATATCTTTGCTGGCATCTCGGCGGAACTCGGCTTTCAGATCATGGAACATTGCTTTGACGATCTCGATGCGCCGCTCCAGCGCGTTTGCCAGCGCGAAACGCCGCTTCCTTACTCTAAACCGATGGAGCGAGAGAGCGTCCCCAATAAAGAGCGCATCATCGCCGCCATCCGCGAAACTCTTCGTTAAAACCAATTAAAAAAGGACTTGATCGTCCCGAGTCTTGTTGGTGCTGCTGCCTTTCTTGGCGAAGAACCTAAAAGGAATCGTCTCATTTTTTCTACGGCTCCCTCATGCCAATCGAGAGGGGCATTGTGGGCGAATTGATTGGATATCTGTTCCCAAGTGAATGCTCTTTCTCTTCCTCCTAGGATCGCCTGGCCTTGTTTAGGTTTTAGGGTCATAACTTGGTTAGGGTTCATCTCCTTTTGAAGACTTGCTTCAGTCGGGATGATCTGATCGTGTGGATGATGTACGAATAATTTGGGCCCTTTTAATTTTTTACACGCTTCTCCAGGATTTAAAGAGTAACCTTGATCGCGCAAAATATAGGCCAGCATACCCGCGACACAACCACCGAAGCTTCGAATCATTTGATCTAAAGAAGAAAAAGATCTTTCATTTAGGTGAGGTCCAGTCAAAACGGTTGGATTAGTGGCTTGCGTTTCAGCGGCAATTGCGCCTCCAAGCGATTGACCATAAAAGTGGATTTTATCTGGAGGGACTTCTAATTTCGTTTGAACCCACTGGACAATCGAGGTGCCGTCGACAATGAGATCCTTTGTCGACTTAAAATTTCCTGTGGATTCACCGACTCCTCGATAATCAAAAAACACAAAGTTGCAAGGGATGTTTTGTTGCATCGATTGCTCAACCATCCAAGGCTTTAGTTCGCTCAGCGCTAATTCCATATTTCTGTTGAAGTAGATCACGGTTGGGGTAGAGGATGTGGAGTCTTTGTGTCGGAGATATTTGACTCTCAGATGGGCTTGATCAGGTGTTGCAACAGTGTAATCGAGAGCGGAGAAAACTTCTCGAGTTTCCCTATTTTTAAAATTGAGAGGACCTTTCCAAAATGATTCATACGCTTCTTTTGCGATTTTGCGATCTTCTTCAGAAATCTGAGAAGCGGCTGGGAGTATAACGCGATTTGCGAGTTTGCCAATTCCATAGCCGATCAGGCGAGCAATACCGATGAGAGGAATGGCTATCGACAAGACGAAATAGGCTGCGTCTAAAGCGGTTTGTCTCCAAGTCTCTGCAGGGGCTTTTAAATGGATATTGGTATTATCCCAATTTGTTTGGTATAAAACAGGTGTAGTTATCATTTATAATTCTCCCATTCGTTTAATAATTATATTTGGTTTTATAATTATTTATAATTAAAAATATTTAATGGGATGTAAAATGGGGTTGCTGAGATAGCCTCTTGCCAAACGAGAGAAAATTCTTCATACTAATGTCTTTAGAACTGCTCGAGGACCTATGCCATTCACTGTTACCATGCCCAAATTATCCCCCACAATGGAAGAGGGGACAATCGCGAAATGGCATAAGAAAGTGGGCGATAAAGTCGAATCGGGAGATGTATTGGTCGAGGTTGCGACCGATAAGGCAACAGTCGAATACAACGCCTTAGATGGCGGCTATCTTCGAAAAATTCTGGTGGCAGAAGGCGGCGCGGCTATCGTGAATCAACCGATTGCGATCTTCACCGTGCAGGCAGGCGAGAGTATCGATGGCTATAAGCCAGAAGGAGAAGCCCCCGCCGCAGCAAAACCCGAGCAGAAAGCAGAAGAAAAACAAGAAGTGAAAAAACCTGCAGCGCCGAGCGGAGCTGCGATGCAACAACCTTCTTTCACTCCAGAGCCACCTCTCGCAAAATATGATTTTGAGTTTCCTGCGGGCTCTCCGAAGGGGCGCACACCTGCGTCTCCGCTCGCCAAGAAGCTCGCAAAAGAAAAAGGGCTCGATATCGGATCTGTCAGAGGATCTGGCCCAGGCGGCCGTGTAACCAGTCACGACCTAGATTTGGCGCAGCCTGATCTCGCTGTCTCTTTTGGACGAAGAGAGATGCCGACTATTGCTCCGGGAACTTATGAAGAAGTCCCCATGACGCCGATGCGCAAAGTCATTGGAACAAGACTGCAGCAATCCAAGAGCTTTATTCCCCATTTCTACGTACGCCAAGAGATCAATGCAGAGGCGCTCGGCAAGGCAAGAGAGCAGCTCAAAAATAGCGGCCTCAAAGTCACCATCAATGATTTCATCATCCGCGCCACTGCGCTGGCTCTGCGCGAGCATCCCAATTTAAACACCGGATTCAATTCAGTGACACAATCGACCATCTTCTTCAAGACGATCGATATCGCTGTCGCCGTCTCAGTCGAAGCAGGCCTCATTACCCCCATCATTCGCCACGCCGATTACAAAAATCTCGGCGAGCTATCGGTCGAAGTAAAAGAGCTCGCGACCCGCGCCAAGGCTGGCAAACTCCAACCCGAGGAGTACAAGGGCGGCTCGTTCACCATCTCTAATCTGGGGATGTATGGAATTTCCGACTTCGTCGCTATCATCAATCCACCACAAGCAGCCATTCTCGCGATTGCAGGGATGGAAGATTGCGTCCGAATTGAAAACGGCCTGCCTGTCATCGGCAAGAAGATGAACCTCACGCTCTCAGCTGATCACCGAGTCATCGACGGAGCCGATGGAGCCAAGTTCCTCAAGACCATTCAGAAGTATTTGGAAAACCCAGCTTCGTTGATTGTCTAACTGGAATCTAGGTAGGGGGAACTCTATTTTCTAATTTAGACTCCACAAATTATAGCGGATGATTTCAGCTTGTTTGGAAGTGGATAGATTGGCTTTTCGATCTTCAACAAGAGGGTGGATTTTTTCATCGATTTCGTTGAGCTGTAAAAAATCAGAGTTGGATTCTGTATAGAACTTTCGGTCAACACCTCTTGCCAAGCATTGCTCTTTACTTACAAAACAAAGCCTTAAATTCAAGCTTTGGCAGATTTCTTTTTTTATGTTCAAGACTTGTGTGAGCGGTATGTTAAAGGAAGAACCGCGACACCCTTTACAAGTTCTGCCAATCAGAGAGTTCGGCTTTTGTTCAGCAACTTCTTCTAGCAAGATTTTATGGGCATTCTGAAGTGCGGGATGGTTTTTAAACTCAGGAGACTCGAGGGGTAAATAGGAAAGGACCATTCCTTGTAGGTTATTATCGGGAAGTCTATTGAGTAACGCCCAACCAATTTCTTGAGTGGCGGTGAGATGATGTATTGGCATGATTGTTTATAATCCTCTAAAGACAACAAGTTGATCGGTAATTTGCTGCATTTTAGGTTTATTGGTTCCGTGATAATTGTCTTCAAGATTTTTTTCAAATACTTCGAGGTATTGGGAGGCACGGTTTATGAGCGTTTCTTTTTCTTCTGGAGTGCAGTTGGTTAGTCGCTGTTGGACTTGTCGTAGAAAAATTGGGTCAAATGAGTAGGTAACTGATGCGGGCTGATTTCGTTTGGCTTTTTTACGTTTCTCGGAAAGAAAGAGGTATAGGCCGGCTGCAATGGCTATGGCCTGATATTCTTTGTCTGGCTGGTTCAGTCCAAACTCGAAGAAGCGATGATTGACACGCGCTAAGTTTTCTTTGTCACTGATAAAGGGTTCGTCGATTAAAAATGAGCAAAATCGCTCGTAGTAATCTTTACTCATTTTGTCTTGATCGAGGACTTCTTCTATGAATTTCAGACATGATTCTGCATGGTTTAAAACAAAATGAACGAGCGTGTTTTCGCGATTTTGGGCATCGATGATTGGATTAAAAAATAATTCAACGAAGAATCTTACTTTAGACGAATACCTGAGATAGTTAAGAATAGAGCCTAAAGGGCGGCCATAGAGGGGATCAGGAGAGAGTTGCAAAAATCGATCGCGAATGAACGGAAAAGTGGCGAGAAAATATGCCCAGTTGCGATTGCCAATATTTTGGGAAATTTTTTCAAACTGGGTTTCTGTAACAGCCAGCATCTTTTGTTGATTATTGTTAATCCACTCTCGAACTTTATCCGCTAGTTCGAGCAGTGGTGGTAGTGGGCCATAGAGATTCAGTTTATCAATATCGCTTTTTAACTGAGGGTCAGAATCTAAGATGGATTTATTATAGGAGTAGAGTGCATGAAAGCTGCCGAGTAAAAAGGTCTTTTTTCGTTTTTCTAAAAGCTCTTCTCCAATTTCTATTTGTCGCGAAGTTAAAGGGGTTATTTTTTGGGCTTTTAAAAATGGATGTTGATTAAGGTCTGCCTTGTAGAAATAATCGTTTGAACCGACTAGCTCTTGAACTCTTCTTCTGGTGGCATTGTCCATTCGGGCGGCTTGAACAGAAGCGGTCGATGAGCGCTCTCGCTTCCCAAGCACAGAGGGCTCTGGTTGTTTTTCCTCATGAAAAGGGGAAATGGGGTTCATTGTTTTGCCTCGATTGCATCTAACATGTAGCGAGGGAGGGCAAAGGCGGCGCGATGGATGGATGGTGTGTAGTAAAAGAGGGGCGATTTTAGTTTGGTATGGCGCTCTTCGAGGAGGGATTCGGAGTGGCGGTACTTCTTATCAGACGCCCAGCCGAAGGCCATAAAGCCGCCGACGTAGGTGGGAATGGGCGCGACGAAGAAAGTGACATGGTTAAAGTGGGGCGAGCGGTTTTGGAGTGTGAGATTCAGTTCTGATCTCTGGAGAAAGGGGACGCCGTTTTGGTTGACGAAGATGCCGTCTTCATTCAGGAGCTTTTTGCAATCTCCGTAAAATTCTGAGGTGAAGAGGACTTTGCCTGGGCCGAAGGGGTCGGTGGAGTCGCAGATGATGACGTCGAATGACTCTTTGGTTTCTTTGACGTAGAGCGAGGCGTCTTGGATGATGATTTTAGCGCGTGGATTTTCGAAGGCGCCGTTGGAGATCTTGGGGAGATATTTTTTCGATAGCTCGATTACGCTGGGATCGATTTCGACCATGACGACACGCTCGATTTGTTCGTGCTTGAGCACTTCACGGAGGATGCCGCCATCGCCGCCGCCGATGATGAGGACTGAGCGAACAGAGCCGTGAGCGATGATAGGGACGTGGGTCATCATTTCATGATAGATCGCCTCGTCTGCTTCGGTTACTTGTATGACGCCGTCCAGTGCGAGGACGCGGCCGAAAGTTTCGTTTTCAAAAATAACGAGATCTTGGCACTCGGTTTGTTCGCGGAAAATGGCCTCTTTCATGGCAAGCGTTTGGCCCCAAGATGGGTAAAGGGTTTCTGAGTAGCGGCTCTGTTCGCTGAATAAAGAGGCGGCCGTGAGAATAGCGCAGAATGCTTTAAACATGTTTAAATCTCCTAAAAGGGAATAATTTTAACGGGAACCGAGATTCAGGTAAAAGGAATTGAGCATGAAAAAATTTTCCTGCAAGCAAGGGGAGATAGCCTATAGCAGCGTGGGTAATGGGACAAAGAATTTTTGTTTGATTCACAATGCTGGTGGCAGCCACGAAATGATGGCCTATACAGCCGCCCATTTTGCAAAAGCTGGAAAAGTGTTGAGCTTGGATCTTCTTGGACATGGCTCTAGCTCAAAACTAAAAACGGAGTATACGCTTCCTTTATTTGCTGAAACCGCGCTCGAGCTCTGCAGACATCAACAGATGGAGAAGGTTGTACTCATTGGCCTCAATTTTGGGGCTAATGTGGGCATTGAGATAGCCAAGATTGAACCAAAGCGATTGTCTCATCTGATCTTGATTGAACCTCCTCTTTTTATGGAGTCCTGGATTCGGACTGTGGTGGAAGCGCACATCGAAGAGAAAGAAAATTCTGAAGAAGAATTGGTCGATTCAGTGATCTATAAAGCAACGGCGGAAGTGAGGGCGGTCGCTATAAAAGCGATGAAATCGACACCTGGCTTTGTTAAGTCATCTACTTACCGAAATCTCCTGCAATGGGACCAAAATCATGAGTTCCTCTGCTCTATTCCCAGCTTGCTGATCCAAACGGCACAACCATTTTGTTCTGAAGAGAAGGCGCGGCAGGTCTTGAGCAATCTTCACGTTGGCCGCGTTGTGGGCACCGGGCCTTGGGCAAATTTAGAGTCGCCCGATCAAGTCCACACGATGATCGACCGTTTTCTTGAGATCACCTGAGGGACAGAAGAGAAGCGGGGCTTCGCCAGCTTTTGGGTTAGATTAGTAAACATCCTTTTCAACGATATAACGATACAACGATATAACGATAAAAAAAGGGGGGAACCAACGTGTACGCGAAGCGGCCGTGCCCGCTTCGAAAAAGTTCATTAGCGATAAGAGTCGTTAACTCTTATTATCGCTATATCGTTCCTATCGTTCTGTTCTCGCTGTGGAAACGGTCGTATGGTTTTAGAGCCAGCGCTTGCGCTGGAAGAGCCAGATGGCGATGGCTGAGGCGGCGATGGTGACGCCGATGAGGATCCAGAAGGCATAAGGGAGGGTTTGGAAGGGGAGGGCTACGTTCATTCCGTAGATAGAGGCGGTGATGGATGGGATGGTAAAAATGATGGTGAGGGCAGTGAGGAGTTTAATGGTTCGATTGACGTCGTTTGTGAAGATGATCTGATAGGAGTCGCGGAGCGATCGGATGCTTTTGATATTGACGCGGCAGACGTCCTCGGCTTGGCGGAGGGCAATCATGAGGTCTTCGAGGAGGTCGATGTCTTTCTCATAGAGGGTGAGGTAGCGGCCCCCGGAGACGTTTTCAAGGACGTTGCGCATGGGGACAAGGGCGGTCAGGTATTGGTTGAGGATCTCTTCGTTTTTCGTGAGGACGATGATCGCATTGCTATCGACGATCTTCATCAGCTGCTCGTGATTGAGGATCGCATGGCGCACTCGCTTAATGTTGTTGTTGAAGTCTTGAGTGATCTTGAGGAGGACGTGGAGAAGCAGTTTCGCTTTTTGGGTTGTACCGAGAGAGGTATTGCTGGAGACAAGGTTTTCCACGATCTCACTTTTGTGGGGGCTGATCGCAATCACATAGGAGGGGGTCAGGATCATGGTGAGGGTGTCGGTATAAAGGCCGAGTTCTCCCTCGCCCGGATGGCGGACGAAGAAGAGGATATTTTCTCCGATATTCTCGATACGGGGGAGTTCGTATTTATCAAGGCTGTCGCGGATATCGGTGAGTTCTAGGCCGGTCAGGGTGGCGATTTGAGTGAGATCTTCCGTGCTAGCTTCTTTGACATAGAGCCAGCTGCCGACTCGATAATCGGTGATGCGGCTAAATTCGGTATCGCGGATGGTCTTAAAGTAGATCTCGATCATATCTCTCTACATAGCGAGTAGGAGAGAGATTGGCAAGCTTAGAATTCTACTGCTCTTCTGCTTCTGCTTTGCTCAGAGACAATAATACGTTGGCGTCGACTTCATCGTTAGTGGTTTTTGCTATTTTAGAGGGGGGAAGATCGGTAGAAGAAGAGGGTCTTTTATTACTTATCTTTTTTTCGTATTCATATTCATCAATTACAGCTTCATCTACAAGGAGATTGTGTTTTTTGAGAATTGCTTCTTGCTTTTCTTTTAGAGCGCCATTTTTTCGGGCTTTAATTGAATTAGCCATTGTTGGAAATAAAGAATGTTTCTTCATTTTATCTAGAGTATCAATTCTTTCTGTAGGTTTAGGAACTGGGGGGAGAATCGGTTTGCTTGCTTGAGCGGGCTGTGTTTGTGACTGAGGTTGTGAAGGAAGAGGTCTAACAGGAAGATTTAAATATTTTCTTGCAGCTGCTCTGCCCTCGTTAAAAACTTCAAGAACAGTTTTTGTAGAATCCTTAAGGTTGTAGGGATGGAAATCATGAAATTGATTCCGATACATGTCGCATATATCCAGGGGGCTAAGATTGACTTTATAGCATTGCTGGAAATGCCCTTTAACCTGAGCTAAATTTTCCCATTTTTTATTTCTCACAAGTATTGGGCCAGATTCTAGGCATTGCAAAATCTTCTCTTGGTCACGCTGGCTTAAGTTAGAAAATGATATAGAGCCATTCCCTTCATATTGACCACGAACATTTAACTGAGAAATTCGATGAGGCGCGATTTCACTTATTCGATCGGCTATTGAATCTGTAGTAAAGGGAACCCAATTTGTTGAAGTATTAATATTGGGATTGTTAATTGGATTTGTCATGTAATTCCTGTGCTTATTAAAAATATTATACATTATTTTTTAAAAAGTGTAACTAATTATGTAAAAAATGGAGAGGCTTTTTAACGGGATAACTTGGTGGTCCTAAGCAGGTAAGGCTACCTAGAGCTTTGCTACTAAGGCCAGATCAACGATATAACGATCCAGGGAAGCCATGCAACCCAGTGTCCAACAGGTTATTTGGATGCGGAAATTTTTTGTTCGAGCTCTTGGAGGCTCTTTTCGAGTTGCTTGAGGCGCTCGACGTAGTCTTCGAGCTTGCGTACGTGGACCGATTGGCGGCTGTAATCGGCCATGGGGATCGCGGGGGAGCCCATGTATTTACCGGTGGGAAGCGATTTGCTGATGCCGGACTGGGCGCCGACTTGGACTAGGTCCGCGAGTTCGACATGGCCAGTAACGCCGACTTGGCCGCCCAGGATTACGTGGCGTCCTGTTTTAGAAGAGCCGGCGATGCCTACTTGGGCGACGAGGATGTTGTCTTCGCCGATTTCGACGTTGTGGCCGATTTGGCACAGGTTATCGATTTTCGTGCCGCGTCGGATGAGGGTGGATTTGAAGCGAGAGCGGTCAATGGTGGTGTTAGCACCTATTTCGACGTCATCTTCGAGGATGACGATACCGAGTTGTT
>JBEHXF010000049.1:0-12706 GCA_048498835.1 Chlamydiota bacterium | reverse complement strand
CGACTCTTTCTGCATGCTGAACCTCTTTCGTTCACCATGAACTACAAAACTTTTTTATACAAGCGAAGAGGGTGTTATGTAATGAATTTTCAAGAGAAATAAATCACAGAGTTACACAGAGATGGAAGAGAGAGCCACACAGAGGAAAAATTCTGAATTTTGATTTCTTTCCCATTTCTTCTCTGCGAAACTCTGTGATTTTCTTTTCGCTGATTGGAAGAGCGCCCTCTAAGAGACGTCGGCGGCGCAGCGGAAGCCGTAGGTTCCGTTCACAGCGCCTGGGTTATTGCGGTGACGATGAGCGCAGCGAAGATCTTCTTTTAGGCTCTTCCAGCAGCCGCCTCGCAAGACGCGATAAACGCCTTGAGGTGGACCTTGTGGGTTGTTCGGCTCAACCGCAGAAGCGTCGTAATAGTTGTAGGCATACCAATCTTGGCACCAATCATAGACGTTTCCAGCCATGTCATAAATGCCAAAGGCGTTCGGAGGATAACTCATGACCGGGGTTGTGTCCGAGCTAAAGAAATTGGCCTGAGTCCTCTCAATTTCTATACCGGTTGGGTACATGTAATTGTCTCGACCGCCCGTAGCTGCCGCTTCCCATTCCGCTTCTGTTGGAAGGCGCTTGCCTATCCAGCGGGCGTAAGCAGTTGCCCCATACCAGGTGACGCCGACAACGGGGTGTTTGGCATAACCCGATTCAATCACGAGCTTGCCCCCGGAGCGCTTGATGCGGGAATCGCGGAGGCGGATGATGTCATTGTTATTTCGATCTTTCTCGCCGCCCATCGCCTGTAAGAATCGGACGAATTGTTCATTTGTAACGGGGTGTACGTCGATCGCAAAGCTGGGCAAAGTGACAACATGGCGCGGCATCTCATCGCGAGCCCCTTCGTTGCTACCGCGTGGATAGGCCCCGCCAGGGATTACGATCATTTCGGTGAGGATCGGCTCCACTTCTCTCACTTCGACTTTTTTAGGTTCATAGTGGGAAACCATCATATCGCGTTGAAAAATAGCGCCCGGATCGGGTTCATATTCAGGCCGTGCGATTTCGGTCGGCTTTAACACTGGTTTTAAGTTGTCTTGAACGGGAGCTGCAGCGACCACTTGGGCCTCAGCTTTACCGGGAAATTCAAATGCCATCTGCAGTAGGCTATCGACCTTCGGCTCGATTTCTGACAGAGAATGCATCTCGCGTGAAACCGATCGAGGCGCGCGCAGATATTCGTCCATCGCCGAGACCAGTTTTTGCGGTCGCACATTCGGATTGCTTTGCAAGCAGCGATTGATGAAGAGATCCCAATTGAGCTGATGGTTTCCGAGGGCACGAGAAGGGAGATCAAAGCACCCTTCAGGCAAGCGACCCATCAACATGTAATAGGTTAAAACGCCAAAAGCATAAGCATCACATTTGGTGGTGACTGTATCGGGCTGGAGCGTTTTTTGTTCAGGCGCTAAAAAGCCAAAGCTTTTCAAAAATTGGCGGCTGAGCTCTTGCGCCCGCTCGCCACTTGCGCCAGGAATTAAGGCGCGGGCAATTTGTTCGCATAGACGAACAAAAGCGACTCCTTCACCAATCAAGCGAGTGATTCCGAAATCGGACAAGATCAATTTAACTTCGGCTCCATCGGGAGCCACGAGCACATTCGTGAGCTTGATTCCGCCATGCGGGACGCCCGCTTCATGCGCTGCGTCAATGCCAGAGGCGAGAGCGCGAAGCAAAGTGAGTTGTTCTTCTTCTAAAAGTGATTTGCCGCGCAAATTCAAAAAGCGATCGAGATGCATCGTCTCACCGAGTGAATCGACGACTGGATCGGTGACGAGATAAGCTCTGCCCTGATGGATCGAGACGTTGTGAATTTTGGAGATATTCGGGTGATCTAGAGCAGCGATTTCGCTCACCTGCATCTCAAAACGACGTAGGAAATGAGGATCGGTCGATATCTCTTCCGGGAGAGCTTTTAAGACAAATTGGCGCTTGATGAAACGGTGCTCCGCTAAGAAGACCGCTCCAAATGGACCCTGCCCCAACTGTTTAAGGACAATGTAATCGCCGAGCTGTTCAACCATATCTTTCGACCATACTCTTTTGGGTATTTCTATACAAATATTCTAGAAAACTCCCAGAGCTTTTGCGAAAAACCAAGCGCAAATCCCGACGAGTAGAATCGCTGAACCCCATAATAAATTCGGCACCCACCGCACTCCACCATGTGGACTGCCGCGCATTTCAAGCGTGCCAATTCCATAAGCAAAATCTTGTTTTTCCGGAGCGAGACGAAATGCTTCGGGATGATCTTTCAACAATTTTTCAGCATCGAAGCCAAGAAAATTTGCATACTGGCGGATAAATCCAAGCGCATACACAGTCGATAGAAAATGGTTGACCCTCCCCTCTTCAATTGCCTGTAAATAAAGCATCCGAATCGATGTGGCATTTTCCACTTCCTTCAGCGTCAAGTTCATTTCTTCACGCTTGCCGCGAAACTCTTCGCCCATTTTCTTTAAGCTATCCGACATATCGCCTCCGAAGTTAGAATTGCATGATATCAACTCGTACATTTAATATATACACATGACCAAATCAGCTTGTTTCTCCGCCACGATCGACGTTCGTCTCGCCAATAAATTAAAAGAAGATTTAAAAGCGCAAGACTTTGAATTGTCGAAACCGCCCTACACCGTTTTTTCCGCCAAGAAGAAAGGAGTGTCCTGCACCTTATATGAGTCGGGCAAACTGACGGTGCAAGGAAAAGAGATGCAGCCTTTCATTGAGTTTTATCTCGAGCCCGAGATTTTAAAAGAGTTTAAATTTTCTCACCCCGTCGCTCATACCGATTTGACCCCTCATATCGGCATGGACGAGGCGGGTAAAGGCGATTTCTTTGGCCCCCTTTGCATTGCGGCTTTATTTGCCGATGCCAATGGCATTAAACAGCTCGTAGAGTGGGGCGTAAAAGATAGTAAGCGCTTTAGCGACGATTCGATCCTCAAGCTGGCGAAAAAAATCCGCCCCGCGTTTACTTTTACTGTGATTCGGCTCTTTCCAGCAAAATACAATGAACTGTACGGCAAGTTTAAAAACCTGAACCGACTGTTAGGTTGGGCCCACGCTGCCGCATTGGGCGATGTGGCTCAAAAAAGTGGATGCAAGGATGCGATCCTCGACCAATTTGCAGACAAAAGCGTGGTTGAACGACAGCTTCAGCAAAAAAAGATCGACGTCAACCTCGTGCAAAAGGTGCGGGGTGAAGAAGATGTCGTTGTCGCTGCAGCCTCTATTTTGGCGCGCGCGGCCTTCGTTGAAGGAATTAAGGAACTAGGCGATGAGCATGGCGTGGAGTTGCCGAAGGGCGCTTCCGCTCTTGTGAAAGCCACCGCGTCCAAACTCGTAGCCAAGTTTGGGCCTGAAATCCTACATCAGGTAGCGAAAACCCACTTTAAGACTACCAAAGAAGTGCTCGGATGATTGAAACACTCGAAATTTCCAACCTTATCTTAGTAGAGAGAGCCAAGATCATCTTTGGCCCCGGCCTCAATATATTAACGGGGGAAACGGGATCAGGTAAGTCGGCGATTCTCTCTGCTATTAGGCTTCTTCTCGGCGAAAGGGCCGACGCGCAGCTGATTCGACAGGGAGCAGATCTTGCCATCATCGAAGCCTCTCTTAAAATACCCCACTCTTCTTTGCCCGATCTCGACCTCCCGCCACCAGATGCCCCCATCCGAATTCGACGTGAAATCCACCGTTCGGGGCGCAGTCGGTGCTTTATTGAAGACAGTCTCGTCACTCTTCAACAATTAAAACAGGTCGTGGGTCACTCGATTGAACTAGTCGATCAAAGCAGCTCAATTCAACTCTCAGAATCAGAAGAGCAGCGCTACCTTCTCGACTCATTCGCCTGTATCCATGCTGATGTCTCTCGATTAAGCCACAGCTTTACTGCACAGCAGCAGGCAGAAGAAGAATTAAACCACCTTTTGCAGATGCAACAAAATGGCGCGCGAGAGCAAGAAAAAGCGGAAGAGGATCTGGCTCTAATCGAAGAGATCAATTGGCAAAGCGGCGAGGAGGAAAAACTCAATGCCGAGCACCATCTTTTAACCCATTCACAAGAGCTACTTGATAAAATCGGCGCAGTGACCGGCTTATTGTTAGAAGGCCCTCAGCCCGTATCTCCCGCGATTAAAAGGCTGGCTTATCAGCTGGAGCAACTCCTGTCTATAGAACCAAAGCTGCAAGAAGCGGTTACCTTATTAAAGACTGGCGCGCTGGAATTAGAAGAAGCGGGAGGGATTCTCCTCTCTTATGTAGACCGATTAGACGCCGATCCAAATCGAATCACAGCCATTGAAGAGCGAATTGGCTTAATAGAGTCGCTTAAAAAACGATTTGGCTCCTCTTTTGAACAAGTGATGAGTACTCGAGATCAGTTAAAAAAACAGGTCAATCGCCTCTCAAACTTAGATGAGGAAATCGGATTGGCCAGGACTAAGTGGGCAGAGCTACAAGCTTCCAACATTCTACAAGCGAGTAAAATCACTCAAAAACGAGAACGGGCAGCGATCGCTCTTTCAACCGCAACGATGAGTGAATTGAAGCACCTCAATCTCGCACACGCCGCCTTTGTCATTCATCTGGAACCAAAACCCCTCTCTCCCAATGGAGCAAACCACATCTCTTTCCGATTCGCAGCCAATCCAGGCCAACCCCTTCTCCCCCTCACCGAATGCGCAAGTGGTGGTGAACTCTCTCGGCTACTCTTTGCTCTTAAAACAGCTTTGGCCGATAAAGAAGAGAGCTCCTGTCTTATTTTTGATGAGATCGATAGCAATGTAGGCGGAAAAACGGCTGCCATCTTAGGAACAAAACTTCAAGCTCTTGCCGCTTCGCGCCAGCTGATTTGCGTAACTCACTTCGTCCAAGTAGCTCAATGCGCCATGCACCACTTCCTCGTCTCCAAGCAGACTAAATCGACCGGCGCCTATACGACGATTCACAAAATGGACCCGAAAGAACGGGAAGTCGAATTTGCCCGCATGACAGGAAAAGAACCAGCCTAAATCTCGCGCGAAGCGGCCGTGCCCAATTCGAAAAATTTCCCCGAGAGAAAACAAAGAAGAGAAATAACAAAGATCCGGCGAAACGCCGGGCAGGATCGCCGCAAGGCGGCGACAGGATGCGGGGAAGCCCCGCACCCCAAAAAAATAAACCACAGAGAACACCGAAAAAAAAAGAAGGAACACGAAGCGGCCGTGCCTGAGTCCGTGCCCGAGCTCGATTGACGTGATTAGGGTATTTCTCCGCCGAGACGTCTTGTGATCTCACCGACGACGTAGCTCCCAAGACCTATGATCGCATCCGGCAAATGGAGTGCAAGCGCCTTATTGAAAGCGACAGCATACGAAACTCCGCTGGCGGTATTCACTAAAGACACGCCAACTGCCAATCCTGTCCAGCCAAGGATAAAAATTCCGACTATGGCTAGAATTCTTCCAACAAAACGGCTAATTTGCTTCACGGACGTATCATTAGGAATCCGGTTAACAGCTCTACCTAGGAATCTGTTTGGCTCAAGTGCAGAAGTATACATTGCATCTAGACCCACACAACTCAGACCGCAGCCAACTACTTTTGTTACAATTCCCATTTTTTTACCTTGCTTTTTTTTGCGAAGCCTAATTTTTTACAAAATTTTTGCTATTTTTGGAAAGAAAAAGAAATCAGATCGCGCCATCTCCTGCTATATATCTTGTTCCTTCACCTAGGAGATAAGCACTGAGACCAATTCCGATCTCCGTGGCAGATTTTTTAACAGCCTCTTCCAATGCAACAGAGAAGACCCAGTTAGGATTAGCCCAAAGAAGTTGTAAGCCTATACTATAGGAAGCAAAGGCGAGGAAAAAGATTCCTACCATCGTTAATACCCTTCCCACAAAGCAGCTGATTTTCTTGCAGGTAGAATCGTCAGGAGCAGAAGAAACACCTCTTCCTAGCCAATCTTTACTATCAACAACGGTATTAAAAATAGTATGGAGTCCCAAATAACTTAAAGCAGCGCCGCTTAAAACTGTTTTCATTTCCATGTTCTTCTCCATTTTGAGTTGAAACTATATACACAACTCAGCGGTTTTTGTGAATAAAAGAACTGTTTGAATAAAATCTTATACATTCGTATGCTCAGCTTTTAGTCTGGGAAAGATGAAACGAATTGCAACTCTACTCTTAGCTTGCTCAGCGCTCTTTGCAGAGGAAGAAAAAACTTACACCTATTGGGACGCTCACCCTTTCCGCTTCGGGGCCAACGCGATTGCACTGGGTAACGCCGACGTTAGCGATGTACCGGAAAAGGGACATCTCAACTACCAAAAATACAATGTCTACACCACCGTTCTCCTTCCGATCAGCAAAACTTCCTACTTTTTCCCGCGCGTTGAGTGGAACTATTTCAAGCTGAACTGGGATAAGAATCCGCGATTCAGCCAAGACACTTTTAATTACATGCAATTTGCGCTGACTTATTACACTACGATGTTTGAAAAGTGGCGTTGGATCATGCGGGGTAGTTATAATATCGCTACCAACCATTTTAGCGAGCCGCACGATTACGGCCTTTTTGAAGGTCTAGTTTGGGGAACGTACGAGTTTCATCGTAAATGGCACTATCATATCGGCGCATTTGGTTATACGGGCTTTGAAAGCCGTCAGATGTATCCCGTGATTGGCCTGGATTGGTCACCGGACAAAAAGTGGACCTTTCTCATTGTCTTTCCCATCGACTACGCTATCCAATACAAAGTGGGAGAAAACTGGCGCTTCTCATTGAAAGGCCGTCCATTAAGAGAGCGTTTCCGCACAGATGACAATAAGACAGAAACCCGCGCAATTTTTAACTACAGTTCCATGGGCGGTGAGCTCAATGCCCATTATGAGCGTTTTCTCCGTCTTGAATTGGACGCTTACGTCGGTTACAATTTCGGCGGCTCCTACTATCTGAAAAATGCCCAAGGCCACCAGCCGATCTACACCAGTGTAGGTGGTTCGATCTATGGTGGCGCAAGCTGCGAATTCGACTTCTAAAGCTCTACATTCACAAAGTTATCTTCTGCTAGGAAGATTTTGGCGGCATGGCCCTTCCCAATTCACGGCTTAATTGAAGGAATTCGGCCTCTTTAGGAAAAGCTCGCCCTGTCCAGCTATCGGGTAAAATGGATTCCCAAAAAAGATTTCCCTTTGGATCGAAATGAACCCAAGAATCGAGATACTGACCGAATAGACTCACGTTCCCAATTTCGTAAAAATCTTTTCTCTCTTGTAAAAGCAGATCCCATCGCTTCCCTTTTTCCGTCAAAGCCGCCTGTCTTTGCTGAGTCGCCACCTGCTTTAATCTGTTCTGCTCAGCTTCTCTTGCCTGTAACTGAATCGTCAATTGTGAAATCTGACCGTTCAAGTTCTCAACCGTTCCCAACGCTTCGACAAAAGCAGTTTGAGTTTTATGGATCTCTTGAAGCAGCTGACCTCTTTCCGCTTTAGCCGCCTCAATATTTTGTTCAAGATATTGTTGACGAGCTTGTAACTCTCTACCTTTGTCGATGAATTCATCGCGCTCTCTTTCCACCCCTTGCAAGCGGCTATTGGAGTCGATCACCTCTTTTCGGAGCTGCTCGATTTGCTCTTCTAAGACTTGATGCCTTTCTTTTGCCTTATCTTTGAATTGAGACCATTCGACGATCACCCATTCTTTGGCTTTGATCGCTTCATTAAGGTCATTGGAAAGTTTATCTGCCCTTGCCATCTGCGCCTGAAGTTGCGGCTGCAAAATCTGGATCAATTTAGAAGCATTTTGTAACTGACTGTTTAACTGATCCATTCGCGCTGGAGTATAGACAGGAGATTGGGTTGCAGTACTAGTTGTGCTTAGCATAGAGTGTCTCTCCTTCTTGTCGTATGGATAATGAATCGTTAAATTGTCTGATTAATTGATTTTGAACCGCTAGACTTTCATTTCTCGCTTGAATTGCCTCTGCTAACGCCCGCTTGAGATGCTCATTTTCAACATGGAGCACGCGATTTTCACCTTTTACCGCTGTATCGAGAGAAGAATGAGTCCGAAGCGTATCTTTTAATCGCTCTAACTCAGCTATTTTTTGATCAAGTTGAGAGTTAAGAGCGCGATGCTGTTCTTTCAGCTTGATCGATTCTCTTTCTAAGGAGATTCGTTTTTCCACCTCTGTTGCCAGCTCGCCTCGCCCTTCATCGCTTACTGTTTTCAATCGAACGCACTCTTTTGTCTGAAGATCTAACTGAAGCGTCAAATGACTTAAATCAGCATGAAGAGGAACTTGAGCTGCTCTTTCTGCGATGAGCGCTCGCCTACACTCTTCCTCTGTTTTTATTGCACAATCTCTCTCTGCTTTAAGTTGTAATATCTCTTCCCTCAGTTGATCGATTTGAGGAATTAATTCCTGCAACCTGCAAGAGAGGTCTGCGTTCTGCTGACGCATTTCACCGATCGATTGTTGTAGACCTGCCTCACGGTATTCAGCTCGAAGCCGAGTCCAGACAGTTGTCACGTGTCCCCACCAGGCTTCTGCTCGATCGCCAAAACCGGGATAGAAAAATCCTACAGCTTGAAAAAATAGATGGGTAATTCCCTGAAAAACAAGTCCCCCTTTCTCCCAGACGAAATGCCAACCCAAGAGAATTGATTCCTTGAGTTCTTCTAAACACCCCTTTTCTTCTGGCAGGGACGGGCTAATTGCAATCATAGCGCCTCCTTTTTTTGCGAGGCGGAAGACTAGTGTATAAAGCCTTTTTCAATCAACAAATTTAAAATAATTACTTATAATATTTAACGTTGAAATAAATTGGATATTAAACATATAATCTTTGACACTCCCATGATTAACAACAATTCAGTTTACTATCCTTCAAATTACTACGTTTTTGCGCCTGGACCCTTACAAGCTCTAGTCCCAGTGCCATTTGCTCCTCCTCAATTGATTCCTTTTCAAGCAATCGATCCTGCACGAGTGAGTTATCCTTCCCAAGCACCTATCTACCCCTTTTTCATCCCACAAATCCCACAAGCTCCCCAAGACAATGGACCGAGTCTTGTATTTGAAGTGCCTGACTTTGCTGAAGCCTATGATGAGGCCGTGCTCGCCCTTTATTCAGACCCGAGGACAAAACACCGATTTGATGAATATGACGCTGCATTAATGGAATCGCTTCCGACTCTTGCTGAGTACTTCAGAATCAAGAGCCTGGCTCCTTCTCCAGATCTACAAACTATTCAATCCATTCAGCCCGCTGTAATGGTTGAAGAGATCATTGGAATCATTGTCGATCATCGCGACCCAAGTGAAGCGGTAAAAAACATAAAAAAAGAAAATTATGGCTTCGATCGGTTCGCACATCGTTCTCTTCTCGAATTTTCTATGAGCCACGCAAACGAATTGGCAGACGGAGCAAGAACCCTATCTTCCATTCGTCGACCTAAAGAGTATCAAGACTTAATGCTTTTCGGCATGGATAATCAGTTGATTGGCCTTGTGAAACAAACGATCAACCATCAGCAATTTTCTACCCTCTCTCCATCCCTGAAATACGATCTCAGCTGCTGGCTCGCCGCAAGAGGATGCATAGATCCATTAAAGAAAACGATTCGCTCTCTTGAGCCACACTACCAAAGTGGCACCCTTCTAGCCGCGCTGGGACATGCGATTCAAAAACAAAAAGAGGAGTCTTTAAGCGATCTTTTCCTATTTGGCTCCGAAATCTTCTCTCCTCGTACACAGGAAGCAGTTGCTTTAATTGATAAAATCATTCAGTCAAATAAGCAAAAAGCCGCGCATTACTTTCTTAATTCGCCTCTAAAAAATCACTTACAATCCCCCTTTCTCACTTCCCGTTTTAACGAGATTATTCAGAAGGGAAGTTTGGGCCTTTTCCGAGAGTTTTTATCCTCTTGCATAGACAATGTCGCCGATGAACAAATTGGCGATATCTTTTTAGCCGCTTGCAGAGAGAAAAAAAGACACGATGAGATAAATGATCCACACAACAAAATATTCCACACTTTGCTGGAACACCCTCGTGTACGCACCCTCGACAAATCTCTGCTGTGGGCAAAAGTTTTCTCCGCAGAAGATGTAACTTTAAGCCTTATAATCAATTCATGCGGCAAACGGATTCTCCCCGACGCTCTTTTGAATAGTAAATTCAATGAATTCGTTCAGCAGGAAAACGATGCCCCAGTATTTGAAATTTTGAATTCTAAACGAGCTTCGTCGATCGATCAAGAAGCGATACGTAACTTTCTATCAAAAGCTATGGCTAGATGGAAAGTTACTCCCAGTCTTTCAAAGAAATATGTATTTATGGACGCCTTTAGCAAAGCGATCGATAAGCTGAAAGCATTTAAGGAAGCAGATAAACAATTAGAATTTCTTTTAGAACTTATGCAAATTCCTTCCCAACCACTTTTAAGTTGCTTCTTAAAATCAAATAAAGTTTACCAAAGCATTAAAACTTTGCCTTTTGTTGCCTCGATTTGCAATCATCCTTTTTTCCCCTCTTTTTCAGGACCTATCTTAGGTGAATTACTCCTCTGTATGATTCAATCGGGATCCCTCTTCGTTCCTTATTTTATTTCCATTCTCGATCATCCGAAATTTAATGAGATCACGACTCCTCAAGTCGATGTAATTACAATCCAACTGACAGAACGGCTTCCAAGGGACTACAATTCTTTAACGGAGGTATTCAAAAGACCCGCTTTTCACCGCGTTACGACCAAAACCCTCTTAGCTTTCGCGATTAAACTTGGAAAAATGGACATCGACCAAGCAGCCCCTCTCATGAAGATTGTTTGTGCACTTTTAAAAGATCGAGAGCTCGACAAAGACGCTCAATCAAAGCTTTCAAAATTAGCTATTAAATTCGATCCGCTTGAGGTGGCGCAAGATATCCGACAACTCTGCCTCTTATCAAAGCGATCTGCAGCAGAATCAGCCAGTGGCAGCGCGTTGAAGAAGCCGCGATTGAATTCTATTGACTAAACCTCTAATCTTTCTTTCATGAAAGTTCTCTCTGTCACCGAACTCACTTCTGCGATTAAAGCCGTTTTAGAGCCTCCCTTTCGAGGTATTTCTGTGAAGGGAGAGATCAGCAACTTTAAACAGCAATCCTCGGGCCATCTCTACTTTAGCTTAAAAGATGCTGGAGCGCAGATCTCCGCCGTCCTATTCAAGGGTAACGCCGCCTCTCTTCCTCGCCTTCCCAAAGAAGGAGATCAAGTCATCGCCGTAGGAGAACTGAGCCTTTACGCTCCGCGTGGCAGCTATCAGATTGTCGTTCGAGAACTTCAGTTTTTGGGCGTGGGTGAACTTCTTCTCAAACTCCACCAACTCAAAGAACAACTCGCAGCACGCGGCTGGTTCGATCCGAAGCATAAGAAGCCCCTCCCCAAGCTGCCAAAGCGAATCGGCGTTGTGACAAGTCCCACAGGGGCTGTAATTCAAGATATCCTCAACATCTTGACGCGCCGCTTTAAGGGCTTTCAAGTGATTTTAAATCCGGTGAAAGTGCAGGGAGACGGAGCAGCCCAAGAAATCGCCCAAGCCATTCAGGACTTCAATCGCCACAATCTAGCCGATGTCCTCATTGTGGGGCGTGGAGGCGGTAGCATCGAAGATCTCTGGGCTTTTAATGAAGAGATCGTCGCTAAAGCGATTTTCGATTCTCGTATCCCGATTATTTCAGCAGTCGGACACGAGACCGATTTCACCATTGCCGATTGGGTCGCCGATGTTCGCGCGCCCACTCCATCCGCCGCCGCTGAAATCGCCATCGCCGAAAAGGCTAACCTCCTTAAGTTCCTCTCCCAAGTAGAAGCCTTGGCTACCCAGCGAGTGAAACAGCACATCGCCAATACGCGGCAAAAACTCCAAGCCCTTCGCCGCCATCCCCTGATCTCCGCTCCCCTCACCCTCCTCTCCCAACCGATGCAGCAACTCGATGCCATGCGCGAGGATCTCGACCTCTCTCTTCGCCTCAAACTCGAACAAAAACGGTCCCTCCTCGCCTCCTATTCGAAACAGCTAGCTCTTCTCGAGCCCTCTCAACAAGTCGCTCAATGGAAAGTGCGGCTTAAACCCTTTTCCGATCGCCTCGCTCGTTCAGCTGCTGAGCTCCTTCGCCAACGGCGCGAAAAGCTCGTCCGCTTGGAAGAGCACTTCCGTTCAATTCACCCAAAACATCTGATGAAACAGGGCTACGCCATCCTCTTTGCAGAAAACACCCAGTCTCTGATCCTTTCTGCAGACAATCTCACCCCAAAACAAACAATCAAAGCTCTCTTGCACGATGGCACAGTGAGCGCAACAGTGGAAACCGTGACCCATGGCACAAGAAACTCAATCTTTTGAGCAAGCATTTGAGAGGCTCGAGCAAATTTTAGAAAAAATGAACAATGGCAAAACGCCTTTGGAAGAATCGCTCAAGCTCTTTGAAGAAGCAGAAAAGCTCATCCGCACCTGCAATACACGCCTTACCTCTTCCGAGCAAAAGATCGAAGCGCTCATTAAACAGCGTGGCGAAGTGGTCCTCGATGCAGAGCAAAAGCCAAAGACAGAATCTTTTGGCCGTCACCAGGAACTCCCCTTCTAGAAAAGAGCGGAGGGAAGCCCTCCGCCCCTC
>JBEHXF010000048.1:0-12958 GCA_048498835.1 Chlamydiota bacterium | reverse complement strand
CCGATCTTTAGTCATGCGGATATTGCTAGGGTTCAGGTCGCCGTGGACAACGCAGGTCTGTCGTCCGGTTAGCCGCGCCCACGCTGCTCGGCATCGAGCAACGCCCTCAGGCGGCATCGCACGTAGGTCGATTCTCGTTCCCGTCTCAGCATGCAGAAGGTCAGTCGATGATCGCCAGCCTGGGCGCTGTGGCCAGTTGTGCGTCAAGCGATGCAACTGGCGGAGCGTGTCGGCGACGCGACGCCAATCGGCTTGCGACTTGGGCGCTTCGCCCTCGAGGTATGTCATCACTACTAGACCTTCGGCGAACAGCCGTCCGTCCGTGGTGGGGATGGGAAGCGGCACGGTCAAACCTTCGCGATCAAGATACTGGAGAAGGGCAGTCTCCCATGCGAGATCAGCATCGCTCCTATTACCGAGGCGAGCAACAGCGAGGCGCCCATTGACGCGCACGCTCCACACGTCGTTGGCGACTCCTCCAGAGAGCCGCTCGATGCGAGTGACATCAGCACCCCACTGCTTGAGGGCCTTCCAACTCGGTTTGGTACTTGGCTTGCCTTCTTTATCTTTCATTGTGCCTCTAAAGGAGCGTGTATGGTAAATTCGGTTTTTTAGGACTACCTTTTTCCCAAGGAAACCGATGCGCTATATTTATGTGATTTTGGCTTGTTTCGTTTTCATTTTATTCTGTGGATTTACATTTTCACCATCGAGCAAATTTCAAGCGATCATTTTTGATTGCGATGGCGTTTTAGTAGATACAGAATATCTAAAGTTTTTAGCATGGAAAGAGGCTTTAGAAACTCAAGAAATACCGTTTGCGATTGAAGAATACATGCCTTTGGTGGGGCATAGTTCAAAAAACATTCTTCAAATGATCCGAGAGGCAAAAAAAATGGACATTTCTGATGAGGTGATCGAAGTCAAAAATGGCAAATATAAGCACTTACAAAAACAGGGCGTACCGCCTATTCCAGAAATGGTAAGCTTTGCTCTTCGCCTCTTTGAATCGAAGCAGAAACTGGGTATTCGATTGGCCCTTGCTTCCTCAGCGCCCACAGAAGAAATTTTAGCCAACCTAAAGCAAATTGGGCTTGAACATGTTTTTGACCTGATTATTTCTGGATCAGATGACTTAAGAGAATACGCAGACGCTGAAGGTACAAACAAGCCAAAGCCATATATTTACATTGAATCGGCGAAACGACTCGGGATCTCTCCGGAATTTTGTCTTGTGTTTGAAGATACCAAGGCGGGAGTGGATGCTGCAGCAAGCGCGGGGATGGTTGTAGTTGCAGTTCCAAATCAATTCACCTCGACTCATGATTTCGTCAACGCAGATCAGATCATTTCCTCTTATGAAGGGTTTGCATCTTTAGATGTTTTAGCAAAGATCGGTGAGGAGTAGGATACGACCTATACTTTGCAAATGGCCGATCCTCAAATAAAGAATTGAAATAGTGCTTAACGTTTAATTCTGTTATTTTTCTTCCTCCAAAAAATTTATCTGGGAATGCATATGGCTCCAATTTCTAGTTCGTCTGCGTCTACAAGTAAACCTTATTCGCGAACAGAAGAGACCATTTTTCGATTAAACTCCAAAAGATTTTCTCTCGACGTTCCTGCGAAGCAATTATTAGGGAAAAGAGGATGTCCAAATCTATTTAACTCCTTACTAGAAAACGATCAAAAGAAGAGGCCGAAACTTTCTCATCGGAAAATTCAGTATAAAGTTCCGACTTCTATCTTCCCGCCCAAGCTTGTACAAACCGCCATGAACCTCTATGCGAATCGCCATTTAAGTCTCAACACAGATGAGTTCATTAAAAAGACTTCTACTGCAGATGAGGAGATGGCTGTCGTTGAATTAGCAGCATCTGTTCAAGATAGGGGAGTCGTTGATGCTGGACTAAGATTTATGTCTACCTGGGATCCTCCTGTTCAGGAATATGGGGACCTGATGTTTAATGCGGCTAAACAAGAAAAGATTGGTTATTACTCACACCTTTTATTTAATCAGAAATATGCCGAATTAGTACAAGCAGATCTCGATCAAATGTTAAATTCGGTTTCCGAGGAAACAAAGACTATTGATTTTTCTACTTATCCGAAAGAGCTGTTAAAGGATGACTTAATCCAAGGATGGCTAGATAAATGTGGGGGTCGGTTATGCTCAATCACAACGCTTAATCTCAGCCACCTACAGCATATTAGTCCCCATACGTTAAAACGACTCGTCGCTTGCTGCCCGAATTTACGATCTCTGAACTTATCCTCATCTCCTGCTTTAACTGATGAAATTGTTATCAGCATTGTACAGATGTGCCCTCATTTAGAGGAGATTGATCTTGGGTGGAATGAAAATAACTTGACTCCGGCCTGTGTTCATGCTCTCGCAAAAAGCTGTCCTAATCTTCGAGTCGTTTCATTTTTTAGTGCTAAAAAAATGGTAACGGATGAATCGATTGAAGCTCTCTCTGGGTGTACAAACCTTGAATCGTTAAATTTAGTCAATTGTTCGAATATTACAGATAGAGCAGTCCAGTTACTTACACAAAAGTGCAAATCTCTTCGCGAGCTAAACTTGAGTGGATGCACACAGCTGACCACCCGTTCTATAACCTCATTATCTATGCATGCCCCGCAACTTGAATCTCTTGGTTTAAGTAATACTCCTTCTGATCCTCATGTGATTGCATTAGCTCTTCTGCAGCTTAAAAATCTTCAGTCAATTCAATTAGCGGGTTTCCTGAATGTTGATGTAGTAATTGACGCTCTTGCTACGACATGTAAGGCTCTTAAAAAGGTTGATCTTTTTAACTGCTCTTTTACTCAGGCAGAAACTCTGAAACGCTTATCTCAAGGCTGTCCTAATCTGGAAAAAGTTGTCCTGGTGTGCTGCAAAAATCTTCATGCAACGGATTTGGAAAGTTTTTCTGGGCAAAATATCCGATCGATTGAATTCTCGTATCTTACACCTTTTTCCCTGGCCCGGTTGATGGAGAACTTACCAAATCGGTTTCCAAATTTGGAGCGTATTGAAATTTCTGGAACTCTTTGCTGCTCAGAGGAAGAAGCGACTCAATTAAGGATGCGTTATCCAGAAGTAAAAATTTATTTGTGTCCGAGAAGTATAGGACGCCGCTAAAAGCGACGTCCGCAATCGATTATTGTCCTCGGCAAACGCGGCTAGGAGTAATTTCTACGCTCCCAATTGTAGATGAAAAGCCGTTGGCATAATTGGCTACAACATAGTACGAGTAGGTCTGTCCTTCTTGTAGATGTTGATGGCGATAATTGAGAACATCGGCATCTACGCTGCTGATCAGCTGGGAAAGCGCTGGATCGCGGTAAATGTTGTAATTTACAGCTTGGCCAGGAGCGGGTTGCCAGGAGATTTCATTGTAGATATTCTCTTGGTTATCCGCTACTTGGCAGCCATTGACTGTTTCAGCAGGCGGATTGTTGCTTGTCACCGTGATGTTGGCGGGATTATGGAAGCCCGAAATAGCCAAAAGAATCGTTTGGTCTAGAACGCGGACTTTAAACACGGTGCCCACTTCGCTACCAACATAGAGATATTGTCCGTCTTGTGTGACAGCCACGCTTTTTGGTTCGGGGATTGGAATCGAACCAATGAGAAGCCGATCTGTATTGCGCAGAACGCTGATCGTGTTGTTTCCAGAATTGGAAATGAACACATAGTTTTTGTCTGGAGTTGCAGTGATGTAGCTCGGATAATTAAAACCATAGATCACGTCGACAATCGCTTTTTCTTCCGTTCCAATCACTACGACTGAATGGTCCGCTTTATCGGCAACGTACGCGTAGTCACCATCGACACTAAAAGTAAGGCCGAGCGGAGTTTTTAAGCCCCCTACTGTATTGCTTATAGACAGATCCGCTGTGCGAATCATGCTCACGGTTCCATTGCCGGCATTGGAAACATAAGCGAACTCACCATTCGGACTGATTTTGATATCTTGGGGAGCATCAAAACCTTCTATTTCACCTACAATGGTATGGTGAGTCGTTTCAACAACGCTCACCATGTTATTACCACTTGCAACATAGAGATAATTCCCATCTGGTGTCAAAGCCATAGCAATTGGGTGAGCGATGGAGAGTTCTGTAGGCAAAATGGTGTTGGTCTCTGTATCGATGAGGCGAATTCTATCGTCATCGCAACCAACATAGGCCAAAGTACCATCTGCTGTTACTTTCACTACGCGAGGGCCATTAAATCCTGAAATGACCTGCACAGTATCATTCGAGACATCGAGGACTCGAACAGAGCCTCCAAGCTGATCGGTGATGTAAGCATGAGGAGTAACGGCAAAGAGCGCGCTACCAGCCAAAAATGCGGAAAAAAGGGTTGAGTAGTACATAAAACACCTCTTGGTTAACAGTTTACGTCAGCCTTATTCGAACGATAGGAATAAAAACTGAATGGCTCATTTTTACAAAAAATTTTTAAAAGGCAATCAATTTCTTTATGCAGAAGAAGGTATGGTAGCTTGAAATTTCGGTGAAATTTTTTTAGAAAAGTAGCTTGCTTAATCTAAAGAGATTTTGTTAAGGTTTTTTGCTTCTTTTAAGGAGCAGCAATTTATGTTCTCATTTCTTACTTCAAGCCAACCAACGGAACCCTTTTTAGATCCTGACAATCCGGATTTGATTCGATGCCCTACTTCGGATGTCGCCCAGATATCGACAGATGACCTAATTGCACGTGTAGTAAACTCAAATATTTACATACCGAATGTGCAATACGATGCCAAGAAACGGCAGTTCATTGTGGATAGTACAAAATTAACCCAATCTGAGCTTAACGATCGGGTTCAGCTTGCCATTCTGAAAAATGGAAAAAAGGAGCAAACATCACCAAGCGCAGTGAAATGGGGATACGTAGATTATAAAATTGCCGATTTGGATATTCCTATTAAATCTCTTAAATACAGACTCAAGAAGTTAGCAGTTGAAAATTCTCCTTTTGAACAAAGCCTTCAACCCAGTGCTATTCAGAAAATCAGAACCTATTTTCAGGATACACATCGGAAACAAGTTGCTAACTATACAAAGATTTACAATGTGGTATTAGAGGCTGCTAAACGAGACATTCAACATCCTGTACAGAAAAAAGCTGTTGATTTTTCAAAAATGTACGGTCAAGAGCATTCTGAGCTGAATCCAAGATCCTATCACTTTAGACCTACATTCAGCTCATCATCGGATGAAGAAAAAGATTCTCTACAAGAAACGCCCTTTAGCATTCATGGATGTGTGATTGATGTAAATGGTGGCAACATAAAAACTGCATTTACAAGTGGTATGCGAGAGCAAGCTGACAAGGAAATGCGTATTCAAGTATCCAGTCCAACGATTCTTAACAAGCTGATCAAATATCTGTATGGAATGGAGATTGAGCTCAGCAATCAAGAGGCCAAAGAACTCTATCAGTTGGCTGAGCAATGGGAACTAAACCCGCTAAAAGAGCGTTGCCTACATCAAGCTGCAATGCAGGATTTGGAGGAGATTCAACCTTCAAAACTCCCTACCCTAGAAATTGCCGGCGATTCAGCAGAAGAAATCATGCGGGCCGCCGATAAGACCCGTGAACAATTTAAAGTCATTTATGCAACACGTCTAAAACCACAGATTAAACGCTTAAACGAGATGTTTCTTTAAGCACATACAGGAGGTTTATGCAATTAATATCGCCACGTTTGGCTAGCATCTGCGGTGGACTAATAGGTGCAATCTATGGCGCAGTCGATGAAGTCAGAAATCCAGCGCCGATAACAAACATCTATGATACACGAGAAGTTGCGCTCATTGCAGGCACGTTAGGAGGTGCTCTTATAGGGGGAATAGGGGCGAGTCTCATGGTCCATTCTGCGAATGCTGCTCAGGCTATTTTTCAATGTATCCTGAATCCTAAACTCGAAACAGGATGTTCAGTGGATGATTTCAGTCGCAATCTAGTAAACGCCACTCCGATCATTATAGCTTCTGCCTTCATGGTGGTAAAAGTCTGGAGGCATTGTTTTGGTCATCCACAGCCAAACCGCCGTCCACCCGTCTAGACTTTACTTAAAATAAATCTTCTCCTAAAGTCTCTCCCTTTTTTAGGAGGGAGAGATGCCATTAGTACATGAAGAATATGCCTACCGTCAGCTTGCCCAACCGATTCCGGAAAGGGCGGAAACTCCAATTGATAGGGCAAGTGAAAGAGCTGAATTGTCTATTGATCTTACTCTAGAGAAAGCCAAGAAGCTTTCTGAAGAAACCATGAAAGATTTTGATGAGCTTCTTAAAGCTGTAAAACAAAGATACTCTATATATAGGCCCAGATGTCTTTGTATAGAATTAATCCCGCTCATCGATAAATTGGAAGCTAAAAAGTCTCTGTTTATAAATGATATGAATGAGTTGAATGGACAGTTTGTTAGACTTAAAGAGTCAGCAGAGCCAGGAAAAATTGCAGATCTTGCAAGTGCTATATTACGCCTTCGTGAACAACAAACACAATTTAAGCAATTACCAAGACTAAAACTTCGTTTTTCCTAATAAATAAGTGGAGATGCTATGACAGCTATTCAGAGAATGAATCCCGGTGTGGATTTATATGCTCCTGAAGGGGAATGGAAATTGCCTTTTCCATTAGCAAGTGAATCTAAATTAGAAATCCACTGCTCAAATGATCCTAATCTGCCGTTTGAGCTACGGCTAAGCACAATAAAAGAATTGTCCGAAACGGATCTCAAAACTCGAGACTTATTCGTCGATGTCATCTTAGAAAATCACACGAGAATGCAGAATTTTGAAATTTGGCTAGCTGGCCACTCGCTCAGGATTAATACAAAATTAAATGGCCCGATCAGGTGTGAAAATGAGCGGGTAAATCGGGATCTTGCCACGGAAATTAGAATTCGGAAAACGGATGTCCCCTCGAAAGCGAATGAACGACGAGAAGCTTTAGAGAATGCTTCAGGATGTTGGGAGATGGTGGTGCTTTTGGTGCAAGATTATTGGAGCCGATTCTGCGCGTGGTTAGCAGGGATATTCGCTTGTAGATAGGGGAGGGGTGTTTTTTAAGTTGTCGATCTGGTATTGGTTGGATCGATGGAAAAAGAACACCACGGCTTCTTGTTCGGGATCTTGGCGGCGATAACGATTGCCGTGAGCGGCGTTTTTATACGATTGGCCGTCGGATTGCCGATCGAGACGATGATCTTTGCTCGCTTTGCCATCTCATTGATCTTTGTTTTGCCGGCCATTTTCTCCGGCAGAGTTACTTTTCGCTTTTCAAATCTGGGAAAGCATTTTTTCCGGGCTATGTTCGGCCTGTTGTCGATGTATACCTACTTTTATCTCGTTCTAAAGATGCCTTTAGTGACAGCGTTGACCTTTCTCAATACGGCTCCGCTCTTTCTTCCGCTCATCGTCTTAATTAAAGAGCGGCTGATCATTCCGAAGGCCAGATTCTTTGCGATGCTACTTGGCTTCGGGGGGATCTTGCTGATATTAAGACCATCTGAGGATTCCATCGGCTGGATCAATATGGTGGGATTGGCGTGTGGTTTTTTCTCTGCGTTTGCTCAATTGGGAGTGCGACAGCTTGCTAGAGTGGAATCGACAGAGACAATCTTGTCCTATTACTTTTTGATTTCGATGGTCGTCTCTTTTTTCCCCATGGTCTACACATGGAAGCCGATTGAGCGGCCCATCTTGTGGCTCTACCTCTTTTTAATCGGGATATTCTCTCTGATTTATCAATACTTTTTCACCCGCTCTTTGACTCATGCACCAGCGACAAAAGTGAGCTCGATGAGCTACTTAAGCGTCGTGTTCAGCGGTCTTTTGGGTTGGTGGTTCTTCCATGAAGTGCCCACTCTGTGGGTTCTAGCAGGCGTGGTTTTGATCATGGGCGGCGGCATCATCGCCCTCATGAATAAAGAGGAATCCCGCAAGTGGTAGAAATAAATCCTCGAATCAGATTAAGCGGATAAACGAGAAAGATATCAGCGCAGAGGAAAAGCAGAGGCGCTGAGACGCAGAGAAGGGATCAAATTTTTTCTGTGTGTGAATCTGTGATTGCATATCTTCAGGACTAAAATGCGTTAACAGTCTGTTAGGTCGAATTTATCGTTTATAGATGGCCAAGTGGTTAGTTTTTGTTTTTTAGTGCCCTTTTGAATGATGCATTAGATTCCTTCTGATTCATATTTGGAAAGGTTTTTTGTACCAAAGTGGAAATAGCCCGGATCAGGGTTCGATCGATTGATGACTCGTTAGAAAATCCGGGAAAATCGATCACTATCGATGCAATTTTTACTGCTGTGTTTTCTTTAGAGATTGTACCCTCATCGTTGTCATTTCCATCGCAAAGATGATTAAAAAGATGAACTCTTTCATGGGGATTAGCACAAGAGTTAGCTACAACGTTTTCAAAGAGATCTGAGATGTCGGAAAAATCGTTGGTGAGTTGGTCAGACACTGAAAAAGCAAGATCAATTGTTGACTCTTTTGCTCTGCCAGTTGCTTTGGCGTATTTCGTTTGACCCGTTCGAGAAACTACTCCTTGAGCAATGAAAAACTGAGTTACAGGGGAGGTGTTTGAAATGGTGGCCATACTTTTCCCTTTTTAAAGTTGGAAAAGGATAAGGAAGACGTAAGAAATTGTCTATAACGTATTTAAATGTAACGGATGGTTTCGCGCTGGGCGAGAAGGCGCATCGCTTCGAGGAATGGTTTGAGGTTTTTTTTCTCAAGTGCTGAGATGGTAAAGAGGGTGGAGGAATCGTAAGGGTATCGGGCGAGAAAAGCGTCGGCGAGCTCTTGAGCCCCTTCTTGGTCGATCTTATTGAGTGCGACGAGGAATGGTTTTTCAAGCATGGATGGATTGTAAGCTTCGAGTTCGCGTCGGAGCATGAGAAATTCCTCGAAAGGATCGCGCTCTTGGTAAGGAGCGAGTTCGATGAGGAAGACAAGAGTTGAGGTACGTTCGATGTGGCGGAGGAAGGAGAGCCCGAGGCCGCGATCTTCGTGGGCATCTTCAATGATACCGGGAATGTCGGCGATTAGGATGCGAGAGAAGTCATCGAACTCAACGAGGCCTAGATTAGGCCGGAGCGTTGTAAAAGGGTAGGGAGCGATTTTAACTTCAATGTAGGCGAGTTCAGAGATGAGTGTTGATTTGCCTGCATTTGGCATTCCAACAAAACCGACATCGGCGATGAGTTTTAGCTCGAGTTCGATTTCGATTTCGCCACCTGGTGTCCCGTTGGTGCAGATGAAGGGGGCTTGGTGGGTCGATGTTTTAAAGCGGGAATTGCCTTTGCCGCCCTTGCCGCCTTGGCAAATCTCCCACGTTTGACCGTGCTCTGTAAAGTCGAAGAGAATTTCTTTGCTTTTAGGATCTTTTACAAGTGTGCCGAGGGGAACTTCAAGAACGAGATCTTGGCCATTGCGCCCTTTGCAGTTGTTGCTGCCGCCGGGTTGGCCGTTTTGTGCTTTGATGATGGAGCGGTTGCGGTAGTCTTCGAGGGAATGGACTTCTCGATTAGCCTTGAGAGTGATGGAGCCGCCGTTTCCGCCGTCTCCTCCTGCAGGACCGCCTTTCGGGATATATTTCTCACGGCGCCAACCGATGACGCCATTGCCGCCTTTTCCTGCAATTAGGTGCAGAACCACGCTATCTACGAACATGTTCTGCACTTTCCTTTAGTTAAGCCGTTTGCGGCAGGATGGAGACGTAGGTCTTATCGGCTTTGCGATAAGAGACCACTCCGTCCGTCAAAGCGAAGAGAGTATAGTCTCGGCCGATGCCTACGTTTTTGTCCGCGTGCCACTTCGTTCCGCACTGGCGCACGAGAATGCTGCCGGCTGTGACGAATTGACCCATGGTTGCTTTAATGCCAAGACGCTGAGAGCGTGAGTCGCGACCGTTACGGGTTGAGCCCTGACCTTTTTTTGTTGCCATTCGAGAATTCCTTTACGCTGCTGCGATTTTCGTAATTTTCACGCGAGAATATTTCTGGCGGTGGCCTACTAAACGGCGGTAGTTTTTGCAGCGCTTGTATTTGAAGGCGATCACTTTAGGACCCTTTGTTTCGCCAATGACTTCAGCATGGACTGCGCAGGTGTTCAAGTAGGGAGCGCCGATTTTAGCGCCTTTGCCGTCGTGGACGAGCAAGACTTTTTCAAATTTAAAGTTCGTATCAGTTTCCAACAGCTCGACATCGAGTTCGTCACCTTCTTCTACTCGGTACTGTTTTCCACCGGTTTCAATAATCGCGTACATTCTTCCTCCGGAAAAGGCAAATTTTTTGGCAGCCATCATAACGGATAAGGGGACCTTGTGTCAACGAAATGGGTTTAATTTTTTCGTTTTAGGGCTAAAGTGCCGAGATAAGCGACTGCGGCCAGCAGGGCAATCGTAGCGCCGGGGGGCCAATTTAATTCATAGGCGGCTCCTAGTCCAGCTAAGCTGAATAGGCCACTTAAGAGGCAGGCGATCAGCATCATGGGCCGAAGTCGAGCTGTAAAAAGGCCTGCCAACGTAGCAGGAATGGTCAAAAGAGCGAGCACTAAGATCGTTCCGATGATTTGGATCAGCAGAACGATGGAAACGGCTACCAGGCAGAGCAGTAGCAAATACAGTCTCTGGACGGCGACTCCCTGCAAAGCGGCCTGTTCCTCATCGAAGCAGAGGGCGAGGAAGCGACGGTAGTAGAATCCAACGATCGTCAATACGAGTAGGTCGAGGGCGAGCAGCGATAAGAGGTCCATCGAAGAGACCCATAAAATATTGCCAAATAAAAAATTCATTAACTCGACGTTCGAGCCGGGAGTCAGCGAAATAAAAATCACGCCGATAGCCATTCCCGTAGACCAGAGGGCGGCAATGAGAGCATCTTCTCTCTGTTTATATCGGAGTTGAATCCAGCCGAGGAGAAGAGCCGAGCCAATGGCCGCTAAAAATGCGCCAATCATCGGATGGAACCAAGGCAGATCATAGGAGCGCTGGATCCATAAAAATAGTCCCATGCCACCTAAAATCGAATGGGAGATGCTCCCTGCGATAAAGGCGATTCTCTTCACGACGACATAGGTGCCGATAATGCCCGACGAAATCGAGGCTAACAGTCCCGCCCACAAAGCCATTTGAAGAAAGGGATTTTCGAAAAGCGCCGTAATAAACATGCTAATCCAAATGATTCGGTGGCAGATCGAGTAAGGGCGTATGATACAAGCCGAGAGCAAAGTGTTCGCACACTTCGTTGGGTTTGTAGGTGCTGATCGTCCCTTGTACGCAGATGATTTGATCCACTCGTTCGATGATGGTTTTGATGTCGTGCGTCACCAGTAAAACAGTCTTTTTCCCTTTGAGTGATTGGATCAGTTCAAAAATCACAGCGGCTGATGGCGGATCAATGCTTGCAGTCGGCTCATCGAGAAGTAAAATTTCCGGTTCCGAGATCAGAGCGCGTGCGACGAGTGTTCTTTGCGCAAGGCCGCCTGAAAGCGAGCCGAAAGATTTGTGTCGATGGGGAAGTAGACCGAGCCGATCCATCCATTTTTCAGCGTGCTCTTCTTTTTTTGGATCAGAAAGACAGCCCAACAAGATGATTTCTTCAAGCGTAATGGGAAAGTCCCTGTCTGCGCGTAAAAATTGGGGGACATAACTGATGAGATGCCGCGCTTCGCACGGAAGTTTTCCCTCCACCCGAATGGAGCCACTTTGCGGCTTTAAAAAACCCATCAACAATTTGAGCATGGTTGTTTTGCCGCCGCCATTGGGACCCATGATTCCAGCGCAAATTCCTTGCGGTATTGTAAAAGAGCTGGGACGAAGCACGACATGCCCATCATAGGCAAATAGTACTTCCTTCCATTCTACCGCTTTTTTATTCATTGGTTTGATAGGGGTGTGCAATTGATCCGGCTAGTTGCAACATCATGTCAAAGTATTCGCTCGAGTAGGGATCAATCATTCGAACCGGGATACGCAATTTTTCAGCGATGAGTTGCGCGCCCTTATTATTGTGTTGTGGCAATGCAATGGCCACTTCGGCTTGACTTTGCATCGCAGATTGATAGACAGCTTCGAGTTCTTTCGGTCGGGGATCTTTTCCTTCTTGTTCGACCGATAGCTGTTGCAAGTCGTAATCGCGACAAAAATAGGCAAAGGCGGGATGAGAGACTAAAAAGGATCGAGCATTTACACCGGTCAAAATAGCCGCAATGTCGCGATCTAACCTTTCCAAGTCGGCCCGCAGGAGCGCAGCTCGCTCTTGAATTCCTTCTGCATCAGCTGGAAATTGCTCAGCCAACGTTTTAGCAATTAGATCGACTTGTAATAGAGCCTGTTTTGGGCTGAGCCAAATATGTCTATCTAAGTGATCGTGTCCACAAGATTCGCAATGGTGATTCTCGTTGCCGATCATTGAGACGCCCTCTCTCAAGTCAATGGTCTTCGTCTGCGGAAGCAGGGGCTTTAATTTTTGTTCGAACGGTTCACCGATTTGAAACCAGACTCGCCCTTTGTTTAGTCCAGATACTTGTCTTGAGGTCGGTTCGTAAGAGTGGGGGTTGGCATTCGGCGGGACGACGGTTTCGACCGCAAAATTCTCCCCGGCGACTCGCTGAACCATCATTTGATAGGGGGCGATGCTGACTAAAATAAGCGGCTTTTTCGGTTCGCTCGCCGGCTTTTTCATACCGGAGCAGGCCGCTAAAAGGAGGATCAAAAATGGGAGTATTTTTTTTAAATGCATGGTAGGACTTTTCCCATCCACTATCTCTTGTCCGACTTTTACTTGCAAGCTTGTATCTAAATAAGAGGCTCCGTTAGAATCTCTCAAATCCTTAATGCGGAGGAGTGTCCGAGTGGCTTAAGGAGCACGCTTGGAAAGCGTGTAAACGTGTAAGCGTTTCGTGGGTTCGAATCCCA
>JBEHXF010000047.1:0-13813 GCA_048498835.1 Chlamydiota bacterium | reverse complement strand
GAGAGTCGGCTGCTGTTGTTGCGGATCGTTTCTATGTTAACAAAAATGTCTCAAAGCTCGCTAAATTCGGGCACGGGCACGCACACGGGCACGGGCACGAATGCTTGATGAGAAACGTTATGCAGAGAGTCGGCTGCTGTTGTTGCGGATCGTTTCTATGTTAACAAAAATGTCTCAAAGCTCGCTAAATTCGGGCACGGGCACGCACACGGGCACGGGCACGGGCACGGGCACGAATTGTTGAGTGTGTTTTAAACTGGGGAAAATATGGATGAAATTCATTTAGATTTGATTGATTCGACCAACACGTATGCGCGGCAGCATGCAAAAAGCTTTGATCAGAAAAAAATTACATGCATCGTCGCTGACGAACAAACAGCAGGACTCGGCCGATTTCAACGAAAATGGATTTCTCCGAAAGGAGTGAATCTGTATGTCACTTTCTATTTTCGGCTGCCGATTAATACCTTGCATTTGGTTTCGCTTGGTCAAGTCATGGCGGCAAGTCTCGCCTCTGTTTTGATTCAAGAGGGGTTCCATCCCAAAATTAAATGGCCCAATGATGTGCAGCTCAGTGGAAAAAAGTTAGCTGGTATTTTGTGTGAAACGGCCTTTTCAGAAAAAATGGTCGATGTGTTTTTAGGGATTGGCATCAATGTCAATATGGAGATAGATGATCTCGACCAGATCGATCAGCCCGCGACCTCACTGAAGACTGAGACGGGACGAATTTGGGATCGGAAAGTCTTTTTAGAGAAACTAAAAAAACAATTTCTGAGCGATCTATCCCGTTTTAAACAAGAGGGTTTTGCCCCTTTCCGAGCGATTTTCGATCATCTATTAGCCTATAAGGGTCAACAGATTCGATGCTTTGACGGAAAAAAGGTCTGGGAAGGCATTTGCCATTCGCTTACCAATGACGGACAATTAAATATTTTATTACCAGATAAGTCTATTCACGCTATTTACGCTGGAGATATTAAAACATAATAAAAATTACTTATATAATTCACTTAATAGAAGGAATTTGATATAATTATCTCTTAATAATCATAATAAGAGAGATAATATATGAACGCTTCTACATTCAATCCTTTGCATTGGGTTGCTGGCGCTACCAGCTGGTTTACTTCATCCGCTCCCTGTCAACAGGAAGCAAAACCCGGGCTATTTTCTTCGCTTTGGGGCCGAGTATTTCCCCGTAAGCCTGCTGCTCAACCAGTTCAGCCAAGTTACGAGATTCCGACAATTGACTTTACCTCGCTCCAAACTCCGGAAGAGATCCGTATTGCCAAGTATGCGTTAGGGGTCTTATCAGAAGCGAACTATGCGATGCAGCAAATGACCGACGATGCAGAGACGTGCCGATTAGTCCTGGCGCGGACCAAATTATTTCAAAAGTCTGAAAATTTAGATGCAGAAGCCCAAAAGATGGCTAAAGACTTAAATATTGATGTAAAGGTTGCTAAAGCGAGACTTCTTTGCGATGCCTCAAAACTCATCGATCTAACAACAGCTAAATTAGCTCAAATTGAATCAAATCCTAAAGCTGCATTGAAAGAAGGCCAAACCATTGTCAATCTCTTAGCTGAAATCGTAAAACTGAAGAAAGAGGGCCATACCACCACTTCTATCGCTAACGCTTTAGATCAGGCAATCCGTCACAAGAATACGTTGAGCGTTCTTACAAGAACTTGCCAGAGCCTAATCAATATGGCGAAACAAAATAAGATTCATCCACCAACCTTTTCAGCACTCGACCAGACGATCTGCATTCATGATGGTGGGAATCTGCTCAAAGCGGAAGGGAATTTCATCTACGCAGAAGTCCCTGCCGACCAACTGGCTTGTGCTAAAGGACTCATTACTCCGGAAGCCATTCGTTCCCTCTTTGATGGAAAAGAAACAAAGCAGGGATCAATTCAAAAATCGTTCTTTTCGAAGACCAAAGTTGTCGAAGAGGCTGGCGGAGCACTTACTCTCTATCCGATCGTCCGCGCTAAGATCGAAAATGGGAAGCTCATTCCAGATGAAAAAGGCTCGATCCTTCTCTACCAAATTCCGGTAACTGCCAGTATAGAGAAAACCGATGAGATTGATTTCGGCGATAGACAGCGGGTTATCTTTGATAAAACAGGTCAGTATGTCGCTAAATTAACGAAGGGATTCGATGGACACGCTCTAAGCAATAAAAAGCCAAATGAAGAGAGAATCCGAACCGCTGCGACAAGCCGCGCCCAAGCCCTCCTCGTCATGCAAGCTCTTCTCAATGCCCATGCAAAAGGAGAACTGATAGCCCTGGATCAAAATCAGCTCTTGAGGCTCTTCTCCCACATCGATGCGATTTCAGCTAACGATGTCGCGAAATTGAAAGGAAGTTTCTCAACCGATCCAACCTTTATTGCGATGCGCAGCATTTTTGATAGCGAAAGAGAAGGAATGCTCAAAGCCGTTTTGGGACGGGATGTGCACAATGCAACGAAAGCAATAATACAAGACAAAGAGTTTTCGTGGAAAGAGAGTAAAGGTAGAATCGGCTTACTCTGGGAAATCGATCGAAATATATTTGGATCAACGATTCAATTTACCAACACTGTTTTAAATAGTTTGTATCGAAATTCTTTCGCCTATAACCGCTTAAGCTGGTTTAAAGAGCGCCTGACTGATGTATATTGGAAAGTTCAAGGCATGCAATCGCATTTCCGTGAAAAACTTCCCTTCTTAAAGAAGGGGTATAAGCTTCCAACCGATGCAATAACTCCGGAACTGGCGCTTCTCAGTGATGAAGCTGCTATCACAAGAGCTCTCGAAGAATACAACACTTCTTCGGTGGATTTTAACCTCTCTGAGCGCGATCTAGCTGTTGCGGGTAATAGTCCGAAGATTCGAGGTAAGGTCCATAAATACGTGAGCGAGCGCCCTTGGTGGTCTTGCTGTAGAGAAGATGCCAGCCACATTGGCCCTCAAATGACGTTTACAACCAATAAGCTATCAAAAGCATTCGGCTCGTTTGATGTGATTGCAAAAACTCTTGTGCAAGGGACTCACTTCTCCCCTGCTCTTCTCGACATGATTGATTTTTATGAAACTCAAAAAGAGATCGGCTATAGACGAGAGTTTGCCCGAGTCAATCAAATGTATGTGGAACAAGAGCTCCACGGTTACAAAGCGATGAAAAAGAAGTATTTTCCTAACCGTTAAAGGCTAGGAACAACCGTAAGGCTCGGGTGAACCCGGGCCTTTAATATTTTCTGAATGGCGGTCAGAGTCGATCCAGTCGACGAATGACAGGTTGTACAAGAGCCTTCATAAGCGATCGTAATCTCTCGGTCGTTCTCAAATTGGACAATCTTCACTCCCCCTGCATCCAGTTCAACGTAGGGCCGAATTTCTTTATCCACCACCTCTTCGATGATTTTCCGCTTTTGTTCTGTTGGGAATTGCTCCCAACCGGGGATGCCGCCTGGAATTTCGCCAAAATCATGCTCGATGGGCGTGATATCGTGTGTTGCGGCAAAGGGAATATCGAGGCATTGATAAACCGCTCGGTCGATGGCCGATATCGCTTGGTTTAAAGCGGAGAAAAACTCTTTTGGAAAGGCTGGCTTATCTTTTTGGTCGCGCACATGTTGATCGATGAGATCGGCGCTGAGGCGAGAGACTTGGTCATAATTTTTGCGCAAGGCAAGTTCACTGACGATTTCGCCAACCGCTACGAGAGCGGGTGGGCCAAATGCTTGGAACTTGGCATCGGAAATAATCCCATCGGCCTCATCGACCAACCAATAAAGACAGAGCATCCCCTCTTTTCCTGTGACGAGACGCATGTGCCGCTCTTCGGCTCCTTTGACGGTGAAGTAGCCGACAAAACGGGGTTTGTCGATTTTTTCTCGGAGCTTTTTGCTGCACTGTTCGAGAAGTGGGGGCTGGATCAATTTGGCTAGGGACATACGAGATCCTCTGTCAGCGCTTTGAGAGAGTGAATGGTTTCACGAATGAGAATGACGGCTCGATCGATCTCAGCTTGAGTCGTATAGCGGCTAAGAGCAAAGCTGATTGCCGTTTGTTCATCGATGCCCGAAGCGGCGAGGACTCGCTTGAGATGAGGCGCGTAGGTGCCACCAATCGTTGCAGCAAGGCCTTTGCGTTGGAGCGAATAAAGGAGCATTTCAGAGTGAACCCCAGGGAAGCAAAGGACCGATACATTGGGCACGCGAAGAGTGTCTTGGAAAAGGGGCTTTGCCTCAGGAAGAGAGGCTTCGAAGTGATCGCGCAGACGAGCCACTTCTAAACTCATTAAGTCTTGTGAGAGGGAAGCTTGGCTTGCCGCTGCAGACAGAGCGAGAAAAGAGGGTAGATCCAATGGGCCGCCACGTAAACCGGTCTGTTCTCCCCCACCGACGATAAGAGGAACTAGGGGGCGCCCAGCTTTTGCAAATAGACCGCCGGAACCTATCACAGAATGGATCCGATCGCCTGCAAAAGTGAGATAGTCAAAATCTTGAAAGGAACAGTAAACCTTCCCGAGCGCATACGTCGCATCGACGTGGAGCAATACGCCCTTTTCCTTTGCCAAAGCGGCGATTTCTTCAACTGGTTGGACAACGCCGGTTAAGCCTTGGACCCAACCGATTGAGATCATGGCTGTGCGCGGGCCAATCAGTTCAGCGAGCTTGGCTACATCGATCTTTCCCTGTGGGTCGACAGGTGCGATTTTGACAAAACATCCCAGATCTTCCAGTCGTTTTAATGATTGGACAGTTGGGGCGTCTTCAATTGCCGAGGTGATGAAGTGGCACTTGCCCTCTTTGCGCGCGATTTCTAAAAAGGCGCTCCAATGGACCTGATTGATCGCTTCTGCGCCAGATGAGGTGAAAACAAAGGTGTCCTTTGCATCAGCACCGACCAGATCATATAACCGTTGATAGCGCGATTCCAATGAGCCTGCATACTCTTCTTTGAGCATATCTAAGGCGGAGCCGCAAGGTTTTGTAGAAGTGTGGTTATCTAGGTAGACCATTTGCCTCGATCGTAGGTATAGATGAGCGGATTGCCGGTAGCGAGTTCTAAGCGGGTCACTTCCTCAGGACTTAAATTCTTCATGTACATCAAAATCGAGCGGAGAGAATTGCCGTGCGCAGCAATGAATACATTCTGCCCTCTTTCGAGATGGGGTATAATATTTTTTTGAAAATAGGGAATGGTTCGGGCTGCGGTCATTTCAAGGCTCTCTCCTTCCGGAGGAGCAACGTCGAAGCTGCGGCGCCAAACATGCACCTGTTCATCTCCATACTTTTTAGCTGTTTCTGCCTTGTTTAAGCCTTGTAGCTTGCCATACATCCGCTCATTTAATTCCCAGGCAGTGTAGACGGGCAGTAGCGACTCTTTCGCTGTTTCACTATACACTTGGCTCCAGCTTTCGAGCTTTCCCTGCCCTGGGTGTTGGAAGGCGGGGATTTTGCCGCTTTCGTGATGAAGGAGCGCTAAAGTTAGGGTCATGTGAGCGCGGATAAGGGTCGAGGTATAGGCGATGTCGATGGGAATAGAGGCGATTTTTTTACCCCCTTCAACCGATTCCCGAATTCCTTCTTCACTCAACGGAATATCGACCCAGCCTGTGAAAAGATTTTTTTTATTCCACACAGACTGACCATGTCGCATCAAGATCAATTTTGAACTCATAACCCTACCCATTTCGTAAGCATTCTATCAAAATGTTTCATTCCCTGAAATAAAACCCTACTGTATACTTTCTGGCACTATGGAAAAGAAAAGATTGAGCAAAGCCCTTGCCGCTGCTGGCATCGCCTCGAGAAGAGCCTGCGAAGAAATCATCTTCGAAGGACGCGTCAAAGTCAACGGAAAGACCGTTAAAGTCCCCCAGACTCTGGTTGACTGGACCCTCGATAAAATCATGGTTGATGAAGCCTATGTCCAAGCCGAGGAAAAAAAAGTTTACTACATGCTCAATAAGCCAACCGGCTATATTTGCTCAAACGCTCGAGTCGGCAGAAAAAAAATTGTACTCGATCTCTTTGAAGGTGCTGAAGCGCGCCTGTTTACCGTAGGACGCCTGGACCGAGATACAGAAGGGCTGATCCTCGTCACAAATGATGGCCATTTTGCCAATCAAGTGATCCACCCCTCTTCTAACATCATCAAAGAATATATTGTTAAAACTTCTCATGAAATCACACCGGAGTACCTCGAGACACTCTCTCAAGGCGCCCGCGTCGATAACAAGTGGGTTCGCCCTGTCTCCGTGCACAAAGTGCGCCGAGGAACATTCCGAATCTGCGTGAAAGAGGGACGGAAACACGAAGTGCGCATCATCACCGAGCGCGCCGGCCTAAAAGTTCTCGAGCTTCGCCGCGTCCGCATCGGCTCTCTCACGCTCGGCACTCTCCCCATCGGTTCCTATCGCCCCCTCACCCCCCGCGAAATGGATCTCCTTTTTGCAGAGAAAGAATAAATAAAAGATAACAGACGGTCGGGAGATTTCCCTTCCTTTTCTCTTATCTAATATTCTTTTCCTGTGTAGAATCTTTCTGTAATATGTTGACCATTGCGAGATTATTCGGAAAGTCACCGTTTGCCCCCCTCCAGACACACATGGATCGGGTGGCCAAGTGCGTCGGGCAACTGCCCGCTCTGTTTGATGCTGTGTTGGAGGAAAACCTCCCGGCTATCGATCGGATAGCAAAGATCATTTCCGAGCTTGAACACGAAGCCGATCTCACCAAAAACGATATTCGAAATCACCTTCCAAAGAGTTTATTTTTACCCGTCGATCGAAGCGCCCTGTTGGACATTTTGTCCTTGCAGGACAAGGTAGCCGATCAAGCGGAAGCGATTGCCTTTTTGGCTGCGATGCGAAAGCTGGAATTACCTGAAAAGGTCAGGGGCGGCTTTAAAACGCTCGGAGAAAAAACGATTGAAACTTTTTGGCTTGGAAGGCAGATCATCAAGGAATTGGATGAATTGCTGGAGAGTTCGTTTGGTGGCATCGAAGCGGAAAAAGTGAAAGGGATGGTCGAACAGATCGCCTTCCTTGAATACGAAATCGATACGCAAAAAACGACTGTTCTCAAGATTCTCTATGGAAGTGGCGAAGGGATGCCCTACCCTGCTTTTCATTTAACGCTCCGTCTGATTGAAGAAATTGGGAAGCTAGCAGAACTGTGTGAACAACTGGGGAATCGAATCCGCATGCTGCTCGAGTTGAAATGAGCTGGACTTTAGTTGTCACTTTGCTATTAGGCTTTTACATGGCCTGGAACATCGGTGCCAACGATGTAGCCAACGCGATGGGAACCTCGGTCGGCTCTAAAGCGCTGACCTTGCGCCGCGCCGTCATTTTGGCAGCGATTTTAGAGTTCGCAGGCGCCTTCTTTGTCGGATCGTCCGTCTCTGAAACCATCCAACACGGCATTGTTTCCCCGATGATCTTCGAGGGTAGCCCAGAAATATTTGTCATGGGTATGATGGGCTCGCTTTTAGCGACGGGCGTACTCCTGCAGTTAGCTTCTTATTTCGGCCTTCCCGTATCGACCACCCACGCGATTGTGGGAGCCGTCATCGGCTTTGGCGCTGTTATTGGTGGAGTGGATGCCGTTCACTGGGGCGAAGTGAGCGGAATCGCCGCAAGCTGGGTGTTATCTCCTTTATTGAGTGGACTGGTGGCTCATGGACTCTTTTTACTGATCCAAAAGAAAATCTTATTTGCTCTCAATCCGATCGAAGCAACCCATAAATTGGCTCCCTGGTTGGTTTTTTGCTGCTTCACCGTCTCCGGATTGAGCTTATCGTACCATGGACTTGCGCAACTCGATCTCGATTTGCCCTTTTACTATGCTTTCCTCGTATCTGCGCTCTTGGGAGGAGTCATTGCTTGGGCAAGCCGTTATCTTATCTTGCGCGTGACTGGAACAACAGAATCGCCTCCTGACAGCTTCCATCCGTACCAATCGGTCAGCTTAGAAAAAGCCCTGCATCACATGCAGCGAGTCCATCTTTCCAATCGGAACGAACAGTATGGCGGACAGATTTCTGATGTGCTGGCGCAAGTGACACGCCTCAATGAGGTCGTGAAGAAAAATACCTGTTATACACAATCGACGGAACAATACCAGGTAGTCGAAAAAATCTTCGTCTATCTCCAAATTCTGACTGCGTGCATGGTCGCCTTCGCTCACGGCGCGAACGATGTGGCGAATGCGATCGGCCCTGTCGCAGCGGTGCTAGGGATTTTAAAGACCAATTCCCTGCAAACCCATTCACAAATTCCCTCTTGGCTCCTTGCGGTCGGTGGTGGCGGCATCGTATTGGGACTTGCAACATGGGGTTGGCGCGTCATTGAAACAATTGGGAAAAAAATCACTGAGCTTTCTCCCTCACGCGGCTTTTGCGCCGAATTTGGCGCTTCTTTCACGATTCTCCTCGCTTCGAAATTGGGAATGCCGATTTCGACTACCCACGCGCTGGTGGGCGCAGTCTTCGGCGTCGGAATGGCACGCGGCATTAGGGCTCTCAATTTACAGACACTGAAAGAAATCGTCGTCTCTTGGATCGTCACGATCCCCCTTTGCGCCGGTTTAAGCATCCTCGCATTTTATCTTTTGCAATTCGCGTTTCTCTGAATCTATTCTCATAAAGATTTTCGATGAGATTTGTGGTGGTTTTTAGCCAATTTTTTTAGCGAAGGAGGAGGCATACCCGAAAGAGGGTAGACGACGATCTGAGCAAAAAAAATAGGCAAAAAGCACCCAAAGATCGCGAAACTAGATTTATTAGAATAGGTTCATTTATAAGTCATTCTTATGAATGATTTAGAATATCAAGTCGAAGTTTTGGCTCAAAAAATCCGCCATTTCATCATTACCTCCAGTGGACGTACGTCTGAAGACGCCTCCATTGAAGAGTTTTATCAAGCTTTTTGTACGGCCTTGCGCGAAGAGGTGATGATCAACTGGACTGCGACGCTCGATACTATCCAAAACTCCAAAACCCGAATCGGTTATTTCCTCTCGATGGAATATTTGCCAGGTCGACTCACTGGCAATAATTTGACGAATATCGGCGCATCAGATTTGGTGAAGGCCGTCTTGAAAAAGATGAACCGCAATTTCAGCGAGCTGATCTCCTGCGAACCCGATCCGGGCTTAGGACATGGGGGTTTGGGGCGACTCGCCTCTTGTTTTTTAGATTCGCTCGCAACGCTGCAATATCCTGCACGCGCCTACGGCCTCCGTTACCAGTATGGCATTTTCGAACAGGAAATTTGGGCTGGCAAACAGGTGGAAAAGCCAGATTGCTGGCTCCTCAATGTCAATCCGTGGGAGCAGCGGCGCGATACACACGCTGTCACGGTTCGCTACCGGGGCAGGCCCATTGCCGCCACCAATAAACATGGCGAAGAGATCTATCTGTTAGAAGATATGGAAGAGGTTCGAGCCCTTCCCTATGACACGCCGATCATCGGCTATTCGGAAAAGAGCAATTTTTCCGTCCTGACGCTCCGTCTTTGGTCGACGAAAGAATCGCCTCGCAACTTTCAGCTGCAGCGCTACAACGCTGGGCTTCTCGATCAGGCAGCGGAAAATACCTCCCTCACCGATGTTCTTTATCCAAGTGATAATACTGAAATGGGAAAACGGATTCGTCTAAAACAGGAATTTCTCCTCGTCTCCGCTTCGCTTGATGACATCATTCGCCGCCACAGGCGCATTCACGGGGATCTTTCCAACTTTGGCGACAAAGTCAGAATCCAAATCAATGATACCCATCCAGCTCTTATCATCGCTGAGTTAGTTCGGACGTTGATGAAAAATCACGACTTCACCTGGGCTGAAAGCTGGGAAACCTGCCAACAAGTGTGTAGCTATACAAACCATACGATTTTACGTGAAGCGCTTGAAGAATGGAACGAGAGACGTCTACATGAGTTGATTCCGCGTCAGCATAATATCATCCAGCGGCTCAACCAACAGTTCTGCAATACGGTTCGAGAAAAATTTCCAAACGACGAAGAAAAGGTGCGTCGACTTTCCATCATCGAAAATGGTCAAGTACGCATGGCTCATCTGGCTATTTTGGGCTCTCATAAAGTCAATGGCGTTGCAAAACTGCATGGAGAAATCTTAAAAAGTCGCGTGTTTAACGACTTTTACGATATCTGGCCTGAGAAATTTACAAGCGTGACAAACGGCGTTACACAGCGCAGATGGCTCCTCTATGCCAATCCCCTGCTTGCCGATTTTATCTCTCAGCGAATCGGCCGGGGTTGGATCATCGACTTTAGGCAAATTTCTAAATTGGCTCCCTTCGCTTCGGACCTAAAATCGCAAGAGGAATTTCTTCAAATTAAAAAGGTCAATAAACAAGAGTTGCTCGACTATTTGCGCAATGAAAACCCGTTGCGAGATGGAAAAGGGAAGCCTGTTCCGCCTCATCATTTGCTCAGCACTGATGCTCTCTTTGACATTCAAGCCAAGCGCTTCCATGAATACAAGCGGCAACTTCTCAATGCGCTACATCTCATCGCACTCTATCAAGAACTGAAAGAAAATCCCTCCTCTCGCCCGATTCAACGACTCGCGATCTTCGCGGGAAAGGCTGCGCCGAGTTACGAACGAGCAAAACAGGTCATTCTCTTAATTGCGGCGCTGGCTCGAACAATTGATAAAGATCCTCAAGTGAGAGAAAAACTCGGCATTGTCTTTGTCGAAAATTACAATGTGACGAAAGCGGAGATGATCTTACCTGCAGCCGATCTCTCAGAGCAAATTTCTACTGCCGGATGGGAAGCATCAGGCACAGGAAATATGAAATTAACGATGAATGGGGCACTGACTATCGGCACCGATGATGGAGCGAACATTGAGATGCGCGCCTCCATTACAGACCCCTGGTGGCCTTTTGGATTTGGCGCTTCTGCCTCTGAAAATACCCTTCCCTATAAGGCGTGGGATTATTACCTCAAAGATGATGTTTTGCATAGAGCGGTTGACGCATTGAAAGATGGCCCCTTTGACGAAACTCCCGCCGAATCCAAAGCTTTTGCTGCTTTGCACCAAACTCTCACCGAAAGCGACCCATTTCGTGTATTGCGCGATTTTCGCTCTTACTATGAAACACAGAAAAAAGCTGAAGCGCTCTATCTCACACCGCTGAAATGGGCAGAAACTGCTCTGCATAACATCGCAGGAATGGGTCCTTTTTCAACAGATGAATCGATCCGTCACTATGCTGATGATATCTGGGGACTGCAAATTTGTCCCCCGAATCCCAAAATCTTAGCCAGTGTTCGCGCAGAATACGCCGAACATGACCGTTGCAAAATCATTTCTTAACATTTAAGTTCCTTTTTAGTAGTCTCTAACACCTTTATTATGAACGCGATCCTCCCCTTTTCTACCCTTCGCAACACCATTGTCGGAAAACTCGCTGCCACGATTGTATCCGAATCGATTGGTGCATTGGCAGGCGCTGCTTTGGGGCAGTATGTTGGTTCTACTTTAGCCGCATCACTTCCTCGGTTGATCATCCCTCTCACCGCTCTCACAGTAACTAGCTATTGGTTAACGGCTAAAAAGGCATCCCTTACAACTGCGGTTGTCGCTCTGAGCGCCGCCTATTTTGGTTCCACGGTCGATATGCTTCCTAGAGTGGGACATTTTATCGGTACAATCGGAGGGGGTTTTCTCGGTTTGCGCTACATGAATAAAACAGCCCGATTTTGGTCCGAGAAAAAACAGAGCTGTTATGCAGTGGCGAGCAGCCGTTATGAACTCGTAGGACGGTTTTTTCAGAGCATCTCGATCGAATCGTCGATTCCCCTCCTTAGCTTTCCGTTAAATGCCACTGTAAAACTGATGAAAGTGGTCTTTCAAAATGCCGCTTTTCAATCTCATAGTCTGATTCCTTTTCTAAAAGGAGTATTGGGCAAGCGTCCAGACTCCATGAAATGGTCTATCGCTGTGGCTTTAAAAGAGATATTTAGGCGCTATAGCGACGATGCGATTGAAAATCAAATCCGTTCAGCGCTCTATTTCGATGAAAAACTCCTTACCGCTGGATTCGATACCGTTTTAAAAAACGAACTCTATCAACGGATAGGAGATGCAGACAATTGGACCTCTTTTCTCCTAAGAGCGCTTCCCAAGTATGCAGATTCACTCAGCGCAAATTCAGAATGGCAAAAAATTCATAAACTGCATAAAACGGCTTTTTTTCTTCAGAATAAATCGCTAGAACTACAGAGATTCAAAGAACTGGAACAGGTTTTATGCTCTCGTCCTCTTACCTGGGTAAAAGGGACGATTGATTCATCGATTGAAGGAGTCGCTCAGGGTATCAATAAAAAAATCGCCGATTTTCAGATGAATTTAATCGGGACTCACCTTTTTACGGCACATCAAGAGCAGTATATTGAGCGAGTTTTACCCCTCTATTTTAGAGGCTTTCTCTCCTACTTGCTCACCGAAAATAAAGAAAACGGACATTCAGGGCAGACGCTGGAAGAAGAACAAATCTTCTTTCATCGTTTAAGCAATCTCCTCATCCATAGTTACATCCAGACACGCTTTTGCGGTCGCTGGGTTGATAAGCTCGCTTCTGTTTCGATTCACAGTTTTTATAGCGTACTGAATAAAATTCACGACTGGATCGCAATTAGCGAGCAAACGACGATTTTGACCCAAGAACCAGCGATTCACGCCGACTATCTTGAGGCAAAAGAAGAAGCGCCACTCCCACAAAAATCTCGAGAACAAATTACCTCACAGATACAAGAGGCTATGGAAGAAATGATAAAACCTATTCAGAAGCAAGCGCCCCCCTCTAAGTCTCTGATTCACGTCATTGAAGATTACGCTAACTAGCGAGATTCCACTTCTTTTGAAGATCGACCAGGGTCTTTTTCTTTTCAAAACGCTCCAAGCTCTTATTAAAGGAGCGAATGAGCTCTTCCGACTTCCCTTTTGGAACGATGAGATGCAGGCCAACACTGGTGAGAGGCTCAGAAACGACTTTTAATTTCCCTTGATACAGATCATTCACATAATTGACAGCGGGCAACCGATCGAGGACAGCTGCTTCGATTTCTTGGTTTTCAACCGCGTCTAAAAGTTCTGGAATCGAGTTGTAATTGCGGATGATCACTTCGGGGTATTTTTGCAACACAAGCACAGCGGGATCGCCGGAAATAATGCCGACAAGCTCACCTGAAAGTTGTTGCAATTCGGTATATTTACCGCTTGGCGTCGTGATTAAGACAGGTCCTAACTGAAGAAAATCTTGAGAGAAATCGTATTTGGCTAAATTAAAAGTATACGCAGGCATCGAAGTGAGAACAGCGTCATACTGCCCTTTTCTCATTCCCTCGAGTAAAGAATCCCAATTCGCAGTCACCTTTTCAAACTCTAAACCGCTTGAGCGCGAAACTTCGAGTAAAACATCTTCCGTATAGCCATTGACATACGGCTGCAATTCATCAAAATTCAGCGGCGCCCAAGATGGATCCACTCCAATACGAAGCTTACCGCTGCGAGCCGAGCTTTCACAGCTGCAAGAGACCAAAAATAAACTTAAGAAAAAATAGAGAACTACACGCATGTGCAGAGTTTAAAAAATAGATGCAATTTTTTGAAGCATTATTCCAAACTACATCGTATGACAACACTTCTCGTCAACTTTGGAGGCCCGCGCAGCCTCGACGAAATTCCCTCTTTTCTAACGGCTCTTCTCCAAGATCGAGACGTCGTCCGAACCCGTCTACCCACGCCTCTTCACAATTGGCTCTTTGGCCGCATCG
>JBEHXF010000046.1:0-14009 GCA_048498835.1 Chlamydiota bacterium | reverse complement strand
GACTGAACTGGCTTTCGTGCGCGGGACAGCCCAAGGGGCTGCCCGGCCGAAAGGAGTCCGGTCACCGGCAAAAATGGCCCCGCTTTTAGCGGGGCTTTTTCGTTTTTGCTGGTGAAGGAAGCCGCTAGTGTGGGTCAAATTTCCTCTGCTGTTTTTACGAAGCAAAAAAACTGATCATGTTGCTTCTTTTTTTTGATCAATTAGCTTGCATTTTCTGTGGACAAAAAATCTTTAATATTTTTAAAGTCAAAACTCAATTTTTCTAGGAATGTTTATGGATCAATTGTTTGATAACGTTCATTTTTTAAGTATAATTAAGATCTTGCTATTCGTTGCTATGTATGTCACGGCGACTTCCTATTTGCTCCCAAAAGGTATTACGGCCTTAGTGGAATGGAAAAAAAAGGGAGATATTAAATCATTGGGAGTAGGCATCAACTATAGTGTCGGCGGACTCTTTCTTGTAATTTATTTGATTACAAAATTTATCACCACCTCGGGATTATGAAGTCAAATTACAAAAAGCTAGCCAAATTGGCTGTGATTTTTTTGTTTTTATTCATTTCATCTCCCACCTATGCACGAGCTTCTGAAGAGCAGCGTAAAGCTTGTGCTGAAGAAATGCAAAAGGCTTTTGAATTACAATCAAGAGGTCAGACTAGACAAGCCTTTTATACTTTTAAACATGCCTACCAACTCGCGCAACAAAATGGTGAGTCACCTGCGACATTATCTACGTTGGAGGAGCTTTTTATCTGGTACCGGAAGTATGGCTATGACTGTGGACTTATGACTGAACCAGCAAATTGTAGTGGAGAATATCGTTCTGGACAAAGACAGGATTACGGCGCAAATTTTGATCCGCATCAAAGAAAAATGATGAGAGATTTTTTATATGGAGTGGGATCTGTTGTCAGCGGTGTGCTATGCCTGACAGTCAGATCGACTTTCACCGGAAAATTTGGGGTTTCTTTTATTGTCGGGGGAGGAAAATGCATGTATGATGCCATAAGTGCAATGATTGAAGATCACGATAAAAGGTTAGAACGGATATCTGAATTGGATAAAATAACCAAGAAGGCTGTTAATATAGTGGAGACAAAATCATGAGAAAATACCTGCTTTTTATTGCATGCCTCTTAGTATCGAATGCACTAAGTGCTACAAGTTTTGTATTTGGAGAGTCTGTAGATGTAACGAATCATGAGCATTTAATCGGTCTTATTTTGGAAAATAGAGAGTATTGCGCCGAAGAAGTGACCGATTCCGATATTCGGCTAAAACCCGACCAGCTTTACCCCACTAAAGAAGGGTTGTTTTTAAGGATTAATCAATTTGATCTTGTAAGATTGCCTTATGTTCTTTCGGATTCAGACGGATGCGCCATTTCCATGTCTTCCGAAGGATTGTAGGTCAAAAGTTCTGAAACCGTCCGCCCATCTGCAAAAATGGCCCCGCTTTTAGCGGGGCTTTTTCATTTTTGTCGGTGAAGCAATGCACCTGCGTGCATTGCGTCCGGACTCGAAGTGAAAGTCGATGTTTCCGGTTCGGAAGGTTTTTTGAAGCAAAAAACATCTCCCTTCACGTTGAACCGGCTCATCAGCGTGGGACAGCGCGATAGTGAGAAAAGGTCCAGAGAACGTTTTTTGCTGCATAGCGATGGAGCCACCTGCCCAAAGGCGTTTGGTCGCACCGGCGTCCCCAGGATTCAAAAAAAATTTAAAGGATTAGCTTGTCGAGAGTTCGGCTGCCCTGATAGACAACCTCTAACCCATCAAAATCAAGCGGTAGAATTTTTTTAATTTTGATATAACGATTAAATGTAGTATCAATTGCTTTAGTTGTATTATTTAAAATGAAACTAAACCATAATAAGAACGAAAAAACATTGAAAATATGGGGAATAGAATGTCAATACAGCCAAAATTAGTAGCTGCTGCAGTTTTTATCGGAATCCTCGGGGTTGTCCAAGACACTTATCAAACAACTGAAGAATGCCAGAAATGGAATGATAAAATGGATCGTATTGACGCTGTAGCAAAAGCCCTAATCGATCAAAAAAATACACACAATTGCGATGAATTAGGGAAGTATGAACCCGGCATTAGGAGCCCTGAGGATAACCTGAAAAGCTACCGAGTTAATGTGAAATGCCATCAGGTCTTGCATGAGATGAGAAAGGCTCAAATGGAGCATTCTATTTCCAGGAACGAGGGACCCACATTCTGTCGCAGAGTTTATGGAAAGCACCGTTAATTTTTTTTCTTAATCCGTTTTTGCGCTTTTTTAATAGGTTCAGTCGGCGGGATATTTTCGAGCAAAATTCCGCCGATTTTTTCAAGTTGCGAGGGAGGGGGTTATAGGGAGTTGATTATCTAACTGATTCATGGAATTGATCTCCTGTGGCTTTTCTAAAAAGCGAAGCAGTGTTTTAAATTTTTCTTGAGTTTTCTCCAGTCAAAAGTTCTGATTACGCCCGACCATCTGCAAAAAAGAGAAAATGAGGGCTTTTTTTACCGGTGAGGACATAGCTAGTGCGTTTTTTGTCCGGACTTGAAGCAGAAGCCCCTTTTCCTTTCAGATCATTCCTATTGGTTTTTGCAAAGCAAAACCCTATCTTAGACGCATGACAGAAGTTAGCCAAATCATTCTTAATTGTTTAAAAACAGACTATCAGATCGATGTTGCTACGATTCATATTCTTCAGGGTGGAGCGGATACCAATGCCTCCATTTACAAAGTGCAAGGCATCGATCAAACATCCTATTTTGTCAAAGTTAAGCATGGACCTTTCAATGAGGTAAACTTTGCAATTTTGGAGCTGTTACGAACAGCAGGTATAAGAGAAATCATTTTCCCGGTCAAAACCATGCAAGGGAATTTAACCCAAAAAATGGGCGATCTTACCGTGATTGTTTACCCATTTGTCGAAGGGCAAAATGGTTTTGTTCAGCCTCTCACTCAGCTGCAGTGGATTCAGCTCGGTAAACTACTGAGACAAATTCACTCTTTAAAAGTTCCTGAAACAATTCAACGTCGTATGCGTCGCGAAGATTTTTCTCCTAAATGGAGAGAGCTCGTGCGGGCCTTCTGTTTGCAAATCGATGATTTATTAGATCAGGATGAGATCGGAATTAAATTTAAGAAATTCTTCATCGAACAGAGAACACAGATTGAGAAAATTGTGAATTCTGCTGAGAAGCTCAGCCAAGAATTGCGCAATCAGCCGATGGAATATGTTCTCTGTCATTCAGATTTCCATGGGGGGAATGTTCTTTTCAGCAAGCACGGCGCTTTTTATATTGTCGATTGGGATGATCCGATTTTAGCGCCTAAAGAAAGAGATTTGATGTTTATTGGCGGGGGAGTCAGCAATATTTGGAATCAGCCGGGAGAGGAAGCCTTATTTTATGAAGGTTATGGAAATGTCTTCGTAGATAGAAAAATTCTAGCTTATTATCGATTCGAGCGGATTGTAGAAGACATGGCTGTCTATAGCGAAGGGGTCCTACTAAACTCAAAAGATCGAGAGCAGATGTACCAGTATTTTATCGCGCAGTTCGCGCCCAACGGCGTAGTCGATATAGCTCTTAAACAGCTCTGATCAGATTTCATCACTTTGCAGCAATTTCAAGACGCAATTTATGGGAAAAATAAGGTATATTGCCTCGAAGCTTTTTCCCCAAAAAAGTTCTGATTACTTCTGGGTCTTTGGCTAAATTCGATTTTGCTAAAATTTTTTTTTATGGTTTACTGTTTGCTTTCATAATTTAGGTGGAGAATTTATATGACGGCGATCATTCGACAAGGGTTATCTTTTTGTGCGCCAACAAAATCTATTGCATGTGTTGCAAAAACTCTACAGAGGAATGGGATTCATCGCTTCTCTACATTGAGCAATCCCGATCCAAAATTTAAAGCGTTAGTTGATAAAATTACGAATCTCAATGATCAGAAGGAAATAATCCGGAGCTTAAATTCAATCCACAAAGAATTAGTAGAAATTCGAAACGAAAGAAAACAGAGCTCTTCAGGAGGTTTTTGGTTGGGATATACTTCAGCTATTATTGGCCTGATGATTTATTACGAAGCTACGGCCGACGACGGGATGTTGAAATCTTTGAAAAAGAAGTAAATCTGTACGTTTTTAGGGTCTGCTAACTATAAGCCCCTAGAAGGCTCGTGGAGTTCACGAAGTTCGATTTAGTACTGGTGAATATATATAAAATATTTTTTTATATGCAAATTTGTAATTAACTATTTTTGTTGTTTTTTTAATTTAATTAAAATGGTGGATTTTGTAATTAATTTGGTTTATAATTTCATGAAAAGGAGAGTGGTATGTCAACTTCAATTCATGCAGATGCGGGTAAAAATTTCATTCGATCTGATCTTTATTCAGAAACCTCTGCTCAAAAGAGTGATTCAGTTGAGAAGAGGATTCCTTATGCAGATCTCCCTCTTGATCACCCCCTTCGATCTAAAGCAAATTTTTTAGAATCAGCTGCCTTTGGTTCCTCCGTTGCTGGCTCTTTCTTGACGGGAAGCGCGGTAGGAATTATTTTGACTTGGGGTCTTCTCATCGGCGCTAGTATTGCTTTCCCGATTGGTTTGGGTATATTAGCAGGGGGAGCGTTTCTCGGGATGGTTGCTATCACTGCGATTGCTCTACGTCACCTGTATATTAAGAAACAGGGAGTAGAACCTAATACAGCTCAGTTACTCAAAGGACAAACCCCTTTATTATTTGGTGCATCGGCTGGGTTAGGTTTGGTTATGGGAACGCCGCTCGGACCGTTTGTAGCTGTAGTAGGTGCTATCGGAGCCCTCCAAGCGCTCGGTAATCATGTCGAGCGAAACTAAGTGTTACTTATAAAGTAACACTTTTTTTGATCTTTTAGTAGCTGCTCATTAAGAGTCAATCTCTGAGCCTGTTTCTATTAATCAATGCAATAATAATACTTTTATTATCTAAATGAATAATTTAAATTTTAATTAAAAATGATTTTGTTTTAATTTAATTAAAATTGTGTTTTTTATAATTAAGTTGGCTTATTATTTCGAAAAAAAGGGAATGGTATGTCGACTTCAATTCAAGTAGATGCTGGTAAAAATTTTATTCAATCTGATCTCTATTCAGAAACCTCTGCTCAAAAGAGTGATTCAGTTGAGAAAAGAGTTCCTTATGCAGATCTCCCTCATGATCACCCTCTTCGATCTAAAGCATATTTTTTAGAAGCAGCTGCCGGTGTATCTTCCGCTGCCGGCTCTTTCTTGGTTGGAAGTGCAGTGGGAATTATTTTGACTTGGGGCCTTCTCATAGGCGCTAGTTTTGCTTTCCCGGTAGGTTTGGGTTTATTAGCAGGGGGTGCGTTTCTCGGAATAGTTGCTATCACTGCGATTGCTCTACGTCACCTGTATATTAAGAAACAGGGAGTAGAACCTAATACTGCCCAGTTACTCAGAGAAGGCCTGCCTTCTTTTCTTGGTGCATCGGCTGGATTGGGGTGTTTTATGGGAACGCCGCTCGGACCGACCCTAGCAGTGATAGCTGCCGTCGGAGCCCTCCAAGAGGCTGGTAATTATCTCAATCGAAATTAAGTGTTACTTATAAAGTAACACTCTTTTGATCTTTGAGTGACTACTCATTAAGGACATGGCGTACCCGAGCAGTTTTGACTTGGGATGGCGTCCATCGCAGAAAATTCACCTGTGTTTTCTGTCGCGTAATCGCAAGGAACGATCAAACAATCACCCGTGCTAGCCTTCGTAAATATGTAAGTGGGATCCATTGCAAGAGTACTTGTATTGCCGGTAATCGTGAGGCATCCTGTTTCAGGCGCATCTCCATAAAAATCAAATTCGAAGGTATCGCCTTCGCTTAATTGGTTGTTTGTAAAGGTGACTGTGGAGGTGTCAGGAGCTAGGAAAGAACTGCCATTTTTTCCAATGGAGTTTCCTTGTGCATTATTGCTCAGCGTATTGTTTTCTATGATTGCTGAGATGGATTGGAATCCGTCCATTGAAATACCACCAGAGGCATTGGACTGCATATTTTGATTATTACTGATCACATTGTTAGCAATATACAGGGTTGTAATGGGACCGGGTGTCATACTTGGCTGCTGAAGAAAGGAAGAATAGCCAGATCCTAGGTTGTTGTTTATCGAATTGTTTGTGATTGTAATGGAAAGGTTGTCGGAATAAGGGTTTATGTTAATTGAATCTCCTGCGTTTCCTCCATTATTTAATTGGTTTGAATCAATCACAATTATTGCGTTGTTGATTTTTTGGGTCCCATCGGAGCCGGCTTGTACATAAACACTTCCGTGACTGTTGTTAGAAAGATCGTTGTCATGGATGTTCAATGTACAATTGGTTGCGTTAGTTCCAAAGAAAATAGCTTGTGACTGTGTACTTCCTGTACAGGTATTTTCAATAAAAGTGCCTTCGAAAGACTCGTAAGAACCATCGTGAGGAGAATTAAAATCGGTAATGTTGCAGAGGCCGCATTCATTATTCTGGAGAATGTTATTGCTAACAGTTAGTTCGCAAGTACCTACAGGATTCAAGGCTTCGATATTAAATAAGCCAACAGCCCCACTGTTCGCGAAATTATGATAGGCTTGGTTGTTGGTTATGGTGACTTTTGTAGAGGAGGCCCCAGTAAGAAGATCAATGATTACCCCTCCGTCGGTATTCTCTGTAAAAATATTATCGACAATCGTTGTGGATAAAGGGGTGCTAGCTTGTAAAAAAACGGGATACAGTCCAAGGTCGCCTTGACCACAGGCTATAAAGGTACAGGCAGATAGATTAAATTCTATGGGGTTTGTTCCGCTAATGGCGTGGCCGCTTGTTTCAATGAAGGTAATTCCGCTGATTTCGTTATGGGTAGAAAGAGTGGCGCCAGCTCCTAAAAGATTGATATTTGTGACCTGGGGAGCGGTTGCACTCAGCTTAGGGACGGTGATCGAGCCTTGCTCTGTTTGCAAATGATGAGCTACACCTGAGCCCCAAAATCTTTGACTGGCTTGTAAGGTAATCCCTTGATCCATGTTGCTCGTCGTGCCGTCCCCAGGGAAGGTATAGATGATTTGATTGGGCGAAGAGTTGTCTTGAGCAAGCAAGAGAGAAGGATAGGGACTTTCAAACGTTCCTTCGGAAGAGCTGGTATTGTCAACAAATACGAAAAAGAAAGGCGATTGAGTGAGCGGATTGATGGCCACTGGATATCGGTGTTTATGGCTGATAACGACAATTTCGTTTCTCGCTACCGGCTGAATTCTTCTGCAATACATTTGTTCTCTTCGCACTTCGTCTGTCTTTCGTCCTAGCGGAATAGAAAATGCGATTTGGCCTTGGAACTTGTTATGAAAAACATTGTCGTAAGATTCAATGACTTCGAAGGTCACCCGATCTTGGTAGCTTGCGCTGGCCCTGATTTTTCCTCCCCAGGCGTTCGGCCCTTTATAGCCGTGAAAATAGTAAGGTCCCGCATTTGCCTGAAAATTCCAGGAATCGCAATTTCCAAAATGGAAACCCACTTCTGCGTCGAGTCCTTTCATCGCAAATTCAACTTTTTGCGATAAGAAAAGAGAGTGGCCCGAAAAGTAGCCAAACTCCGTGTCGTAGGGAGAGGACATCTTTCTTCCAAAAGGTAAATAGCCGTTGATGCGCGCATCAATGAAGGCGCCTAACGTCTCAAGCCCTACGCTTGCTTGGTTATAATGGAGATGTTTTGTTCCACGATAGTCGTAGTAGGCGTTGATTCCATAAATCCTCTTTCCCATTTCGCCGCGCAAGCCAACTCCACCATTTGCCGCCCAAGTTCCATCATCGAAAACATGGCCTCTCCCATCTAAAAATGGAGTCACTGCCCAGGAGTTTGGGTCGGCGCTGATAAAGGCTTCAATCGTTGTATAACCATTGTCATATCCAACTCCACCACTTTCGATGTGTCTAAAGGTGATTCTCCGAGGCGGAGGTAAATTGGGATTTGTCTCAGCGCAAACGGAGAAAAAATAGAGAGAGGTCAAAAGGATAGAACTCAACTTCATGGATCGCCCTAGCAAAGGATGCTTATATCCCTCCGAATCAAGGCGCGGAGGGATCGTGAATGAAGTATAAGTTTAAATTTGAGTTTATGCTAGTGAAAAATTCTAAAATCGAAGAGCCTCTTTCAGCAGCTTCTTCTACAGCTTCGTTTTGAATTTATTGCATTTTGCAATCGTCATCTTTAGATGCTTTATTTTCGGGAAATTGATTTTCAAATTCCGGATGCTTTTTCTTAAAAGCAGCTAATGCATTATAAGCCTTACGACTAGCCGCCATTTGTTCGGAGAAATTTGCAGACGAAGGGGAATAGTTATACGAATTGTCATATACACTCTGCAGTCTTCTGAATTCAGCTTCTAGAGGTGTTAGCTGAGGTGCCGGAACTGCCGGACGGGCTGGTGGCTGTGCAACTGGATTGGATGGGGGATTGCTTGCCGGAATGAGGTCAGATTTTGAGTTGGGATTGATTGGTGATGCCATAGAAAACCTTCTTATTTATAAAAAAGATTTAGTGATTTTAGCTCGATTTTTGTCTTTGTCAAGATTGGAAGATGCGTTATCTAATTTTCTGGCGCTAAATTTGATCTCGAGCCTAGTATGTCTCCTCTTTTAAAAACGGAGTTTATATGGCAAGCATGATTGGAGACAAAAAAACGATTCAGTTCGATGGGCATACATTGCCGGTTGATACAGCGGCCTCTTGGGACATAGGGGGAGGATCTCGGGTTGTTTCAGTGTTGGTCAATGAAGCCGGGGAAAAGCCAAGGAAGTATTTTGAATATGAAATTGATTTGGGTACAGATGAAAAAGTAAGAAACCTCGTGCAGCAATTGCTAAAACATGGGATCAAATATAAGGTAAGGTGTGATCTCGAAAAAATCTCTCTTTCTAATAATGGGGTTCAGTTTTCTTCTCTGCAGGGTAGCGATTCGCCCAATCAACCCGGTTTTGAATTTGCGAAAGTGGCGAATATAATGAGACTAAACGTATCAAAAAAAACAAAGACTCGCTGCACAATCAAAGAACCTCCCGAAAGATTGGAAAAATTATTCGATGAGAACGTTGTTGCTAAACAGTTAGGCATCGCACCTGATCGTTATGTAGAATTAGCGGACATTGATTGGACTTATGAAAAAGGAGGGATAAGTATGCCGAATGGACAGTTCGAGCCTATTGGTATTCCTACCGCCGAAACCGCAAAGGCAAGCCTGCGCCTCGTATTTAAAGGAAATGGGCCTGCAGTTACAGAGAGCCGCTATCTTCCACTTATACGCTTGCCAGTGGAATCTTTAACCGATCAGCAAATTGCAGAAATGATCGATCCAAAAGCTAAGAAACAAGCAAGTGATCAACCAGTGGAAGAAAAGGCCGCCTCGAAAGCTTAGGGAAATGATTCGAAAATGACTTTTGCCCAGAGGTTGCTATGAGCAACAATCAAATCTACGAATGGGATCCACTCCTGGAAGTTTTTGTCTCTTAAGAAAGTTTTGTATGTTTCAGGCTCTATCTGAAAACGTTGTAACTCGGGAAGATAGTGGCTCATCACAGCATGGGACACTTTAGAAGCAATCGTAGCTAGGTCTTTTTCCAATTTGCTGTTCGCAAGTTTTGGGACGAAAATGACCATTTCAGCTACATGGGGATGGAGTTGGGCGCCCTCTTGTAAGTACTGGTGGTTTTGTAATGAGTTGATTATTTCTTCAGCGGAGCCAAATTGTATCATTTGATTTGGACCAATGGGTGCGGCGCACATAATATATTTCCTAGTTTGAATGGAAGATAATGTACTTTAATTAGGAATTATATGCAGTTAAAATGATCTTTAGTTTGAAGGAGTGGCGTCTGTTTGAAGGACGCCACTGAAAGAATTATGTTTAATTGGTCATTAAGAGGATTAAAGAGATGATGAAAAGGACGACAAAGATGAAGAAGAGAAACTTGGCGATTTGAATAGCGACCCCTTCTACACCTCTAAATCCAAATAAACCCGCGATAATTGCGATAATCAGAAAGATAATAGCCCACGTAAGCATGGTTCACTCCTTTTTTCTTTCTTTATGTTGATTTCTATTTTTGAATCAATTTCTTTTCTTTAAATAGAATCTTTGGGTGGGTATAGTGATCTTTTAATTAAATTAAAATTCGTTTTGAATATGAAGTTGTTATCTCAGGTAGAATGGAAGGAGAGAGCGGAGGCGCATCGGACGCTGGTCAGCCCGATAGCAGATGCTTTTTTGCAGCGCCGCGGCTTAGGGTTGAAGCACCCAGTCCACGACTTTCTATTCACCTATTACACGTTTTCTCCGACTAAGCTAAAGGCTTGGACTCCCTCTTTTGAAGAGGCGTTAGAAGTGGGGGATCAGGGGGTAGAGTTTAGCGAATATTGGTTTGAGAGGGAGGCGGGGGTGCTGCGCTTAAATCCGGAGCGCTTGCGCGGTCAGGCCCTGGCTTTGATCTCGTTTGTAGAGGAGCTTTGTCGGGCGGTCTTGGATCGGCCTCCTCGGTTCGGCTGTTTTGGCTTGCATGAATGGGCAATGGTCTATCGCATGTCGCCTGAAGAGCTAAGGCACCGGGGACAGAGTTTGAGAGTTTCTTCGGAAAGCTTAGCGAGTTTTGTCGAGAGCCAAAATCTCTGCTGCACCCATTATGACGCTTACCGTTTTTTTACTCCGCAGGCCGAGCCTCTTAATATCTTTAAGCCGACGTTGGACAGTCGCATACAACATGAGCAGGGCGGATGTTTGCACGCCAACATGGATGTTTACAAATGGGCGACAAAATTGTGGCCCTGGATCGGCTCAGACTTCATTGGAAAGGCTTTTTTGCATGCCTTGAAAGGAAGGGAACTGGATATGCGCGCAAGTCCTTATGATTTGCAAGATTATGGGTTTGTTCCGATTTGCATCGAAACGGAAAGTGGGCGAAGAGAATATCAAGTCCTGCAGCAGCAATATGCGCAGGAGACGGTGGCTTTGCGGAGAGAATTGGCTGCTTTTTGTGGAAGGCTACAGGCTTGGCATGGTAGTGTGTTGAATCCGACGGAGTGAATATGAAATTTTACATCGCGACCTCGACAGCCAGGGCCCGTTTTCACAATGTAGTGAGAAATCGACTTACAGAATTAGGGCATGAAATTACCTGCGACTGGACGAGTCATGGAAGCATTAGAGAAACGGGCGTGGCTAAAATGAGAGAGGTTGCGCAAACGATGAGCAAAGGGGTAGAGCTGGCCGATTTTATTGTGGTTTTGCTTCCCGGAGGAAAGGGGACGCATACAGAATTGGGAATGTCCTTAGGGAAAGACAAGAGAGTATTTATCCATAGCGAAGACCCAACTGCATTTGAATCCAATCCCGAAGCTTGCGCGTTTTATCATCGCTCCGATGTCGTTCAATTGACCGGTCCTCTTGAACAGGTGGCCGATGCTGTCCATGCTCTCTTAGTAATGAATCTTTGATTCAGTCTGAGGGGATAAACGAGAAAGATATCAGCGCAGAGGAAAAGCAGAGGCGCAGAGACGCAGAGAAAAAAGATCTGAAAAAGTCAGTTTTTGATCTGTGGGGTGTATTGCAAAATCGCACGATCTTCCACGAGATTCAATTGTGCAAATTCAGCTTTTTTTTCTGGCGTCGGTTTTCTTTTTTCTGTGCAGAAATTTTCCGTTCTCGTCCAGTAGTGATGAATGCGCGCTTCGTCAGCAGGAATTTGTTTCCCTCGAAAGGGGGGATTTAATTTTTCAGCGATATGGACAAGGCAGAATGAGACTGCTTCCGGTCGGTGAAGGCTTTTGACGAGTTGGTTCCATGGATGATGATCGGGGGCCCGGTGAGTCAGTTTTTCTGTTAAAAGTTCTCCTTCGGCCAAAGACTCAACGCCGGAAGTGCCAAAGACTCTCCAGAATAGTTTTAAAGTTCCTTTGTTTCTTTTCTCCGCTTTTTTTAAGAGGGAATAAAATGATTGGACTCCGTGAACGGGGACAATGAATTCATCGATATCGATCATGGCCACCCAAGTCGCTTGGCCAAGAGCTCTATTTTTCAGACAGTCGTTGTAAGCTCCGAGTTGAGCGGCGGACCAGGGAGCGTCCATAAAGGCTCCTTGCGTAAGATGGGAGGGGGTCGCGCAATCCCAATCGATCAATTCGACCACTCCCGCATCGATGTAGGGTTGCAGCACGGCTTGATAATCGTCTGTGCTCTCGTTGTTGTAGAGATAGAAATGGCCAACTTCAAGCACTTTGGAATGGTAATCAATCCATTCCTTTAACCAAGGGGCTTCGTTCTTGAACATCGCGCAAATAGCAAGGCGATGAGGATGGGAGTTGGAACATCCCAGAAGCGCAAATAAGCAGAAGAAAATGATTTTTCTCATCTTTTTTAAGTTTTCAGTTGTCAATTTTTTACCTCATCTTGATAATTGCCGCCATTTTAAACTTTATTAGAGAGGGAAAGATGACTCGAGTGACTCATGGTGGACATATTTCGCGTCAACAAGACGTTCGTACAAATTTTCAAACTCAACAGAGGAATGTAGGTCGAGGACCCGATGTTTCTTGGAGAGGAAGGCAAATCAGCAAGATTGAGAAGAAGGACTTAACAGAGGAAGATAAAGCGGCTCAATTAGCATGTAGAGTGCATTCTAAGTCGACGGTTCTGGTAAAAGAGAAACCGACTTTCATGCAGAATTTTTGGAATCAATGATTCGATTCTTTTTATTTTTTCTGTGTGCGCCTTTGCTGATCTGTTCTGAAGTTCGAGAGCTGCCCGATGGGATTTATGCGGCGGCTCTCACGCCAATGCGAGCGGATTTGAGTTGTGACTCTGAAGAATTACTTGTTCATTGTCAGGATTTGATCCGAAGAGGATGTGCTGGAGTGGCTCTCTTTGGAACTACAGGCGAGGGTCCCTCCTTTTCATTAGAGGAAAGGGTGAGTGTTTTGGGGACCTTAATAGAGAAAGGTCTGGATGCAGAGAAGGTGATTTTAGGAAATGGTTGCTCAGGTCTTTCTGATACAGTCGCTCTCTGTCGAGAAGGGATTTGGCACAAGTGCGCCGCTCTTTTGATTTGCCCGCCTTGCTTTTATAAGCAGGTAAGCGATGAAGGGGTCATAGCCTATTATCGAGAGATCATTCAGCGGGTAGCAGATGATCGTTTGCGGATCATTCTTTACCATATTCCCCAGTTTAGCGGCGTTCCTCTCAATCTACACATCATCGATGTGTTAAGGAGTGAATTTCCGTCGATTGTGATTGGAATCAAAGAGAGCGAGGGAAATCTAGTATTCAGTCGCGCCATTTTAGAGAAATTTCCCCATTTTAAACTTTTTGTTGGCAATGAAAAGCAAATTATTCAAACCGTTCATTTAGGAGGCTCGGGGTCCATTTGTGGTATTGCCAACCTCTACCCTGAGCTGATCTGTTCCCTTTTTATTGAGGGGAAAAGAGGCATGGTACCTAACCCAGAGAGTCTGGAATTTATTTTTAAGGCCCTTCAGGGGGTTTCTTTTATTCCTGCAGCTAAGGCTTTTATGAAAACAAAACGGGGTGATACCTGGTCTTTTATTCGACCTCCCTTAGTTTCTGTTCGTCCAATTCCCGAATTAAATTAAATAGATTCTAGTTTGTATTTATTTAATATACTAAAATGCCTTTTAAACTAAAATGGGCAATTTTTTATGAATTATATCGTTGCAGATCGACCAAATTTCTTATTAACAATAAGCGCTTTTTTATCAGCTAATCCCGACCACGTAAAGCGACGGGAAGTAGTGAGTAAAGTTGCTTTGGATTCATTTAGAAAAATGGAAAGCGCTCGACTGGGATTCATCCATTACGCAAAGAAGTATACCATGGAGACGGCTGCTTATTTAGCGGGGATTGCAATCCCTGTGACTACGATTGGAACGGCTGCCTATTATATCATCTCGAATCAACTGGCTACCTGGTCAAATG
>JBEHXF010000045.1:0-14038 GCA_048498835.1 Chlamydiota bacterium | reverse complement strand
GCCATCGGCTACCAGTGGTGGTTCCGCTTCGAATACCTTCTTGGAGATGGGGCAATGCATTGGAGTAGTGTCGAATATCGCTCTCAAGCGTTGCGAGTCTTTCCCGAACTTGCAAGAGCCGCTCTTTCAACTCGCCAACAGGCCGGTCGATCATAATTTCGATCATTTTCGGGTATTGAGTCCGCTCTTTATTGATAGCGACAAAATAATCGAGATCATACTCGGTGCCGACGTAAATGACCTCGGGTGGCATGGTCATTTCCCGGGCCAAATTGCTCTTCATGCAAAAAAACTGTAGGACCCGTTTTGTATCATGCTCAATGTGTTGCAAATCTCCTTTCGAAAAATCGCCAAAGGCGCTGATGCGAGAAATCTCTGCTGTGAGAAGCCGCTGCTCTTCGAGGAGCTGCTCGTGCGTCGTATTGAGTTCGACAATTTTGGTTGCCAGTTGAACGGGATCGGAAGGAATGGGTGGCGCTTCTAGAGGGTGGATTTCATGTCTTTTAGCGATGCGGATGGCGGCGAGAATTGTTTTGGCATCATCGGGCATTTCAAGCGATTTTTTATGAGAAAGGCCGATGAATTCTAGAAAGCCGCCTCTTTGAGCCAATTCGAAAAAGCGGTCGAGCTCTTCTTTTGCGCCGCAAATCAGATATTTGTGCAGGTTGACGATCATGTATTTTCGCGCGCCTCAATTTTTGCTTTCGCCACTTTCGCCTGTGATACGGCGGCAAGCTGTTGGTCTCCGAGGAAAATCCGAATTTTTTTGATATTTTCCAAAGCCCGGGGAATGAGGATCTTCTCAAACAGGTTCACTCGAATCGAAACTTCTCTGAGCTCTTTTTCTAAAGCCCGCTTTTTTTCTTCTCCAATGCCCACTTTTTCGCGAGCAATCACCCACTCGCGCAGAAGCTGAGTCGCTTGATCGACCCAAGCTGGTGTGTCGAAGAGGAAATATTCGGGTTCGCGGAAAATCACCTGATCGAAAATGGGGATTTCAACACCTGCGATGTTCTCATACCTTTTTTTTACGTGAACAACATCTGCATAAGAAACAGCATCGAAGTCCGTTTTATTGAGAAGAAGCGGAGAAAATTCTTCGACAATTTGCCGTGCACTCTTCAGCTGCTCTTTCAATTGAAGAATTTCCAAAATCGCTTGGTTGACTTCAAACTGGAGCATCGCTTTTTTTAGCTGAAGCGTGGGCAAATAGCGCTGAAATAGCGTCAGCCTGTTCTGCTGCACTCTCAGCTCATTTTTAGTCAGCTTCAATATCACTCGGCTTTTCTCTCTTTGGGCCAATATTTATCTGCGAGGGATCGTTTGATGCCGATCTCATCCAGTTCAAAGCACTCAGCAAGCGTTTGCCAACCGAGATCGAGGGCTTTTTCAAGGGGCAAATTCACCTGGAGATTCATCATTCGCTCTTCAAATAAGAAGGAATAGCGGAGAAGTTTTTCGTCCCAGCGAGAGAGCTTAAAGCCCATCCCTTGTCGCTCACGTGCTTTTTTTGAATCGGCGTAGAGGCGAATCATCGCATTGGCTAAATCACCATGGTCTTCGCGGGTCACTTTGCCGATGACAAGCTGTTTCAAACGGGAGAGAGAACCGAAGGGCTCGATCGCGCCGCCATTGAGGTAAAACTGTCCCTCCGTAATATAGCCTGTATTGTCGGGAATCGGGTGGGTCACATCTCCACCTGGCATGGTGGTGACTGAAATCAGGGTAATGGAGCCGCTTCCTTCGATATCGACCGCTTTTTCATAGCGCGATGCGAGATCGGAATAGAGCGAACCGGGATAGCCGCGATTCGATGGGATTTGGTCCATCGTGATCGAAATTTCCTTAATGGCATCAGCAAAGGCGGTCATGTCGGTGAGAAGCACTAACACATCCTTCCCTTCGAGAGCGAATTTTTCGGCGCAGGCAAGGGCCATATCGGGCACGAGGAGGCATTCGACCGGAGGATCGATCGCGCGATGAATAAACATCACCGTTTTTTCAATGGAGCCCGCTTTTTCGGCATTATCAATGAAGGCTTGGTAGTCATCAAAACGAAGACCCATCCCGGCGATCACAACGACATCTGCATCGGTCTGGTTCGCGATCCGCATCAGGAGCTGATTGTAAGGTTCTCCCGCAACAGAAAAAATCGGAATTTTCTGCGATTTGACGAGGCAGTTGAAAACGTCGATCATCGGAATATTCGTCCGAACCATTTCGCGCGGAATAATGCGGCGAACCGGATTGAAGGAGGGCATACCGATTTCAATTTCTTCGCCGACGATTTCCGGTCCACCGTCAATCGGATGTCCCGTTCCGCTCAATCTTCTACCGAGAAGCGAATCGGTAAAGGTTGCTTGGATTTGTCGGTTGAGAAAGGTCACTTTATCACCCGTGGAAATGCCTCGGGTGTTTTCAAAAACTTGCAACGTGACGAGATCATCTTCAAAGCGGAGCACCGATGCGTAGGTCGATGTTCCATTGTGTTTTTGGATCCGCGCCACTTCGCCCAAAGAGACCCCTTGAGCCGCAACGGTGATCAGGTTGCCTCGCATGTCGATAATTCGATCATACACTTTGCGCATGGATTCCTCTTGAAGCGATTTTTTCTTTTATGCCGGCAATCGCGTCTTTGTATTTGTGCGTGCCGTAGGGGAGAAAGTTGATGTTCTTGAGTTCGTTTTGTAAGCTCAAGAAAAAGACACGCGCTGCGTCATGCGTATCGAATTCAAAACGGGTATCGAAGATCGATTGGATGATGCTAAACATTTCGATTTGCCGATCGAGCGGACAGTAAGCATCTTCCTTATCAAAGGCGTTTTGTTGCAGATAGCAAAACTCATAGAGTTCCCCTTTTAAGTAGGTGAGCATATCTTCGATAGCAACGCCTTCTTCGCCTACAACCTCCATTCTCTTGCCGATCTCATCGCTTTTTTTAAGGATGTCGGCAGAAAGAAGAACTCGCTCAGTCCAACCTTTATATTTTGGCTCGAGGTCGTGGCCCACATCTTGCAGATATTTGGTCCAAGAAATGAGCGGATCAATCGCTGGATAGCGCCGCGCATCGGAACGGGCTCGGGAGAGTCCGTGGAATGCCCCGACGATGGAGAGAGAGGCCTGCGTGACCGGCTCTTCGAAGTTTCCACCTGCGGGAGACACGCTGCCGCCGATGGTGAGTGAGCCAGTTTTGTGATCATGGAGCTGCAACTCCCCTGCCCGTTCATAAAAGGCGGAGATGCGGGAAGCGAGATAGGCGGGAAACGCCTCTTCGCCTGGGATTTCCTCAAGACGGCCCGACATTTCTCGCATAGCCTGCGCCCAGCGGGATGTGGAGTCGGCCAGAAGGAGGATATCGAGACCCATTTGGCGATAGTACTCAGCAATTGTAGCGCCCATATAGACAGACGCTTCACGCGCTGCGACGGGCATCGATGAGGTGTTGCAAATCATCACGGTTCGCTTCATCAGCGATTCATTGGTATGGTGGTCAATGAGCTGCGGGAATGTTTTGAGAACTTCCACCACTTCACCCGCTCTTTCGCCGCAAGCGACGATGACGACGATGTCAACTGCCGAATATTTGGAGAGGTGATGCTGCATCACTGTTTTCCCGGCGCCAAAAGGTCCTGGCGAACAGAAAGAGCCACCTTTCAAAATCGGAAATTGCGTATCGAGGATGCGAAGACCCGTATCCATCATTCGGGTTGGACGGATTTTCTTTCCTTGAATTAAAGGAGCCTTGACGGGCCAGCGCTGCACCATCGTAAATGAAATCTTTTGTCCTTTCTCATCGATTCCTTCAGCAACGACTGTATCAATGGTATAAGAGCCCGCTTTTGCCACTGAGGTGATCTGCACCTTTCCATAGAAAGAAAACGGTACCATGATCTGGTGTCGGAAGCGCCCTTCAGGAACTGAGCCAATCGCATCTCCTCGGACGAGTGTATCGCCCGCCTTGGCTGTGGGCAAAAAGTCCCATTTTTTATTGCGATCAAGCGGCGCTACATAGACTCCGCGAGTCAAATAAACACCTGTTTGATGGGCAACTTTTTCCAGCGGGTTTTGTAGCCCGTCGAAAATGGAGGTGAGCAATCCGGGGCCCAACTCCGCTTCGAGGAGGTGGTCGGTAAACTCAACAGGCGTATTGAGGCGAACCCCTCGGGTGTCTTCAAACACCTGAATTTTTACAATCGATCCGGCGATCTCAATCACTTCGGCAAGAAGCGATTCATCGCCCACTTTGACTCGAGCGACTTCGCCCTGTCGGACATTTCCTTCAAATCGGACGTGGAGGAGGTTTCCAAAAGCCTCGACAACAATCCCTGTGGCGTGTGGTTTTTTATCCATATTTGCTCAAATCTTCAATTAAGGCACGTCCCCGCTCTAAGTTTAACCCTTCCCACGACTCTACAATCATCAGGCGGGCCACGTAACTCAGGATTCGATCCAGGGAAAAAAATTCGTTTTCGGTCCACTCTTCATACCGCGCAAATCGGTACTCGAGAAGGGCCCGGTGTAATTCTTTAGGATTATGATAATGGCGCTCAAATAACCCCTTCAAGTCTTCGTATTCTTGTGGAGGGGTATAATCGGCCGCATCTTTCTGCGCTAAAATTTCGGCGACAAGCGGATCGGTTGGATCTTCAAATTGGAGTTCTCGAACCACATCGCGACCCGTTTTTTTTGCCCGGAGCGCTGTCAAAATCAATCGGAGTTCACGCTCAAATTGATAATATTTCAACAAGAAGCCCTTGAGCTTTGGCTGGGTGTCTCTGTAGAGTGAAGCATAGAGAGAGGGGAAAAAGCGTAGTCGATCATCTACCGATTCATATCGCTCTAGAAAATCGACCAGGTATTCGGGTAGTCCATCGCGAACCAAAAGGTTTTCTTCTAGCTCTTTAGGTGTGAAGTTCCCTTTGTCATCGAGTGGGATGCCCATCCAGAAAGCCCGAATATTGGCTAAATCAACGGGGCGCAACAAGTAATTCACTTGCTTTAGATCTTCTGGCGTCAGATTTTCCACCAATATCTCTCTCAATTCATGAAAAGAGAGTTCGGGTTTTACACCGAGTTCGAGCGGAGGAAGAGCTGCGTTGACGAAATAATATTCGGACATGCTTCCTTATATATTAAAGATCAGATCGCGGAAGTCGCGTCGGATGTAGTTTGCCACTAACTCTTTAACAACGGTATCTGAAATATCGATGGTGATATCTCTACCCTTCATTTTTAACTTTACGCCACCATGAAAATCGCCTAAATCGACCGAACGGGTTTTCAAGCGCTCCATAATCTTATCTGTTAAGAGAGCGTTTACAGCTCGTGCCGAAATTTCTTTTGGAATGAGAACCTCAAAGTCCTCTTCAATTCCCTGATTTTCGAGAGAGCGCATAAAACTTTCGATGATGCGAGCGATAAGTTCCGGCTTGATCATTTCTTTTTCAATAAGATCGGATAACTCTTTCGTAAAGAGTTCTTGCTCGATCTTTTGTTTCAGAGTTTCGATTCCTTGGCGAGAGGCGAGGTTTAAAGAAGATTGAAAGACCTTGCGCTTTTCGTCGATTTCCCGATCAGCCGCCTGCTTGGCTGCAAGGGCTTTTGCTTCCGCTTCCTTCACAATCTCAGCTGCTTGCAAATGGGCATTCTCGACAATCTCGCGAGCTTCTTGCTTAGCCGGATCCAGAGTTTCCTTCCGAATTGCGTCGCAGATTTTCTGGATCTTATCTTTTCCGGTCTCTAAATTCTTCATCGCTCTCTCTGTGATATTTCCAAAACCCTTGATTTTACATTCCTACCTATTTCCCTTCACTTCTTTTTCTCTTCTGGAAAAAAAACTAAAAAAAAGATATGACTAATATTGCCGAGCCGGAGGGTGGACTCCCCCCTCTCGGCGCTCAACTTTTGGAGACAACTATGAAAAAATTCACAATTCTCATGGCCTTGCTCGCTACCTTAGGCAGCCAGGGAGCCTTCGCTCAAAGCACAAGCTCAACCGGTAGAGGCGCTGCAGCATCTTCTAGCGCAACAAATAGCTTCGCGTGGGGTATTGGCCTCGGAGCCCTTGTTGTTGTGGGCGTTGTTGTGGGCGTAACGGTATCTTCTGCCGCCAGCAGCACATCTACTTTCTCTCATTAATTGACCTGTCCCGGCAGAGCCGGGATGGTTTCTTTACTTAAGGTTGTTGCATGAAGAGATTCATCGCTATTTTCATTCTCCTCTCTTTGTCAACCCCATGCATGTCTCAAGATCCCCCGCCAGCTCAAAAACGTTCAACTAAACGAGGAGAGGTAGCTGGCTACACGAGCCGTGACGCAACGGTTTTATCAATGATGGGTTGGGGAATCGCTCTTTCCGTCGGAATAGCAACGCTCTGCGCCCTGATCGACACCAACGGACCCTCAACAAGCAGTCACTCTCATTAACCTCTGGCATCTTTATGAAACTAGCTCTTATCTTCCTTCCTCTTGCCTGTTGGGCAAACATCTGCATCTTCACCCCACCATCTACTTGGCAAGCGGTCAAGCCGAAAGAACTATCTGAGCATGTTCAAATCGGATTTATTGGCAAAGGGTCAACGGAATTTCATCCATCAATCAATCTAGCTGCAGAAGAAGTAGACTGTAATTTAAAAGAGTATGTCAAAGCGGTTAAAGCAATTCACAAATCTCAACCAGGAACTACCTGGCGCGATTTAGGCACTATTGAAATGAAAGCGGGAAAAGGTCGACTCGCTGAAATCGTCGTAAAAAATGCTTGGGGCGAGGTACACATGCTGCAAGCTCTTTTCGTATCGAATGGACTAGCTTATATTCTCACTTCGGCAGTCATTAAAAATGACTTCATGAAATTGAAAAATGAACTGATCGCTTCCATGCGCTCGCTCCAAATTACAGACACCTTAGCTTCTGCTATACAAGAAAAAGCGGTACAGGAAAAATTTTCATCTCTTTTCGCATCTTTAGGACAGTTTAGCTCAGAAGAAAATAAAAAAGCGGAGCAAGAGACCCAGTGGAACGCCCTACAAGAATTTGTCACAAGTCAAACAGAGTCTCTCGGTGGTTATTGGCAATACTTAACACTGAAAGAAGCGCATGCGAAGATTTTCGCAGCTGGAACTAGGTAAAAAAATTCAGCTCTTATAGAATGAAATTTTAGCAAAGGATAGATCATGAAACATCTCGCGAAACTCGTGACGATCGCCGCACTCCTTTCAACCGCCACGCTCTCAGCTCAAGAAACGGGAGAAGCGGCTGTCTCCGCAAGTTCTGCCGCGAGGAATAACACCTGGCAAAACTGGATTTTTGCGGGAGGCGCAATCGTTGCGGCTGCTGTCGGGATCACGGTCGTTGTTTTGAACACGGGCTCCTCTGTCAATAGCCACTGATGATTGCTCGGCTACTACCCCTCATCTTATTTACCACAGCCTGTGGCGGAGCTAATCTCTGGCATTTAGACTCTATTTCTGCGGGTGATCCTTCCTTCGACTCCTCCCGCCTTACCTTTAAAAATCCTCATTCTCACCTCACTTTAGAACTCTTGAGAGCATCTGGCAATTTCGAGGTTTTTCTCTCCCTGAATCAATATACCTTAACTCCCCTTCCTAACGACCCACACTCCACGCTCCTCACCCTCCAAATCGATGGGGTCGCTTCCAGTCAGTCAGTTCCCGTAAGAACGGGAGGTATGAGAATAAAACTCCCTCCTGAAATGGCTGCTCGCCTCATCTTGGCCTTGCAAGATGGACTGCCAGTCGGTATTCTAGTGGGCGGCTTTCAAGATACGATCGCCCCCGAATCCTTTCACGAAAAATATAGTCAATTTTTGAAAGGACATTCATTTTTTTCTAACCTTCTAAAAGGACCTTTAGAATGAGCCAAAATCAACTCGATCAACTTAAAAAATTTACTACCGTCGTCGCAGATACAGGCGATTTCGAGTCGATCAAAGCTTATTCACCTACCGACGCCACCACCAACCCCTCTCTGATCTATGCAGCATCTCAACAACCTCAATATAAACACCTCATCGAGGATGCGATTCGCCATGGTAAATCCAAAAAACAAAATAACTTAAGTGAAACTCTCGACAAAGTCTTCGTCAATTTTGGTCTCGAAATTTTAAAACTCGTCCCAGGGCGCGTTTCCACGGAAGTTGACGCCCGCCTCTCGTTCGATGTCGATGCGAGCGTTGCAAAGGGGCGCCATCTAATAGCCCTCTATGAGGCGGCAGGCATTGATCGTAAACGGGTTCTCATTAAACTCGCATCTACCTGGGAAGGGATCCAAGCGGCGAAGATTCTAGAAAAGGAAGGAATCCACTGCAATATGACCCTCATGTTTAGCATGGCTCAAGCCATCGCCTGCGCAGAAGCGAAAGCGACCCTCATCTCCCCTTTCGTTGGCCGCATCCTCGATTGGCACAAGAAAAATGATGGTGTCGCCTCTTACAAACCATCCGAAGATCCCGGCGTAAAATCGGTAACGGCGATCTTCAATTACTACAAAAAATTTGGCCACAAAACCCAAATCATGGGAGCTTCTTTCCGCAACAAAGAAGAAATCCTGGAACTCGCCGGGTGCGATCTTCTCACTATCTCGCCTGCCCTTCTTGAAGAGCTGAAAGATTCTACTGACTCAATTAGCCGCAAGCTTGACGCAGCAAAAGCTCCCTCTTCCCCTATCCAACAGATTCATATGGATGAGAAAACTTTCCGTTGGATGCTGAATGAAGATCCCATGGCCACAGACAAATTGGCAGAAGGGATCCGCAATTTCACAAAAGATATCGTAAAACTAGAAGCTGTATTGAAAAGCGGTCTATAACTGACCCAAGACCGAGCCTAGCGGAAAAGCGATGAACAGATCTAAAATAACGAGAGAAATTATATAAAATCTCGCTTTCATCGCTCCACGAGGACTTTCTACTTCCATTTTGTCTGCCATCCATTTTGCCATTGCAAATCCCGATAACAGTCCAATCGCTCCAATAACTGTATAATTGGAATGACGCGCCATCCAAAAGCCGCCCAAAAAGGTTCCGCTAAAGGATAGAAAAATAGGAAATGTATACTGGCAAATTTTTGGCACTGAAAAGAAATTCTTAATCCGCTGTTGCCAACGCTGAGGAGGTGAGGCAATGGCTCTTTTGCAGGTGGGACAAGAAAGCAATTCAGTTCGTTCAGCAAAATCCTGCATACAATGGAGATGAAAAGGATGTTGAGCGCCGCCCTCTTCTTGATGCATCCATTCCTCTCTCGGCGAAATCTCATCAAGACAAATCGGACACTGCGGCAACGCTCTTCCAATGCTTTCTGTTAACATTTTTTCCTCATCTACGCGTTAACTGAGAACCGACAAAAAAGCACAAAGCAGTTGCCCCTGCCAACACAGCGAAAGAAAGCAGTTTAAACGACCTTGTTTGTTTTCTATGCAGATAAGCAAAACAAGAAGACCCCAGGACTAAACCGGATATAGCAAGGGACATGAAAAAAGTATCTTGTTTCCAGGAGGCCCCTAAGATCAACCCACCCCATAATGTGAGAAATGTAGAGAAAATTCTCGCGCATTTGATTTGCTCTTCCGTTCCCTGAAAATAATTCCGATAGCATTTTTTCATTGTCCAAAGACAAGAGAAAGGACGCTCGACTAGTCTTTTACAGCAAGGACAAAGGATCTCATCATCGGATTTTTCCTCCGCATATTCTGCGATGCAAGCTGAATGGCAAGGATGTTTACTACCACCACCCGGATGTTTCCAGGCATTAAAACACCGGACTCTTTCCAGACAAATCGAACAAATCATCCTCGAATCTAAAACCGCAGGCGCCAATGCCATCAAAAAGCCTCATCCCTTACAAATAGTATCCTGTCACAACTTAAAGAATTGGTAAAGATTTAATTTTATCGATGCCGGTCGGGATCCGAGGCTGCTCGCATCACGATACAGATAGCTGCCCAAGCAATGACCCCAACTAGAAGGGCGAGCGCTTTGGAATTCAAGCATCTACGGCTAGTGGGTTCAGATCTCGTTGAAACCCAGTGAAATAATGGAAAGAGAGAAGGAACAATGCTAACACCTGAATAAAGAGCCATTCTGTTTTTATAACCGATGGTCAATGCGAAAGTTAAACTGCTCAGCATAAAAAGAGCCGCTGAAGTAACCCGAGCGCAGGTGAGAAGTTGTTGACAACAGCTTTTGTTTTTCGAAGTTTGTGCCGGAGTCAAATCAGCGCGACAAGAGGGGCACAAAATCGGAGGTGAAGCATGGTTGGCGTAGCCTACAAAACAATTCAGGTGGAGGTAATGTCTTGTTTCATATCCCCGTTCTCCATTTTTCTTTTTATGAGCAAACACAAGGTTAGAATCGCTCTTTTCGACTCCGCTTGCCTGTTCAATTGGCTTCCACACAAAAGAATCCCCTAGTTCTTGAAGACAGATAGCGCAAATATTTGGTTCTTTTACTACGACCGCAACGGACATGAAACATCATCCTTTTGTTAAGATAACATTTACATGATGCAAATTATTTGTAAAATAAAAAAGGCCCGCGAAATGCGGGCCTTTAGACTATTTAAGAACGCAGCACCTTTACCCAGTGTACGCGGGTACCGATACGAAGTCGATCTCGAGATCATCAATGCCTTTCGCATCGATAAACTTGTTGACCTTCTTATGATATTCAAAGCCTGTACCACCAGGAATCATGTGACCCATAATCAGGTTCGCTTTGATATCCAAGAGGTAGTCGGTCTTGCTTTCGCTTGCCGCTTCAGTGAGTACGCGGGTCGTCTCCATGAAGGATGCGGCCGATACAAACGATTCGGTGCCGAGCGATGCGCGGGTGATGCCAAGGAGGATCGGAGCTGCTTGCGCAGGCTTGCCGCCCTCTTCCAGCGTCTTGCGGTTTTGCTCGTGGAACATCTTCTTATCGACATCTTCTCCGTGGAGGAAGGTCGTATCAGCCGGATCGGTGACGCGAACTTTCTGGAGCATTTGACGCACAATGATCTCAATGTGCTTGTCGTTGATGTCGACGCCCTGCAGACGGTAGACCTCTTGAACCTGGTTGACCAGGTATTTTTGAAGTTCCCGAACGCCGCAGATATCGAGGATCTCTTGGAGAACCACGAGACCTTCGGTAAGCTGCTGCCCTTTCATCACCATGTCGCCTTTTTGGACGATTAAGTGCTTGTTGAGCGGGATGAGGTGTTCCTCTTCCATACCGGTTACATCGTCGCGAACCACGACAATACGCTTGTTCTTCTGAACGCCGCGGAAGTCCACTTCCCCGTCGATTTTGGCGATTTCCGCTGCATCTTTCGGACGACGCGCTTCGACGAGTTCTGCCACGCGCGGGAGACCGCCCGTAATATCCTTCGTCTTGATGGCGCCGCGTGGCAATTTCGCCAAGACCATACCGGCCGAGACAAATTGTGCTTCGCGAGCTGTGATGACAGCGCCCGACGGAATCGCATATGTTCCGACCAGATCGTTGTAGTCTGGATCGGTGTAAATCGCGATTTGCGGGTGGAGTTCGCCTCGATGCTGCTTCACGATCAGCTCTACCTGGCCAGTCTGCTTGTTGACTTCGCGCTGGACCGAGATCCCTTCCACGAGGTCTTCATACTTGACATAACCGGGGCGTTCGCAAATGATCGGGCTGCTGTGCTGCTCCCACTGGCCCACTTTAACTTTTGTTTTGATCTTCGTGCCATCGGCAAAGAGGATCTTAGTTCCAAGCTCAACGTTGAACGACTGGAGCGGCTCAATCGATTTATTGCTGAGCAGCTTTTTATAGTCTTCAAGAGTTCGACCTTCATCGCGGACGATTTGGAGCGAACCGTTTTTGTTGAGTGCGAGCCAGTGACCTTCTTCGTTCTGAACAACGCGTAGATCCATGTAGACGAGAATGCCGTCGTGCTCGGACATCAGCTCTGGGCTGAGGCCGGCAGATGCAATACCGCCCAAGTGGAACGTTCTCATCGTGAGCTGCGTTCCTGGTTCCCCGATCGACTGAGCGGCGATAATACCGATCGCTTCGCCGAGTCCGACCAGATTTCCAGTCGCGAGGTTCAAGCCGTAGCACTTCGCGCAAATCCCGCGGCGGCTCTCGCAAGTGAGAGCAGAGCGGATGCGAATGCTTTCAATACCGGCGTCGTCGATCGCTTCTGCTTGGCTTGTCGAAAGGATATCGCCAGCGCGCGCCAAAATCTTCGTGCTGTCTCCCGGTTGGTAGACATCTTCGAGGATCGTACGGCCGAAGATACGATCTTTGAGAGGGAGAAGTTCTTCTGTCCCCTGCTTGATCGCTGCCACTTCAATACCGTTGAGCGTACCGCAATCATCTCTTGTGACAATGACGTCTTGCGCGACGTCGACCAGTCTACGTGTGAGGTAACCCGAGTCAGCTGTTTTAAGAGCTGTATCGGAGAGACCTTTTCGAGCTCCGTGAGTCGAGATGAAGTATTCCATAACCGTCAATCCTTCACGGAAGTTAGCGGTAATTGGAGATTCAATGATCTCGCCTGATGGTCGAGCCATCAAGCCGCGGAGTGCGCCAAGCTGTTTCACCTGCGATTTGTTACCGCGAGCTCCCGAATCCACCATGAGATACAGCGGATTGAGGTTACCACTCGAGGTGTCGAAGATGAGCTTGAAGAGCTCTTCTGAAAGCTTGTCAGACACTTCTGTCCAGATACTAATGATCTTGGAGTGTCTCTCACCTTCAGTGATAATCCCGTCTTCGTACTGCTTCTTGACGACCGCAACGCGCTTATAGGCCTCTTCGAGAACCTTTTTCTTGTGTGCTGGGACTTTAATATCGCAAGTTCCCATTGAAATCGCCGCTTTTGTCGCTTCGGAGAAGCCCAAATTCTTCATGTTATCGAGGAATTGGACCGCCGCTTCTAACCCGAGTTTTTTATAGCACTCGAGTACGAGCTCAGACAGACGTTTCTTGCGGAGAACGTAGTTTTGGAATCCGAGACCCTTTGGAACGATCGTGTTGAACACAACGCGCCCAGGTGTCGTTTCGATGATTCCACCCTCAATCATCACCTTGATCTTCTCGTGCAGATATAGACCGCGACCTAAGTGTTCGCGACGGCCGAGCTTATCTGCTCCTTTGTCATCGAACCAAGCCCAGCTTCCGCTTGAGTGCATCGCCATGAGAACTTCCTCAGGACTTGCGAAGACCTTGATTTTACGGCCTTGTTTTTCAGGATGGATCACCGGATCGTGCATCAAGTAATACAGACCGAGAATCATATCCTGCGAAGGAACAGCTACTGGTTTACCAGAAGATGGCAAGAAGATGTTATCTGGAGCCATCATGAGCAATTTCGCTTCTAACTGCGCTTCGATCGAAAGAGGCACGTGAACCGCCATCTGGTCGCCGTCGAAGTCCGCGTTAAACGCTGGAGTGACGAGCGGGTGAATGCGGATCGCCTTACCTTCGATGAGGACCGGTTCGAACGCTTGGATACCGAGGCGGTGAAGCGTCGGCGCTCGGTTCAAGAGAACCGGGTGACCTTTAATGATCTCTTCCAAGACGTCCCACACTTCGGGAGCTTGCTTTTGGATCATTTTCTTCGCTGATCGGATCGTGTAAACATACCCTAAATCTTTCAGGCGCTTCACAATGAATGGCTCGAATAGGTCGAGAGCCATTTTCTTTGGAAGACCGCACTGATTAAAGCGAAGTTCTGGACCGACGACGATCACCGAACGGCCCGAGTAGTCGACCCGTTTTCCGAGGAGGTTTTGGCGGAAACGACCCTGTTTACCCTTCAACATTTCAGAGAGGGCTTTCAGAGGACGGTTGCCAGCGCCCATGACGGGGTGACCATGACGGCCGTTGTCGAAGAGAGCATCGACCGCTTCTTGAAGCATTCTCTTCTCATTGCGCACGATCACATCGGGCTTTTTGAGTTTGATAAGCGATTTCAAACGGTTATTTCGGTTGATGACTCGGCGATACAGGTCGTTCAAATCAGATGTCGCAAATCGACCGCCATCGAGGGGAACGAGAGGGCGTA
>JBEHXF010000044.1:0-14413 GCA_048498835.1 Chlamydiota bacterium | reverse complement strand
AATCGACACTTGCAACCCATATCGTAGCAAATGCTCAAAAAAACGGAGGCCTTGCAGCCTATATCGATGCAGAGCACGCCCTCGATCCAGCCTATGCTACAAAAATCGGAGTCAACATCGACGATCTCATGATCTCGCAACCAGATAATGGAGAAGAAGCTCTGAACATTGCTGAAATGTTGGCCCGTTCCAACGCAGTCGATGTCATCGTCATCGACTCAGTAGCAGCCCTCGTTCCCAAATCGGAATTAGAAGGAGAAATCGGCGATCAGTTCATGGGACTTCAGGCTCGCATGATGTCTCAGGCTCTCCGTAAACTCACTGCGACACTTTCCCGTAGCAATACTTGCGCTATCTTCATTAACCAGATCCGAGAAAAAATCGGCGTAATGTTCGGTAACCCCGAAACCACAACGGGTGGCCGCGCGCTAAAATTCTATTCCTCTATCCGCATGGATATCCGACGTATGACAGGGATCAAAGGACCTGACAACGCATCGGACATCGGATCCCGCGTAAAAGTAAAAGTGGTGAAAAACAAATGCGCGCCTCCCTTCCAAACAGCAGAGTTTGACATCCTCTTCAATGAAGGTATCTCGCATATCGGTTCACTCATCGACGTCGGTGTCGATCTCGGCGTCATCGATAAAAAAGGGACCTGGTTCAGCTACCAAACTCACCGTTTAGGGCAAGGACGAGAAGCAGCTCGCGAAGAATTAAAAAAGAACACAAAAATTGCTGACGAAATCGAAAAAGCAATCCACGCTAAGATTTCCGAAGGGGCAGTCATCCCTAAAAAATCAAAAGAAGAAGTGGGCGTTTAACGTTTCACTGGAACGAGGCGGTTGAGAAAATCAACCGTCTCTTCAAAATCGCTATTCCAAAGAGATAATTCTTTCAATCCCTCTTCAAATTTTGCCATTTCATCATAAAAGATTCGAAGCGATTCTTCGTGGCCGAGAAGTGCGGCAATATTGATTTCACTCTCTTGAGAGGCATCCTGCAAGTCGTCTTGCAAATCATCTGCAATCTGGAAGGCCATGCCTAAGTGATAAGCGGTACGTTCTACTTTAGACAACAAGGCAGCATCTCCCCCTCCAAAAAGCCAGCCAAAAACAAAGCAAATCTGGAACAGGGTCACAGTCTTTTGCAAGATGATTTTTTGTACTGTTTCTAAAGAGCGATCGGGTGGAAATAAATCTAGAAATTGGCCATTTGTAGCACCAAAAATTCCAGCGCAGCGAGTTGCGATTTCCAAACATCCCATTGTTGCGGCATCGGCTTTCACAGCAAAACGGGGATCCGTTTTCATCAACAGACCATTTTTATACAACCCCTCGTAACCCAAAGCGATAAATGTATAGCTACTCAATAGAGCTACACTCTCTTCATAGACTTTATGTAGAGAAGGACGACTGCGCCGCTCGTCATCGTTGTCCATGCAAGGAAGGTCATCAGCGATCAGTGATGCTGTATGAAAGAATTCGACGCTTAAGGCCGCTGGCGTTACGTCTAATCGATTTCCAAGCGCCTCAGCCACCATCATCACTAAGATCGGCCTTAAACGCTTCCCGCCGCTTAAAAGAGCGTATTCGCAGGCATCGCGCAAAAGAGTCTTCTCTCCCATTTCATGAACCGATGCTTCAAGAGCTGCCTCAATCTTCGATCGATACTTTCTCAGGAGGTTCCATTGTTTTATTAGACTCACGTTCTCCCGCCCATTTGCTCTAAAATCGCTTTCGCCTCTTGTTGTGGTTCAATGCGGAAAGAACGACTCACTTTTACGATGCTTCGAGGCGGAACGTATCCACTGATATTTACGAGGGGATGGCAAATGCTCTCCCTGCCGATCAATGTACCTGGATTAAGCACGCAGTTACAGCCTATCTGCACACGATCTCCCAAGATGGCTCCCAATTTTTTTAAGCCGGTCTTGATTTTATCGATGCAAATTTCTTTTCGATCAAGCCGCAAATTCGCGCATTTCACTCCTGCACCAATATTGACTAAATTTCCAATGATGGAATCGCCCACATAGACAAAATGCGTAACAGCGCAAGCATCGAAAAAAATAGAATGTTTTGTTTCTGCGCTATGACCGACTGCACAACCATCTCCAAAAACAGAGTATTCTCTTATATAAGCTCCGTGGCGAATCACACAGTTTTTTCCAATGATGCAAGGTCCTTGAATGAATACGCCAGGTTCAATCACTGTGCCTGTGCCAATCGTAATCAGTTCAGGACGTTCTAAATGAACACCGCTGGGCACTTTCACTTCAATTTTATGCGCCCAGATATCTACATAATTTTTTAGTTGATGGAGGGCCCCCCAAACCGGATCGCCCTCTTTCCAAAGAGTTCGGTGAGCGAAGTCCTTCAAGGAAAAAAATAGGTCCGTCTCATCTGGTATCATGAAAAGAGAGTATACGGAAGTTTCCCTCCAATCGAAAGAGAATATAGTTTTTATATATGTATTTTTCTTCTTCTTTGAAGCATGTGGAAATGTTGATAAGATAGCGAGCTTCAAGTGAGGAGCATTTTTGTCGATAACCTGTCAACGAACTGTTGAAAACAGGCCACTTTTGAACAATTGAAGACTTATCGACAATTTGTAGACAACGTTATGAACGAGTTATCAACAATAGATTGTGGACCTTTTGGTCCCTGCAGCGGTTGTACCTTTCTGCCAGATGCTACAAATCCACCTATCTGGCTGGTTATTAAAGAATATTTGAAAATATCTGCCCCTCTTCAGCTCGGCGCTTTGACGGGGTGGCGAACGAAGGCCAAGCTCGCAATCCGAGGAACGGCTCAAAATCCTTTAATTGGTTTATTTCGCCCCGGCACACATGAGGTGCTCCCCATCCCGAACTGTCCGGCTCACCATCCTGTCATCAACCCAGCTGTTGAGATCTTGCGCCAAGCCATTCAACAAGCGGATATCGCCCCTTATAATGAGCAAAACAAACAAGGTTATCTCCGTTATGTCCAGTTCTTCGTTGACCTAGCCACGCAGAAAATACAGCTTACTTTGGTTTGGAAATCGATCCCTCCCAACAGCCAAAAGTTCCTCCAGCTTTTACTTAAACATCATCTCTGGCATTCGATCTGGTATAATCATCAACCAGCAATCACTAACAGAATCTTTGGTGACACTTGGCAGCTTGTTTACGGTGAGCCATTTCTCCATCAAAAATTACAAAACTTATCCATTCCTTTTCATCCTGCTGCCTTTTCACAGGCGCACTGGACCCTCTTCGAGCGTCTTGCCCAAACAGTTTCTGACTGGGTACCACTTCAATCGCATCTCGTAGAATATTATGCTGGGATCGGCGCCCTAGGTTTGCTCGCCGCTCCCCATTGCCTTTCAGTCGATTTGATTGAGAGCAATCCTTTCGCCTACCTGTCTTATCAAACCATAGCAGCGCCTACTCATGTCCATTATCATTCTTCAGATGCAAGGGATGCCGCCCATTACTTGAGTAAAGCGACCTGTGTCATTGTCGATCCACCCCGTAAAGGACTCGACGCTCCTCTTCTCAAAGCATTAAAAGAATGGGACGGTCGATTGATCTATGTAAGCTGTGATTTTGGTAGTTTTAAAAGAGATGTGGATGAGCTTAAATCGACTGGTTGGCAAATAAAGAAAAGTGAGGGCTTCTTATTGTTTCCCGGCATGGATCATGTAGAAATTGTAGCGCTATTAGAAAAAGCATAATTAATCTAGAAAATATCCATATTTTTGAAAGAGCGGTTTAAATTCAGGAAGATGCAAGTTTAGCTGAGACAGGACTCGCTTAGGAGGCGTATAAGCTTCTAGGAGCACATGTTTTCCGTGAAACCCTGAAATTGGCAAACACTCCTTAAAATTCGAGAACATAGCAATAGAGGAATAAATGTTCTCTTTACTGTAACCGATTCGAATTATTTCTTTATCACTTTCGGAAATAAGGATATTCATATTTATTTCGAGGAAATGAAAAAGAAAATCAAAATCATTTGAAAAATCTTCATATTTTATATGAATGACATCGTTACCCGTTGCAAGCAAGTTTTCAGATATGATCAAACGAGAAGCTTGGTATTTTAGCATCATATAGGGGTAATTTTTGTTGCTTTGATTTTTTGCGGATTCAATTCGGTAATTTGAAATGCAAGCATCTATAGGATTTCGGATAGGAACAATATAAAGTACTTTTTTTCCATTGTTTTGATTAAAATTTATGTCTCTATGATCTTTCAAAACAAGACAATCTGGGTGAAAGGTATTGTGATGATGATGAAAGTTCTCCATGTTCTCAAACAAATATCTGCAAACATTATACACCAGTGAGCTTCCCGTCCTAGGAGCCGAGAAAATGCAGATTTTTTCATAAGGAAAAATAGAATATTGCTTTGTTCGCCGCGTCGGTAGAGTTTCAACATCTAGTTCTTCTGCGAAACAGAAAAAGGTATAACTCACCAAAAATATAAAAAATCTAACAATCAATTGAAATTCCTATTTAATTCTAAGACTTTATTCAAGAAATGATATTTATTTTCTAGACCAACACAACAATTAGCATGAAATAAGAGAATGGACGGGTCTAGCTCGATTTCAGAATCGATAGTATAAAGACTACTCAATCCTTTTCCTCGATTTTTAAATACTCTTCTCCCATTGGGAAATTGTTCTGAAGGTAAGAGAGCCCAGGAAATATCTTTCGATGATTTCTTTTTTAGAGCGGTTTGAAGGGCTACTTGATCATCAACACAGACTTCTCGTTGTAACAAATCAATGGCTTGATCGAGGAGTTTTAACGTTTTATCATTTCCCTTCATGATGAAAAATCCAGCGCATAACGAAGCCTCCGGCCATCCCTGCTGAATGACAAAGTCGTGTTTTCCAAGAAGTTTTATGGAAGTTTCAAGGATGGGTTTAATGAAAACGATGTCTATATCTGAATAGAAAAAAGGAGGTCCTTCCCAGTTTTCTAAAATTGCTTCACGGGTCATTTCCAGTTTTCTCAGCATGGTCTTATTCCATCCCTTTTCCCGAAAATTTCCCGATAGACACTCTTGCGGATATTCCTTCACCACAAGCTGAAAATCATCCTGAATACTGGGGAGAAAGTAGTTTGCATAAAGGTTTTGAAAGTCGGGGGTATACAGGCAATAGAGTTTTGGTCGCTCCAAAGACGTATTTTCAGCGAATAAAAACAAAGAAGTAAAAAATAAAAAACTAAAGAAAACGCGTTGCATTCAATTTTATAACGATGTTTGGTATCTTTTTAGGTATTTTTCCCAAATCACCGGCTCCTTATTTTGAATATATTCATCGATATAGTGAAGAACAGCAGGATCCGCGTTTCGGGTATAGAAAATTGCTTTTGGTTCATTAACAACAGATGAACCACCTGCGTTGTGAGTAGGCTGCATTTTATAACTCTCTAGAAGTAGAGAAAGATAAGTTTGTCTGTTGATTAAAAAATCTTCGTAAAAAGTGGGCTCTTCATTCATGAAAGAGAGTATTTCTAATAAGATTTGATCTCCATTTTTAATGAAGTCTTCATAGTAAACAAAAAACCTTTTTTCCAGATGCCAGGATTCATAGATTTTAAATGGTTTTAAGTATTGATCTATAAAATTGTGAATGAATTGTGTAGTTGGATTAATGGAATTTCTACTCTTATTAAATAAATCTCTGTAAAGTAACTCTTTCGGATTTCTAGTTACGAGAATTAATTTATTCGATTCGGATCTTATCTTTGATAAATCAGCTAATTCAAAATGTGTGCGATAGAGAAGAGGTTTTTCACTTACCAGATCCAAACCGAGTCGATTATAAGAGGGATGATCTCTGGGAGGACTATTTGGATTGAAAATTTGTTTTTTCCAATACAACCAGGAAATAGGTCTTCTGGTGATGATGGAAAGGCTCGCTGAAATTAAATTACTTCCTGATTTGGGAGTTGTTAAAAAAAAGACAGCGTTTTCCGTCTTATCTAGATGAGTAAAATTGGGTGTTTCCGATCCAAAAAGAGTCAATCCAACAATTAAAAAAAGAAGAAGCTGACGCATTAGTACTACTAAATTTTTCCCAAAAAGGATAGCGAAAAAATTTTTGACAAACAAGCGGAAATTTCTTCATACTCTTGCCTCAATTGCGAGGAACGGTGATTCAATTCTGCCTTAGAATTCTTCTTCTTATTATTATTCCCTATTTTTCTGAAGGAAGGCTCTATTTTATACACATCCCCAAAACTGGTGGAACGACTCTTCGGTTTTTATTAGAAGCCCAGCTCAGCGTTGATCAGATCTATCCTTATCGCAACCCCTTCCAGCAACTAGGGCCTGTATCCCACGAACTAGTTTCTGGCCATTTTCCCTACTGGTTTTGTAAGCAAATAGATCCGAAATTTGAAGAATCTTATAAAGTGACGATTCTCAGAGAACCGATTGAACGCTTTCTTTCCTTTTTGCGCGCGAAAAAACGTGCAGAACCGCTGTTGCCGAACCTACAGTCTCTTCTTCATTTGAAGAAGTACAAGAAAGACTTCGTCGATAATGGGCTCTGTAGACATTTGTGCACCAATCCAAATTTAGAAGGAGAAGCCTTGTTAGAAAGCGCGAAAGAGGCCCTTCTAACGTTAGACTCAGTTCTTTTCTTTGAATCCTTTACTCAAGATGTACTCGCTCTCTTCCAGCATCTAGGAGTCGATCTTCACGAAAGTGATATTCCCTTGCTGAACAATACGAATAAAACAGAAGTGAGCAACCAGCTTCTCGAGGAAATAAGAAATCTGAATTTACTCGATCTTCAACTTTATGAATTTGCAAGAAGCCATTTTAAGAGTAAGGATACTTCTTATATCCTTAGAAATCACACCTTTGATCGAATCATTCAGAAATCTAACTTCATTGATTATACCTTTGATCAACCGCTCAATGGGAAAGACTGGAGTTATAGAGAAGTAGGGCCATCTACTTATAGATGGGTTATGGATAAACCCGCTACGATCTATTTTTCCCTCGATGAGGGAAACGACTACGGTCTCTATTTTTCAGCGTTACCTGCCAAAACCGAAATTTTTCCAAGAGTCAAAATTAATGATGTAGAAATTGAGCTGCTTCAAATAGATAAAAATGAATTTTCAACATACTACGGTAGAGTTCCCGCTGACTTGATCAAAGCTACTCCTACCCAACTCTCGTTTTTTTCTCTCACAACATTTCCCTATGGAGAAATTTTTCCTCAGAAAAAAAACCGAAATTACTTTCCCTTAGCGTTTGCCATCAGCAAAATTCAAATTATCAAAAGGGATTAGAAAAGAAATCTGGGTGAGAGGATTTGAACCTCCGACCTCTTGCACCCCATGCAAACGCGCTAGCCAAGCTGCGCTACACCCAGATATTCAGGAGACGATGCCGTAATTCCTTCGAATTGGAAATCGGCTTTTTTAAATTCTTTCACGCCATGACGGGCGCATTCTTCAATGATTTTTTCCAAAGTGTCGCCAGGATGCAGTTCGAGAGCTGTAATGTCGACAGCGATTGAAGCTGAAAAGACAACCCCATTGCGTAGACCCTTCACTTTAAAATTAGCGAGGATCGCATCCTTTTTTCGAGTGACGTTAGTAAAGCGGATCAGATTGTTTTCAGCCAGGTCTTTCATCGGTCACTCCAGTTTGGAAAAGCTCAAATTTTAGGGCTATAAGTTGCTTTCTGTCAACGGACAATTTACTCTAGTGGGGATTCGTCAACATTTGGGGAATGTATGGTTGAAGCAATGAAAAGAAAAGCTTTAATGGATAAGTCCTGGCTAGAGAAATTGGAATCGGAATTTGAAAAGCCTTACATGAAGAAACTGGAGGCTTTCCTGGCTGATGAGATCAGCCGGGGTGCGGTTGTTTATCCCCCTTTTGAGCTGATTTTTAATGCCTTTTGCCAAACTCCATTCGATCGGGTCAAGGTGGTCATCATGGGCCAAGACCCCTATCATGGACCTGGACAGGCACACGGGATGTCCTTTAGTGTACCCATGGGAGTGCTTCCGCCCCCGTCTTTGGTCAATATTTTTAAGGAAATTAAGGCTGATTTGGGTATTACTCCCCCGAAACATGGTTGTTTGGTCCAGTGGGCTGAGCAGGGGGTGTTGCTTCTAAATGCTACCTTAACGGTGAGGGATGGGGAGCCAAAGTCTCATTTTGGGCAGGGCTGGGAGATGTTTACCGATCGTGTGATTCAATTATTGTGTGAAAGGAAAGAGCCATTGGTCTTTATGCTATGGGGCAAATCGGCTTTGGATAAATTCCAACACATTCAAGCAGGTGGCAAGAGCCATCATTTGGTTTTAATCAGTCCCCACCCATCGCCTTTGTCGGCACATGCAGGCTTTCTCGGATGCAAGCATTTTTCGAAGGCGAATGAATTTTTAAAGCAAAAGGGAATTGTTCCCATTGACTGGACAATCCACTAGTCCTATAGTCCGGTTTATGACCCCGGAACAGCTACGGAGGTCGAGGCTCAGCTTAGCCTCGGTCTTCTTCACATTTTTTATCGACAACATGAGTTGGTCGATTGTCTTTCCGATCTTCGCTCCCTACTTTTTAGATTTTAATCATAAGCTTTTTTCAGCCGACGTCTCCATTGAAACGCGTACGACTATTTTGGGATTTTTTCTGATGGCTTTTTCGTTGGGGCAGTTTTTGGGGGCTCCCTTTTTAGGGGAATATGCTGATCGAAATGGACGGAAAAAGGCCTTGGTTTTCAGTGTATTTTTTACGCTGATCGGCTTTGTCCTCACTGCTTGGGGGATGCAGCAAAGCCATCTTGGTATTTTGTTCGCCGGTCGATTGGTGACCGGCATTTTTGCGAGCAATATGTCCATCTGTCTCACCTGCGTATCCGATGTGAGTCGAGATGAAAAACACCGGGTCAAAAATTTCGGTTATTTATCGGTGATTGCGGGCTTATCTTTTATTGGAGGGGCTTTTGTCGGAGGCAAGTTGTCCGATCCTACGATCTATCCCCTCTTTACACCCTATTTCCCCATTTGGATTGCCTCGGCTTTAACGGCTATAAACTGCTTATTTTTAATTTTTGGTTTTCATGAAACGGGTACTATCGATCCAAAAGTTCGATTTAATTTTTTGGAATCTTTCCAAAATATAAAAGCTGCCTTAAAAACTGAGAAGATCAAGCGCATCTACACAATCTACTTTTTATTTTTGTTTGCTTGGACCGTTTTGTTTCAATTTACGCCTGTTTTAGTCGTGAGAAAATTTGGGTTTACCAATTCAAACATTGGAGACTTGGCCCTTTACATGGGAATTTGTTGGGCATTGGGTTCAGGATATTTAAGCAAATGGCTTTTGCACTATTTTTCTCCACTGAGAATTTTAGAAGTGTGTTTGCTTGGTTTTACCTTCTTATGCGGTTTGATCATCTTTCCGACTCACATTTATTTTATGTTGGCTGTATTAGCGGGTTGCGTGATCATCGGTGGCTTGGCTTGGCCGCTCTGTACGAATGTTATTTCGAATGCAGCTCCCAAGCATATGCAGGGAAAAATTTTAGGTATCAGTCAGTCGGTTCAATCGTTAGCAATGGCGATTGCCCCTGCGATTGGAGGGGTGGCCTATCAAGTTTTCATCGGGTTTCCCTTCGTTATGGGAGCGGCAGCTAGTTTGGCTGCGGGTATCATCTATTTCACCTTGAAAGATCGAACCTAATCCACTAATCTGGGGATATGACTCTTGTACAAGATGCTCCCTGGATTGATCAGCTCGCTGATTGGATTTCGGAAAAAGATCGACCTGAATCAAAAAAAGAATTAAATGTTTTGCTGAATGATTTAGAGATCGCCATAGCTAGGGCCGATTCGCTTGTTGAGTGTTCCAATCAGCTACAGCGCGTTGCGCGCAACTGGACTGTAAAGAATGACAAATTCGAAGAGAACGTTTCAAATCTCCATTCCTGATTTGCATTGGAAATCCATTTTTTCCATTCGCTCTACCTTGGTTATGGCGTTTTTATTAGGCGTTGGATTGGGTGCATATTGGTGGAAAGCTATTCGTCCATTTTACACGACTCAGCAGGCTATATTGCAAAGCGCTACCATGCAAATTAGCGCTGTAGAATCGGGTAAGCTAGAAGGGTATGCGTTTCAAGAAGGCGATTTTTTCCATCAGGGGCAATTTTTGCTTTCTATCCAAAATGGACTGCTTTCTGGACAGCTCAACAATCTCGAATCGGAAATTGAAAACGCTAAACTTCGCATTGAAGAAGAAAAAGAACGTTTAGAACAGGCGATGCAAAGCTACATCCATGCACAGCCTGAAGTAATGGATATCTTTTTATCCGATGTGCAAGAGGCGCAACAAAATGGTGCTGATTTAGAACAAGAGTTGACTATTTTGTTGAGTGAGAGAGACTCCCTGAAAAAGAAAATAGAAGGGCTTAGTTCACCTGCTCCTTTTGAAGGCATTGTATTGCGTCAGTTGAAACAAGCCGGTGAATTTGCTACTGCTGGTGAGTCGGTGTTACTTGTATGCGATGCCAAGCAGCGGTGGGTCGAGGCTGAAATTCCCGAATCGCTATTGACTTATGTTCAAATTGGTTCTGTAGCAACGGTAGAATTTCTCTCTTATCCAGGTAAAAAATGGTCTGCTTCGATAAGCTGGATAAGCCCAATTGTTGAGAATGGCAAATTTAAAGTGAAACTCGTCGCTGACCATTTCCCTCTTCAGTCAGGACTTTCTGCAAAAGCTTCTATTAGAATTCACTAAACTATGCAACTTCCCGAACATCTGCAGCAAGCCATTGAAACATTGGCCGACTCTTGCAATATAAAGTCATTGAGAGAAGGACGCGAACGAGTCAGCGCTGACTATAGAAGCGGAGCCGATTCTCACCGCGCTTTTGGCAATCGAACGCAATTGATCTCCTATTTAATTACCCGCTTTCCAGCTACTTTTGCAGTTTGCCATCGGGTATTTGAAGAAGTGCGTTCTCGAATGCCAGCATTGAGAGTGGAATCGATGCTGGATTTGGGGGCGGGTCCTGGGTCAGCTACTTGGGCAGGACTTGAGGTTTTTGGTGATTTAAAAGATCTCCATTTGATTGAACGGGAAGCCGAAGCAATTGAGATGGGGAAAAAACTAAGTGGATGGACGCAAGCAAAGTGGACCCGAGGTGCGCTAGAGAGAGAAACAGAGTTTCCAAAGGTTGACTTGGCCGTCCTCTCTTATGTTTTAGGCGAAATGAAATGGGAAGAGGGTTTAGCGATCGTAGAAAGGCTTTGGAAGCGAGAGATTCCAGTCATTGTTTTGATCGAACCAGGCACGCCAAAGGGTTATGAACGGATCATTGCACTAAGAGATAAGGGTATTGAATGGGGCGCGCAGGTTGTAGCTCCCTGTCCTCACCGATTGAGATGTCCCATGGCAGGAACCACAGATTGGTGTCATTTTCCTGCAAGAATTGAACGGACCAGATTGCATCGGCAATTAAAAGGAGGAACTTTAGGTTATGAGGATGAGAAGTTTTCTTATGTGGTTTTAACTCGGCTCTCTGTTTCCCCTATTCAAGGGCGTGTAGTCTATTCTCCTAATAAAGGGAGCGGACATGTAAAGTTGCCCCTCTGTTGTTCTGATGGTGAACTAAGAAATCTTGTGGTCACTCGAAAAGATAAAGAACATTATCGGTCAGCACGCGATGCTGAGTGGGGTTCAGCTTGGCTGTAAAGCAGCTTTACTTTTTAGCTCCCTTTTTGCCTCGTAAGCAGCTTTTGTGATTGGATCCTGTTTGCTTTTTTGGTAAGCGAGCTCATAAGCTTCAATTGCTAGCATTAAAGTTTCATCGCTTGAATAATGCGTTTTCGTTGGCTTAACTTTACGTATTTTTTTAACTAGTCGATAACTTGCGGAAAAGTCATTTTCTTTGATGCCAGGATATTTTCCGTAGGAATTAAAAAAAGTTTTGACTGCGGCGGATAGCTTAAGCTGAGCCGATTTCAGCTCTTTTCCTGCTTGGCTCTTCGCGGCTTCTCGTTTTCGCAAATCAAAAATTTGCTGCTCGTGTGTTTGATTGTGGTAAATTTTGGGCATAAATTTTTTTATCATCTATTTTAATGCTAATTGAGATGGAAATTCAACCTCTATTTTTAGTTAATCATATCTCGAGATTAATATTATTAATTGTGGTAGAATACATTGAAAGGGTGGGTTATTTCTATGTCATTTGATGAATTAGAAGGGCTTTTATCTCGATTAGTGCGAACTCCCATGAAAAGTCAAATTAAAATTGACTTTGATCTTGGTAAGAAAATATTTGTATTGTCAGCTCCGATTTATCAGTCAGGTCTTCAAGTGCCTCGTTCGATCTTAAGTTATGTTGAAGCGAGAAAAGAGCATTCATTTGAGCCATATAAAACACGTTTTTCCTTCGATGAAAATCAAAATGTAAGGCTTGTACAAGAAGTGCCCTTTCAGTGGGGCTTTCAACCGACGACCAGACAGTTGGTGCTTCAATTTTTAGAAGTCGCTAGAAAATGCCATGAAATGCTGTCTGAAATCGCGGCCGAAGAAAAATTTTCCACATTGCAAAATTCAAAGGGAAAAAACAACGGGGCTTGATCGTTAAGTTTTTGAGTGACAATATAAATTTATGTCCAAAAAACTTTTCAATGGCTCTCTTGTCGCCTTAATCACCCCGTTTACTCCCAATGGTCGCATCGATCGAAGAAGATTAGAAGATCTGGTCGATTGGCAAATCCGGGAAGGCACTGATGGAATTGTCTGCTGCGGAACAACCGGCGAATCTTGTACATTGAATCGATCTGAGCGAAAAACCATCACGCAGATTTGTGTGGAAGTCTCTAATAATCGGGTTCCGGTCATCGTAGGAACCGGTACGTCTGACACACGTGAAACCGTGTTACTCTCATCCGATGCGCTTAAACTAGGCGCTAAGGGAAGTCTGGTAGTTACCCCCTACTACAATAAACCGACGCAGAGAGGATGTTTAGAACACTATCGAGAAGTATCTAAAGCTGGTCTTCCGGTCATTGTTTACTGTAATCCAGGTCGCGCTGTTTTTCGGTTTACGCTTGATACATTGCGTGAGCTGAGCGAAATCGAAGGAATTGTGGGAATTAAGGATTCAACTGGAAGCTTGGAATTTATGCGAGCTCTGCAAAAGACCTCGAATTTATCTTTTTTTTCAGGCGATGACGATTTGACTTTTGATTTTCTGCAAGAGGGCGCTTGCGGAGCTATTTCGGTGATTAGTAATTTAATGCCAAGAAGCTGGAAGCGGATGATTGAACTATCGAAGGCTGGAAATCCGCAGGGCAAAGCTTTAGCGCAAAAACTAATGCCTCTTTGCAAGGCGATTTTTACCGAACCTAATCCTCAATGCATAAAGTATTTAGCTTCTGAGGTTGGTCTCTGTCGTTTAAAATATCGACTCCCTTTAATTCCCCCAACGGTTGCGACACAGCAAAAGCTCAAGCGAATTTTGCTTAATCTATCGCTGCCTCAGTTTAGATCTCAATTGGTGGAATCTTAATACCTGTCAGCGGATACTGATTCAGCAAGGGAAGTACTTCTTTATGTAGAAAATCGGCTGTCTGTTCTGGCGCGCGCCCGATCAATTCTTCAATATTCAAGATCTTTTCAATTTCTTTTCTAGAGAGATGAAAAGAATGATCTTTTTCAATTGCATGGATGAGATGTCCCAGCGGATCTTTTGTTTTGAGCGCTGCAAAAGCTAGGGTGCGGAGGGATTCGTGAAGAAGTTGTCGGTTCCCCCCTTTTTTTACCGCCTCCATGAGGATATTTTCCATGCAGAGCAGCGGTAGCTGTTCGGTCAGGTGTTGGAGCGCTGTTTCAGTCTGGATTTGTGGATCTGAAAGAAGATGAGATAGGAGGTTAAGGATCGCATCTACACTGAGGAAAGCTTCTGGTATGGCTAAGCGCCGATTAGAAGAGTCATCTAAGGATCGTTCTAACCATTGTGTGGCTGTTGTGTAGGCTGGATTTTGAGACAAAGAGATGGCAAAGCGAGCAAGGCCGCAAATCCGTTCGCTATAAATAGGATTTCGCTTGTAAGGCATAGCTGAAGAGCCAACTTGGGAGGCGCTAAATGGTTCCAGCATTTCTCCTTCATGAGCTAACAGGCGCAGGTCGGTTGCGAATTTATGGCTACTTGCTGCAAAAGAAGCAAGAGCGTTGAGAATGTTGAGATCGAGTTTACGAGTATAGGTTTGCCCTGAAATGGGAAGTGTCTTATGAAAATCAAAGGCAGAAGCGATATCAGCTTCCAATTGAACCACTTTTTCGTGATCCCCATTAAAGAGAGCAAGATAAGAACTTTGAGTACCTGTCGCACCTTTTGCCCCTTGAAAGGGGATCTCTTCAATCAGTCGA
>JBEHXF010000043.1:0-14984 GCA_048498835.1 Chlamydiota bacterium | reverse complement strand
TCTCTGGCGTTCTCCTCGGACTCGCTGGAATGGAGATGTCAGCGGTGCACGCTCGCGACGTCGAGCACCCACGCCGCGATTATCCACGCGCCATCTTTCTCTCCACTCTCCTCATCATCGCCTTCTCCGTCTTTGGCTCTCTAGCTATCAGCGCAATTGTCCCAGTCAAACAAATTGAACTCGCCTCTGGCGCGATGGAAGCCTTTCGCTCGCTCTTCATCGTCTTGAAGATGCCCTGGGCCACTCCCCTCATCGCTGCGATCATGACCTTTGGCGCGCTCGGCATGATGAGCACCTGGATCGTCGGCCCGAGTCGCGGCCTCCTCGCAACAGCTGAACATGGCGACCTCCCTCCCATTTTCCACAAAGTCAACCGCCACGGCATGCCCACCAACATCCTCATCACTCAGGCGATCATCGTCACCCTCCTCTCCATGATTTTCCTCTTCATGCCCTCTGTAAACAGTTCCTATTGGATTTTCGTCGCCATGGCCTCCATCCTCTACATGGTCATGTACATCCTCATGTTTATCGCAGCGCTTCGCCTACGTCACCATCAACCACACGTAGAACGGATCTACCAAGTTCCGGGCGGCCTCAAAGGCCTCTGGATCACTTCGCTCATCGGCATCTTCGGTTCTGCCTTCGGCTTCTTCCTCGGTTTTTTCCCTCCCAGCCAGCTCGATACCGGCAGCCTCATCCGCTTTGAGTCGCTCCTCATCGGCGGCACCCTCCTCTTCTGCGCCACCCCCTTCCTCATCTACCGCCTTAGAAAACCGCATTGGAAGATCTAACTCGATTTTGATCACTTTCTCATTTCTTCTCTGCGTCTCAGCGCCTCTGCTTTTCCTCTGCGCTGATATTTTTTCGTATATCCCCTCAATCTGAATTGAAGATTTACGATCGCTTCTAAAAAATCTTCTCATCAATTCATCCAATCCGTAAAATTTCGCCGCAATTTTACGGAGTCGTCCATGAGTCAACCAGCTTTACCCCCGCTCTCCTCTATCGAATCCTTCCAAGAAATGGCCAACATTCTCCGTGCCGCAACCTGCACCCGAAAGTTATTTCGAGGCCGGCCCGTAGAAGTCGCCGGTTATTCAGGATCGTATCAATTCTTGAATCTCACAGGTCGTGTCATGGAAATTTGGCATACAACACATATGACAGCTCCTGAACGAAAAGCGTTAGCCGAGATCGATCAAAAGTTATTCAAATGGTACAAAGATACAAATGAGCAGCTTTGTGGCGTTGCCGCTCCCTGGAATGGCATCTTGCTAGGGATAGCTGTGCCATCAAGACGAGATCCATCAAAGCTATACGGTAATTGCTGGTATTTCAATAGGAAGAATCTCTTTCGAGCTTATTCGGATCAGGAATTTGCAGAAACGTTTCCAAACATTCAAATGCGCCACATCAAAGCCGATTTTGATCTACTACCATTTTCAAGCGATCCTGACCATCCTATCCCGCGAAAAGTAATTAAAGAACAAGACCACAAACGGTTGCTTTCATCGCACCCCCAAAGCTAAAATAGCTCCCCTTTTTAGGAGCAAACATGAATTCTATTCAACCGGCCCAAGAAATTCAATTTCTGGCTTATTTTTTGAAAGAAAACGAACTGATGAAGCTCGTTTTAAAAGTCTGCCAATCACCAGCCGCATCGGATTTACTCAACCGAGTGCAGAAGAAGCGAGCCGATCAAAAACTTCCACCCCTTACTGTCCGATTTATCAATAAAGAAGAGGCTGGAACAAAAAGAGAAAATGAGTCGGCTCACTGCAATCCAAAGACCGGCGAAATCGTTATTCGATCCGATCAACCTCAAGCAGAAAAACTCCACAGCTTTATTTTCGAATTGGCTAATTTGAGTCAAAAAGAGAGAAAAGATCAAATCGAACGAGATATCAAAAATGGGGTGATAAAATCAGATATTGAAACAGCAACAAAAATTGAAGAGATCGAATACGAGACTGATTGCATTACAAACCAAATCTTTGAAGATTCAATTCAGGGTAAACATTGGGAAGCTAGTCTTCAAAGTTGTATCAGCAAATGGAAAAATTTTGAGGACTTTTTGAGGTCAGCAAAAAAGCAAGGCCATTTTGATTTCTATGTGACTCTCGCTGAAACCGCCAGAAACAACCGAAACAGGTAAAGAAAATTCTTTTCGAATATGGGAGAGATGAGTAGCATTTACACTTTCTTAACGGAGAGCATTGATGAACTTAACCCCATTACCATCTCAGGATTCATTTAGCAAATTGTGGAAAGAACTGGAGAATGCAAAGTGTTGCTGGGTGATGGGCAGTGGAAGACCTGTTACGGTCGATTCCTATTCGGGATCCTATCAGTTGGGCGCGCTATCGAAAAGAGTCATGGATATTTGGCACACAAAACACATGTCAGGAGATGATCGTGCTTGTCTTGCAAAATTAAACACCAAGATAACTGAGTGGTACCAGCAAACAAAAGAACAAATTGGCCGCAATCTCTGCATTCCCGATTCATTTACCTATGCAAAAACACTCTATTCTCACGGACCCAATACCCCACTTGTGGGAGATGCTTGGTTCGTCAATAAAGATAACTTAGTAAGAGGATACACCAAAGAAGAATGGGAAGCCTCTTTTCCTGGGATGGAGATGCCGAAAGGTGAGAAAATTTCCTCCTTCACCACTGATCCAGAGACTAAGCTCGATCGAGTCATCATTAAAGCCGAAGATCTTCCTCAAGAAACGAAGGAAGAGGACGACTGGGTTAAAGTCTAGATCAAAACTAGAGGGTCTTTTATACTGTTAGGTCTATGAAAAAGCCCCCTGAAAGCTCCTGGGACTCTGCCGACCGTTGGTATGGCGAGCTCGTCGGTGAAAAAGGTCACCACTACCACCAAGCGGTTATTTTACTCAACGTCTTGAGGCTGTTGGACTTAAAAGGAAAATCACTCCTCGATCTGGGGTGTGGAAGTGGCGTGTTAGCTAGAAGCCTGCCGCAGGGAGTCGACTATCTAGGTGTGGATAGCGCCAAGGGTCTCCTAGACCAAGCTAAAAAGATGTCGAAAGACTATCGCTTTGTTCTGGGCGATGCCACCAAAGACCTACCCATTGAGAAGAAAGACTTTGACCGCGCCTGCTTTATCCTCTCTCTACAGAATATGGAAGATGGGAAAGGGGCTCTAGCCCAAGCTAAAAAGCACCTGAAAAAAGGGGGCAAACTCCTCCTCGTCTTAAATCACCCAGCCTTTCGTATTCCAAGACAAAGCGCATGGGGCGTGGATGAGGCGGCGAAATTGCAGTACCGGCGCATGAACTCCTACATGAGTTCGATGAAAATTCCCATTCAGATGCAACCGGGCCGTGGCCAAGAATCGACCACAACCTACTCCTTTCACAATCCTCTGAGTGTTTATTCCGGCTGGCTTCGAGAACTTGGTTTTTCAATCGAAGCGATCGAAGAGTGGTGTTCCGACAAGAAGAGCGAAGGGGGCCGCGCTCGAATGGAAGATCGCGCTCGAAAAGAATTCCCTCTCTTCATGGCCATCCTCGCCCACTCCAATTAAATCCTCTTTCATCGTTATATCGTTTTTTGAGTCGGCTCCATCACAGGCCTCTCTTTATATTCACACTAACACAACGATATAGCGATGTAACGATAGAACGATAAAAATAGAAAAATGCATTATCAAATTCTTAGAAAAAAAACCTTGCATTCAGGTAATCTCCTCCCAAGCGGCGGTTGTTGGATGTGCGGAATTTTCGGTTATATCGGTACGAAAGATCCTCTGCAAATTTGTTTGGCTGGATTGGAACAACTCGAATATCGAGGATACGATTCGACAGGCATGGCAGGAGTGGTCAAAGGGCGTCTTGCATCTTGTAAAAAGATGGGAAAATTATCAAATCTCAAGAGAGAACTCAGACTTGAGAATCTGGAATTGGTCATTGGACACACGCGGTGGGCCACACACGGCAGAGTCAATGATGAAAATGCCCATCCTCACTTTGATTCACATCAATCGATAGCAGTCGTCCACAATGGAATCATCGAAAATTATGATTTGCTTCGATTAGAGCTGAGAGCCGAAGGAATCGAATTTACTTCTGAAACCGATACTGAAGTCGTAGCACAGCTCATCTCCAAACATTATCGAGGCGATCTACTCAGCGCTGTGCAACAAACAATTCCCAAATTGAAGGGAATTTATGCTTTGGCGATCATTCACAAAGATCATCCCGATACCATCATTGCTGCAGCGCACGAATGCCCCCTCGCCGTCGGCGTTAACGAAGAGCGAACCGAAACGATTATCTCATCTGACCCGAATGCCTTTAGCGGCGCAACGCTCGATGTACTTTTTCTGCGCAATCACGAAATTGCCCACATCCAAAAAGGAAAAGTCGACGTCTATGATATGGTCGCTCAGAAAATTTGGAAAAAAACCGAGCGTCTTCAAGGAGAATCGCAAGCGCTGTCCAAAGACGGCTTCGAACACTTCATGCTCAAAGAGATCTATGAGCAGCCGATCACGATCCAAAAAGCTTTTTTTGGAAGGTTCAACGATGAACTTGCGAAAGTAGAGTTTGAGTCGTTTAATTTTACTCCGGAAGAGCTAGCCTCTTATAAACAAGTTTGGATTCTCGGGTGCGGCACCTCGGCCCATGCGGGATCGATCGCCTGCACCTATCTTGAGGATCTCGCAAAACTCCCCTCGACTTGTGAAATTGCGTCAGAGGCCCGCTACCGCACTCCGCTGCTCACACCTGATACGCTCGTCCTTGCAATTAGCCAGTCGGGCGAAACTGCTGACACTCTTGCCGCGGTGCGAGAAGTAAAAGCGCGCGGTTGCAAAGTCCTCGGCCTTTGCAATGTGAAAAACTCAACGCTTACACGGGAGGCCGATGGATGCATCTATCAGAAGGCCGGCCCTGAAATCAGTGTCTGTTCCACGAAAGCGCTGACGTCACAAATCGCCGTTCTCGCTCTCTTTGCCCTCTACATGGCTGAGCTGCGAGGGATGCCAAAAGAACAAATTCGTTCCTTCTATTCCGAGCTAAAAAAAATTCCCGGTCATGTCCAGCAAGTGATCGAGAGAGCTCCCGAGCTGGAAAAACTCGCCCAAAAATATGCCCACTACGATAACTTCTTCTTCATGGGCCGCCGCTACATGTACACGACAAGTCTCGAAGCCGCTTTGAAATTAAAAGAGATTTCCTATGTCAATGCCAACGGTTATCCCGCAGGAGAGTTGAAGCACGGCCCCATCGCCCTTCTCAGCACGAGTTTTCCCGTGGTCGCCTTTTGCTCCAATAAGAAAACGGAAGAGAAAATCGCCAGCAATCTGATGGAAGTCAAAGCGCGAGGCGCTCCCGTTCTCGCTTTTGCGCCAGAAGGGATGAAAGGAATCAGCTCGATTGTAGACGATCTTTTTTTTCTTCCGCGCACGATTGATGAGCTCTCCCCTTTTGCTTCAACCGTTGCAGGGCAACTCCTCGCCTACTATATTGCAAAAAAACGGGGATGTGATATCGACCAGCCTCGCAACCTCGCAAAATCTGTGACTGTTGAATGAGAAAATGGATCTTCGTTCTCATTTTTGTCCTCTTTATCGGAGCTGCAATCCCCTTTATCTTTTCTCATGGCCCGTTTAAATCCCTTTTTCTAGGCTATGTCGGGAGTCGCTACCAAGCGATCATCCAAGTCGACGATCTAGATCTCTCTTGGTTTGGCCCTCAGCGATTTAAAAAGGTAAAAATCCAAAGTCCTGGCCTCGATGGCCACATCGATAAACTCACCGGGTCAGTGCCTTTCTGGTCGCTCTCCAAGCTCAGCCGGTCGATGGTTTTAGAAAACGGCTCCTTTCATGTCCAAGCGCCGAACAAACAACCCGCTTATCTAGATCGAGTCTACGCTCACATCTCTGGCGCTACCGTCCATATCACAGGCGTTACGCGTGAAGAAAATCAATCGGGTGAATTCACCATTAATGGATCAGCCGCCAATCCCTCGCTCCACAACACCGACATCGATCTAAAAGTAAATGCCACCCGTATCCCCTCTCTTTTTGTCGATCGACTCCTCGATGCCAAAGGACTCTTGGCAGCCTCGCTTGGCCCCACTTTCGACTGTACCGGATCTGCCCAAGTGCAAAATGACGCTGGCCTCGTCGACCTCAATCTCTCCGCCACCAATGCCGAAGCCACCATCCGCGCCGCTTTTACATCCACAAACATTACGCTAAAAAGACCTCTTCTCATTTCCTTTCTTCTTACGCCAGAGCTCAGTGAAAAACTCCTCAAGAACGTAAATCCCCTCTTCCTCACCGGCATCCAATCAAAAACTCCCGTCCTCCTCCGCCTTTCAGATCGAGACTTTTCTTTCCCGCTTCCTTTTGACATCAAAAAGATCCGTATCGCGCAGGGCACCCTTGACATGGGCCAAATCAAAATTCGCAATGGCCGCTCACTCGCCTCTCTTATGGCTCTTCTCAAAAGCGAAAACCTCTCCAATCTCAAGCAAATGAACGCCTGGTTTACACCCGTCGAATTCTCCGTCCGCGATGGTGAAGTTCGCACCGGCCGCACCGACCTCCTCCTCGCCGATTCAGTACATCTTTGCACCTGGGGCGACATCAATCTCGCCCGCGATCAAATCGACATGTCTCTCGGCCTTCCCGCCGACACCCTCTCAAAAGCCTTCGGACTCAAAAACCTCCCTTCTCACTACGTCCTCAAGATCCCCATCCGCGGCCCCACGCAAGATCCTGATATTGAAACAGGTCCCGCCGCTGCCAAAATCGCCGCACTTCTCGCTGCACAAAACCTCCCCAAAAAAACAGGCGCCTTCGGCGGCATCGTCAATCTCTTCGCCCCTGTCGCCCTCGACGACTCAAGCGACGTCCCACCCCCCAAACGTCCCTTCCCCTGGGAAAAGCAACGGCAGTAGATTTCTTTTCTGCAAATGCTGCGGTAAAAACGCGCAAACTTTACAGAAAAATTTAGGATCGGCTATGATTTGATTATCATCCCTCATGAGCATCCTTTGAGGACCGCATGAGAAAGCCACGGGCCATAAACTCGTGGTTTGTTTTTTTCAGAGATCCTCGTGCAGCTTCATAGAACCATAACTCTTATCGATGGATTTAATCTATACCACGCTATTGCCAGTCTTCGTCGTCCTGAACTAAAATGGGTTAATCTGAGAATCCTTTCCGGAATCTTTGTCAATACATCCTCAGAACAACTCAACGGTATCTTCTACTTTACAGCCTATGCTGAGCATGTTGCTGAAGGAACTCTACAAGCACAAAAAGCTTATATTAAGGCGTTGGAAATCGCTGGAGTGCAACCTGTTTTGGGCTATTTTAAAAAGAAGGATAGAAAATGCCCAGGTTGCAAGCACAAATGGTTTAGTCATGAAGAAAAAGAGACCGATGTGAATATCGCATCACATCTGATTGATTTAGCTTACCAAAATGCATTTGATCGGGCTCTTCTCATTTCGAACGACTCAGATCTAAGTCCGGCTATCCGTTTGATCAGAAAACGCTTTCCAGACAAAAGAATTACAACTGTAGCCCCACCTAATTACTATCACAGCAATGAATTGATTCAGGCCTCTTCTGATAAGGCTCGCATTCGACTTGAGCATCTAGAGCAGTCTCTTTTCCCTGTCATTGTTAAAAATGATTCTAGCCTAACATCGATCGCGTGCCCCGAAGAATATACTTCGCGGGCAGCCTACTCAGCAAAATAACTGTCTCAGAGCCAATTCGCGCTTACGCCAAGCCAATCTCACCGACGTCCCACCCCCCCAAGCGTCCCTTCCCATAGGAAAAGCAACGGCAATAATTTCTATTCTTCTATTTCAGATGAAGTTTTCAAGTACTTGAGATTGTTTTCTTGAGTGATAACCGGCTTGCCGCTTTCTTGTTCAAGTTGCCGTCTTGCATCTCCCGAAATTTTCCCACCGATTTTGGCAGCTGTCTTATTTTGCTCAAATCCCTGAGCATTCCGGTTCACGGCAATCTCTTTTGTAGAGGCTTCTCCGAGCATGGAGAAAATCAACTCGAGATCAGTCATATGGTCGCGTAGGTTTTCCCGCTCCAATCCTTTGAATTCTTTATATTCAGATGGAGTCATTCCAAAAGTAGCTCTCGAAATCTCAGCGGTCAAGATGGCATACTCCCGTTGCAGCTTGATGCCTCGCTTGTCCCACTCATCTGTCAGCTCTTCTCGGATTGCTATGCCTCGCATCCGTTTTTCAATCCAATCGTCGCTATAACCCTTCGCCTTATAGATCTCTCGCGTTCTCTTCGTTGCAAGCTCGGGATCCTCAATCTCCTGAATTCGTTCGTATCCAACTTGCGCTAGCCAGCGCTTAAAGGGCTCGGCTTTAGGTGATGGAATTGATTGAATGATGCGAAAGACTGTTTCCGTATTCGCTGTATCGGTCAGATATTTTTTTCCGTCTGATGATTCCAATTTCAGTTGTACGATTTTTCCGTACAACTGGACAAAGCCCTCTTTTTCAGATAGTTGTATTTTTAAATCTGACCAATAGCGCCTTGCATTGGGACTCTCGGTAAGAGCATCCAATATATCAATAATCGAAAAGTACCATTCGTCTTTGTGGAAGATGCGCCGAATTTTTTTGTCTTCAAAAATGGCGATTTTATCGGGCAATTTTTGCAGAGCGTTTTTCTCTTTTTTCATAAAAGACTCCAAACCCAGAAAGTAAAGGAAAAATTATACAGCGGCTGTGAGTTAGTAGCAAGTCAATGGAGAACGGCTTGGGTGGAGTCGATCACGGTGTTGATCATGCGGCCTGGAAGCCAGGTCGAGGAGTGTTTGTAAAAGGTCATGTCGATGCAGACATGACGGGTAGAACCGTTCGGAAGAGTGACTTCGGCAGTGACAGAGCAGAGGAAGAAGTCGGGGCTGCCAACAGCCTGAGTGAGTTCTCCGTATTCAAAACGGGAGATGGGGCTGGAGAAAAACGCTTCGTGCATGTCGAGGAAGCGTTGGATATCGGTGACTTGAACTGCACCGGGTAAGTTGGCAAAAAAAGGGGCTTGGCGAGATCCGAAGCTGGCAGTGAAGGCGAGGATGTCTTTGTTGGCTACCGAATTTAAATAGGTAAGGACGTGAGGTACTGCTGGATGGCTCTCTCGCGTCGCTTTGAGGTATGTTTGTAGGTCGTTAGGCGAGGTCGATTTCTTTGCAGAGGTAGACATCTTGCACCGTGTGTAGGATTTGCACGCCATCTTTCATCGGCTTTTGAAAGGCTTTGCGGCCCGTGATGAGACCCATACCACCTGCGCGCTTGTTGATGACGGCAGTAGCAGCTGCATCGCTCAGGTCGTTGTCGCCAGAAGCGCCGCCTGAGTTGATGAGCCCAATTCGACCCATGTAACCGTTTGCCACTTGGTAGCGAGTGAGGTCGATGGGATGGTCAGAAGAGAGATTCGTGTAGACTTTGGAGGATGTCTTGCCAAATTTAAGGGCGTTATAACCGCCGTTGCATTCGGGGAGTTTTTGCTTCACGATGTCGGCTTCAATAGTGGCGCCAAGATGGTTGGCTTGGCCAGTTAAGTCGGCCGCTGTGTGGTAATCTTTATCGGCTTTAAAGGCGCTATTGCGAAGATAGCACCAGAGGATCGTAGCCATGCCGAGCTCATGTGCTTGAGCAAAAGCTTGGCTCACTTCCCAAATTTGACGGCGGCTTTCAGCAGAGCCAAAGTAAATGGTCGCGCCAACAGCTGTGCAACCCATTTCGTGGGCTTGCTTGATCGTGGCAAACATGGATTGATCGTAGGTGTTGGGATAGGAGAGAAATTCATTGTGGTTGAATTTGAGAATGAGAGGGATTTTGTGTGCATATTTTCGGGCGACGGAGCCGAGGACGCCGAGTGTTGTGGCAACCGCGTTGCAGCCACCTTCGATGGCGAGTTTAAGGATGTTTTCTGGATCAAAGTACTCTGGGTTTGGAGCAAAAGAGGCGCCAGCGGAATGTTCAATGCCTTGGTCGACGGGGAGAATGGAGAGGTATCCGGTACCAGCGAGACGCCCATGGCTAAAGAGTTGCTGCAGGCTGCGCAGGGTCCGGATATTGCGGTCGCTTGGGCCAAAGATCTTATCGACCCAATTAGGTCCTGGATGATGAAGCTTATCTTTCGAGATCGTTTTACATTGATGCTTCAAGAGACTCTCCGCATCCTTACCCAACAATTTCTCGATACCGCTCAAGCTCATAACCCACCTTTGGCAAACAACCAGTTTTGCCAAAAATCAAGAAAAATCTCAACTCTTAAATAATGGGTGTTTTGCGATTTGCTCTCGGTAATGCTGTACGAGCTTCCCAAAGTCATTTCCATATGTCTTTCTATCTTCAATCGGTATGTAGAGAACCGATAAGAGCTTCTCGAGAAGATCAAAACGGAGATTCCGCACGTTTGGAAAGGTTTCTCGGTCCGTTTCACAAGCGGCTAAAATTCTTTGGTAATGTTGAGCCCACTGCTCTCGATAACCATGTTCAAGCAATGATTGCCAATATTCTATTGCCACTTGAACAGATTTTGAATCGTTCGTGGAAAGCAATTCGGAAGCAAGCTTTGTCGCATAGCTTCGAATATTTTCCAGTAAACCATATTTAAAACCCACTCTATCTATTCTCAATTCTATAAAGAGACAAAAAAAGCGAAGCCATAGAGATCGCTGGATTGTGGAATGTAAACCATTGCCATGCATGCTGTACAGAATCGAAACAAGAGGGTGTACGTTATCGAACTTGTTTTGGTAAGTTGCTTTGACGATCTGATAGAAAATCCCAAACTGCTCATCGGTAAAATCATGAAGAGATTTCATGGCTGTTTCAACAGCAGCTATTCGACATTTTAGCGGCCCTTCTACGGCAAGATAGCGAAGCATGGCAAGGGCGTTATTTTTTTGACGATACCAATCGTGAGAAGTTTTCGGTTTATTTAAAGCTCTATTCAAGAGATCGAATAAAAAAGGAGATTGCAAATAGTCTAGTTTTACCTGTTTAAAAAATTCCTCAATATTCGGATCTGCATTTGCAAGTAACCGGCGAACATCTTGGAAGAATTCCCAACGAGGAAGGTCATTTCTTTCTACTAGGTCAAGATACTGAAAAGTAGCTTCCGACAGGATGTCTTCTCTGTCATTTAACGAAATGGCAAGACTTATTAACTCCATCACTTGCCCATCGTAACCTTTGAATTTCCCCGTAATGTAGCGCAAAATTTCCAAGATATTTACAGTCGCAACATTGTCTTTTTTCAATAAAGCATCTTTGAGCTTTGTAAAAAAAGGTTCGGATAAGTCCCCGTCTTGAATAGAATCGCAAAATTGATCGAGCTGTCCTCTCAAAGTTCTAGCTTCTTGGCCCCATACTTTCAACGCGCTATCCAATCTTTGCATCAAATCAGCTCGGTATTTCAGTAAGGTCTCGTGATTGCTTGTAGCTAAATGGTTGTGCAAAGAGAGCATAGCCGTCCTACGTAAACATGCGGCAGCATCTTAAAGAAAATATTTATTTCTCAAAAGGAAATATCCAAATCGATTGAGCATGTTAAGCGGCGAGCATTCAAGTGTTGAAGAAAAACAGCTTATCACCTAAATTTTTGTGCCTCACAACAGCGAAGCAGAAAATGGCCCATCAAATCAGACCTTCAACAGAAGTTGCTATCCAATATCATGATCTTAAAAATTGTAAGGAAATAGAACATCCCTTTTTCAGACATTTTACGAAAAAGTTAGACAATCCTTTTCAGTGGATATACTCAAAAGAGAGTGGCAATGGGGCAATGTGGAGACCTAAACTTCATATAAATGGTCAAGCCTCTCGAAGAGGAATTGCTTTGATTGCTGAGCGAATTTTAGCGAAAGCTAAACCGGACGATTACAACGGTTGTACCTTTCGAGTAGCAGAAGATCGTATCCAGAAAAAAAAGTGGATGGAGCTTGTTCTTCCGCAACCCGCCCAACCCGTACGTATAAAAAATATTGAGCATTTTGTGCGAGATGGGAACGAGGATCGCTACAATTCTTTCAAAGTTACAGACGACAAAGACAAGAGTCACTCTTATACTAAAGCTCTCAAACAAGTAGAGCAAAGCCTAGACTCTGATAGCGACTAATGGTTCTCTATTCAATGTAGAGGAGGAGGCTTTTGAGGTAGCCGCTTTCGGGATGGTAGATTGAAAGTGGATGGTCAAGGGCTTGGCGGTGGCGAGAGAGAATGCGCACTTTGCGGCCCGCCTCCAGAGCTGCGCGAAAGAGGATATTTTGAAAAAGCTCCTCTCCGACGTGATAGGAACAGGAACAGGTGAGGAGGAGGGAACCGGCGGGCATCTTTTCGATGGCTGCGCGGTTGAGGTCTTTGTAGGCGCGGAAGGCTTTATCGATGTCTTGCTTCTTCTTGACGAAGGCGGGCGGATCGAGGATGACGAGGTCGTAAGACATATCAGAGGAGGCGACAAATTTGATCGCATCTTCGGCGAAAAAGCGGTGTTGGGCGAGGGAGAGGGAGTTGAGCGCGATGTTTTGTTCGACGAGGGGCTGGCACTTTTTCGAAATTTCGACGCTGTCTACTTGGGTGGCTCCGCCAGCGAGAGCTGAGATCGAGAATCCGCCGGTATAGGCAAAGCAATTGAGGACCCGTTTATTGGGAGAGAGAGTTCGGATGAGGGAGCGCATTTCGCGCTGGTCGAGGAAGAGTCCGGTCTTTTGTCCATCGAGTACTTGAACGTTGTAGCGGAGGCCGTTTTCGAGAACTACTACCTCGGGCAGTTCGAGGCCGTAGAGGTGGGCGCGGATTTCGCTCATTCCCTCTTTTTTCCGGAGGAAAGAAGTGGATTTTTCGTAGACAGCGCGGGGTGTGGCGTATTGGATCAGAAGGGCGAGGATTTGGTCTTTGAGAAGTTCCATCGTCGGGTGAGAGAATTGGAGGACGAGGACGCCATTATAGGAATCGACGATCAGCCCTGGGAGACCGTCGCCTTCGGCGTTGATGAGGCGATAGGCATTGGTATGTGCAGGATCGAAGAGGCGCGTGCGCATGGCGATCGCATCAGCGATGCGGCTCTCGAGGGCTTCCGAGAGAGTCTCTTCGCCAAAGGCAATCATATGGCCAACGATCGATTGGCCCGTCCCGATCATCGCAAGGCCAATTCGCTGCTTTTCATGCGAATAAACCTCAGCGATCGAGCCGGGCTCTTTCGAAGTGAGCTCTGCGATTGCGCCAGAGAAAATCCAGTGGTGACGCTGGAGAAGGGGGCGTTCTTTGCCCTTCTTTAAACGAATGCGAGTTTCGACTTCTTGGGCTTGCATGCCTCTCCTGCGGGTCCGAGCACTCGTCCGATTAAATCGTAATCAGCGGTCTCTGTGATTTCTACATCGTAAAGGCGGCCGAATTCAGTCACCTTTCTTCCGTCGTTGATGATGATCTGCCCGTCGATTTCAGGGCATTGGCCAGCGTGACGCGCGCGAAGGAGAAGTTCAGACTCAGGATGGAATCCTTCAACAATCGCTTGCACTTTGCGGCCGATCCATTTCTTCGCTCTCTTGCGAACCACTTTCATTTGTGCAGCGGCGAGTTTTTCAAAGCGAGCCTGCTTCACCTCTTCCGCAATTTGGTCAGGGAGTTTTGCTGCATAAGCTTCTTTTTCGAGAGAGAACTTGAAAATGCCCACATGATCAAGCGGTACTTTCTGGACAAAGTCCACCAGTTCTTGGAACTGTTCTTCTGTCTCGCCTGGGAATCCGACCATCAGACTGGTTCGGATCGCAACATCGGGGATTTCTGCGCGAAGCTTTTGGATGATTGAGAGAATTTGTTCTTTCGATGTCGCTCTGTGCATCGCCTTCAACATCTGATCGTTGATGTGTTGGATCGGCATGTCGAGGTAAGGGCAGATGCGCTTATCGCTCTTCATTACTTCGATGAGCTCATCATCAATCTCATCTGGATAGAGATAGAGAAGGCGGAGCCAAAAGGGTCGAGTTTCTTGGCACATCGCGCGGAGCAATTTCGCAAGAGCGCCTTTTTCACGGCGGTCTTTGCCAAAGTCGCCCAAATCTTGTGCGATGAGGATCACTTCATGAACGCCCTGCGAGAGAAGCGAGCTGAATTCTTTTAAAACGCGCTCTTCTGTTTTACTTTTGAGCGGACCCTTAATCGTCGGAATGATGCAGAACGCGCATCGTTTTTTACATCCTTCGGCGATTTTGAGATAGGCGTAGTGTTTTGGCGTAGAGAGGGTGCGCGGCACTTCGCCCCACTCGAGATAGCTTTTCGCTGAAGTAATGGCATTGCCCGCTTCACTTGTTTGAACCGCATCGAGGATTTTTTCTACATCGCCAGAGCCGAGCATGTAATGGATAGCGGGAAATTTTTCTTTTAACTCTGCGCCATGCTTTTGAACCATGCATCCGGCCACGATCACTTTCGCATCGGGTTTTTTGCTGGAGAACATCTCGGCGATCGTATCGATCCCTTCTTGTCTGGAAGACTGGAGGAAACCGCAGGTATTGACGACGAGGTAGTCGGCGTCCGACATCTCTTGTGTCGCTTCAAAACCATTTTTTAAAAGGATCCCAATCATCACCTCGCTGTCGACGAGGTTTCTCGCGCAGCCAAGGGATGTGAAGTGAAATTTATTTTGAAATCGAACGTTTCTGTCGAGCATGCTACAAACTATCTCACTGGTAATGAATAAGTTATGCCTTTTTCAGAAAGGAACTCTACCAATAGAAATCCATTCCTTGAAGTGAGCAATAATAATAAGCAAAGTTTCGATAAAAGAAAAGGAACCTCTTTACAACTTTGAAAGAAAGGGGGTATGTTTTTCCTTTTTTTAGGGTATTTTCATGAACGCATTCACTCCGATTTCCTTTTCTACTCCAAGCCCGTATAGGCTTCCCACGTTCGTTGAAACAACAACCGGTCTAATCAATTGCGGAGAC
>JBEHXF010000042.1:0-15910 GCA_048498835.1 Chlamydiota bacterium | reverse complement strand
GGCGCCCAGCCTGTTAGCCTATCCCCCCTCTTTTATAAATAACTTCAAATTAACCAGGAGCAATTGGAAATTATTTGTTACGGTAAACCAAGTAGTTAAGCAGTTTAAGAAACTATCTATGTTAAAATAAATTATTTAAGTAGAATGGCTATTAAGAGGTATTTATGAAAGACCTGCCACATCATCTTAAAAAACTCAACCGCAACGTGTTGCGGTCACTACATAGAGACGAAATGGAAGAAGAAACTTACGAGCTTAATGCGCCACGTAAGCAAACCGAGCGGCAGATCAAAAAACAGGCCAAAGAAAAAATCCGCCAAGAGAAAAAGGCCCGCACCCCGACTCCTCTGACGCCAGACGAGCAGAACCGGAAGATGAAAAATCGGGTGCCTGTATTCGATAAGAAAAATAACGAGAAGCCGAAAGGCAATCGGTCAACCCATAAAAAAACGCCTCGTATTTAAGGCAATTGGGGGCTATAATGCCCCCTATGAGACTTGCTCAAATCTCCGATTTACACATCACTGAAATCACCCTCAATCCGTTCCGCTTATTCTCGAAACGCTTTCTCGGGCTACTCAATTGGATTTTCTTTCGAAAAGGGGTTTTCTCTCGCGATCCAATCAACGCGCTTCCCGCCTTTTTAAAAAGCCTTTCTGTCGATCAGATTCTCCTTGGAGGCGACTTCACTTCCACAGCCCTTCCAAAAGAACTGAAACTCGCCCAAGAATTTGTCTCTGAGCTCCCAGCCCCTTGGATTGCTGTGCCAGGCAATCACGATCACTACACCTACCGTTCCTTTCGAAAACGGCACTATTACAACGCCCTTTCTAATAAACGAGGCCCCGTTGAACACAAAGCAGATTTCTTCCACCTCGCCGACCACGGCGTCGAGGCGCACCGCCTAAAAGACAACTGGTGGCTGATTGCCATCGATACCTGCCGGCCTACCAACCTCTATTCCTCTCGAGGACTTTTCCCCTTCGAACTCGAAGCTCGACTCACAGAACTCCTCTCTTTGATCCCGGCCGATGCCCGTATCCTGGTCATGAGTCATTATCCTTTTTTCCAAAATGATGTTCATCGCCATTCGTTGAGTCGCGGAGAAGCACTGGAGGCGCTCTTGCGAAAAGAGCCCCGCGTGAAGGTTTATCTACAGGGACATACTCACCGCCACACCATTGCCGATCTACAGCCTAGCGGCCTGCCCATCGTTCTCGATGGTGGCTCTTGCGCAGATAGAAATAAAGGGACCTTTAATCTTCTCACTTTAGAAAAATCTCACCTTCGAGTCGATATTTACGAATGGAAAAACGGTTGGACGCTACAACAGACAAAAGAGATCGCATGGACACGGTAAAAGAAGAGCCTTGGTTTGAAGCGGGCCTGAAATTTAAGTGCACCGGCTGCGGAAAATGTTGCACCGGATCGCCCGGCTACGTCTTTCTCTCCGATACCGATCTCGAACGCCTCGCCGCTCACCACCATCTCACACCGAAAGAATTTGCCCTGACCTACACTCGCCTCGTCGACGGCCAACTCGCCCTTCTCGATAAGCCGCTATCTGAAGATTGCCTCTTCCTCGTAAACAATCAATGCACAGTCTACGAAGCCCGCCCGACCCAATGCAAGACCTTCCCCTGGTGGGTACATAACCTGCGCGAGCCCTCTGACTGGGAAGATGCAGCGACTCGCTGCGAGGGAATCAACCACCCCGACGCACCCCTCATCCCCTCGGATCACATCCAAGAGCAGTGCCTCACCTATCTCGACAATCTTCTCGATCAAAACTTCTCTCTATGAGAATTTTGATTGGTACCATTCCTCAAACCAAGGATGGTTTTCATCAATTCCCTTGAAAAATACATCCCATTCTCCCTTATCAAAAGATAATTCTTTTTTAGAATTGGCTTTAAAGAGCTGCAGTCCTCTTTCTAGCATGCTCAAAAACATCTCTTTTTTCTTCTTTTTATAGCAAAAGTCAAGGAGAGGATGTTTATTCAACGCGGGATCCGTGTGGAGGGTTTGAACATCCTCTATCTTTAATTTAAGGATGATCGCTAGAAATATTTTCAGACTATCAAACTCAATTGCTAAATGGAGAGGCGTATAACCCTTTTTATTAATGGTTAAGAGTTTTGAAGGAGGTAATCTCCGGATGATAGCAAGCCCCACCTCTTCCTCATTTTTCTGTATCGCTTCATGAAGAGGTGTATCTCCGTTTTCATTTCCAACAGTTAACTCTTCATCTGTCAATTTTTTAACTCGATTCGAAAACTGGGATCTTGTATTCAGCCAGTCTCCATACCACCCATGATTTGGTGATACAACATCTAATCGCTCTTCGTTCCATTCTTCTAAGAGGCTATTTTGTAAAGACGAAACAAAGTGATGAGTTTGATTGGTAAGACGATTCACTTTTTCCTTTTCATCAGGCGCGACAATCATAGGCTTGACTCCCCTGTCCAACAAATCGAAAAACATCTCTCTTCTCCCTTTTTCCTGGCTAAAAGTCAAAAGGGGCGGCTTTGGATGAAGAGGATAGGTACCAATTTCTCCGATCTTTTTTAATTTCAAATGGGACAGAAGCGCTTTAAACACCTGCCTACAATCTGATTCTACGGCTAAATGGAGAGGCGTAAGACCTGCTTTATTTGGTAAAAACAGTTGCGAAGGGGGCAGCTTATGGATGATCGCAAGTCCAATTCCTTCCTCTTTTTTTTGCGCTGCGAGATGAAGAGCCGTGTCTCCATTGTTGTTTGGGATAACCAGTTGCTCGGGGAAAAATTCTTCTACCATAAGCGTGGCATAAGGTTTCCAAGCATCTCCATATTGAATGGTTAAGTGAAGAGGTGTATTCCCATCTTCATCCTGCATCGCTACCTCGTTGGGAAAAAGCCACTTAACTGCCACACTTACCATTTCTCCACTAGAATAGCAATGCTCCCTTGCTGGCAAATTTTTGGGATCTTGCTTAATTAATTGATGAATGGGCCTATTTTCTAGCCACACTTCAGGCTCAATCCCTTGATTGAGAAATTGAGCGTACAAATCACAGAAAATGTGCGGTCTTCTCGCTAAAATAGCCACATCAAACGGCGTATGACCTTTCTTATTTTTGACTGTCAAGGCTGCGATCGGAAGCTTTTTGACTAACATCTGGGCCGCCGCTCGATTTCCTTCGGCGCAAGCGATGTGCAAAGGAGTATCGCCCTCTCCGTTTTGTGCAGAGAGATCTTCTATCGATAGTTTTGCAATAAGAGCCGCAGGAACTTTTACCTTACGAGATCGACACGCTATATGCAAAGGGGTGTCGCCATTCTTGTCTTTTAGCGTCAAGTCTTCTAGAGGGAGTTTTGAGACTAATTCTAACCCAGCAAGTTCTTTCGCACATCCCCATCTTGAGGCAAGATGGAGGGGCGAATCACCATTGTGATTTAGAACGTTCAAATCTTCTGCACGAATTTGTGAGATTAATTGAAGAGCGTTCTCACCCTCTCCATACTCGCACGCTAAGTGCAAGGGAGTATTGCCATCTTTTAAGGGAGCCGTCCGGTCTGCATAAGAAAGTTTGTACAAGAGAGCGCTAACAACTAAACTTCGATCAAATTTGATCGCTTTACACAGCGGGGGGATTCCCTTGTTGTTTGGAGTCGCGAGTTCTTCTTTTGAGAGCTTAGATATTAGCTGGAAAATACCGAGAAGCCTTTCCTCATCATAAAATTCAATCAGACCGTCGAGCAGAAAAATCATTTTTTCACGAGACATTCCCGGACCCTGACTTGGTTCCGCCTGCTGGACGACCGGCTCATCTTCTTTCTGATCTTCGGTTCGCCCTCTTTGGAATGGAGCTAAAATTGAATAAAAACTAGTTTCTCTTTTACCCACAGGACCGAACATGAATTTCCTCACGAATTGCAAAAAAAATGATAAAGAACTCGATATTGAGAAAAAAGGTAAAAAGTTGCTTCCTCTTGGCTTTTCTTCTTTCATGGGGTATAAAGGTATGTTTTGAGAGATTTTATGCCCACAAAAATGGTCGATTCGAAAACACAAAAACGGATTCAAGAATGGCTCGATGGCCCTTTCGATGAAAAGACGAAAGAGGAAATTCGGCGTCTAAAGCAGAGCGAGCCGCAGAAATTATCCGATGCATTTTTTAAGGAGCTGTCATTCGGTACTGGCGGTATGCGCGGCACGATGGGCGTCGGGACAAATCGAATGAATGTCTATACGATTCGAGGGGCGACGCAAGGATTGGCTCGATACTTACTCGAACAACCAAAGCCTGAAGAGGGGCACTGCGTATTTATCGGTTACGATGTAAGGCACCATTCGCGGGAATTTGCCGAGGAAGCAGCGCGTGTTTTAGCTGGAAATGGGATTCGTGTATTACTCACCAAAGAAATTTGCCCGACACCGTTGGTTTCTTATGGCTGCCGGCACTATCAGTGTAGCGCGGCGATCATGATCACCGCTTCTCATAATCCACCGGCATATAATGGCTATAAAGTCTACTGGAGTGACGGCGGGCAAATCGTGCCGCCGCAAGATGAGGGGATCATCAATGAGGTCAGGAAGGTTAAAAACCTGGCATCGATACCCTTGGCTCCTCTTGATTCGACTTTGATTTCATGGGTCGGATCGAAACTCGATTTAGCCTACTTGTCAGAAATCAAATCGTTACAACTCTATCCCGAGCTTTCAGAACTTTCCATCCTCTACACACCGCTTCATGGAACCGGCATCCGGATCATCCCCGATGCGCTGAAGAGCTGGGGCTATCGAAATGTGCGGCTCGTCGGAGAGCAAAAAGATCCCGATCCAGATTTTAGCCAAGCTCCCTCTCCCAATCCGGAAGAGGAAAAGGCGCTAGAGATTGGAACCCGCCATTTGTTAGCAGAGAAAGCTGATCTCCTCATTGCGACCGATCCAGACGCAGACCGAATGGGAATCGTCGTCGTCGATCGAGGACGGGCGGTACGCCTTACGGGAAATCAGATCGGCTCGCTCTGTCTATTTCACATCTGTAGCGCCCTCACGGCGAAGGGGGAATTGCCACCAAATGCCGCCTTCATCAAAACAATCGTCACAACGGAACTTTTCTCCGCCATCGCAAAGAGTTTTGGCGCCCACTGCCTCGATGTCTTGACCGGATTTAAGTACATCGGCGAGCAGATGACGATTTGGGAAAAGAGTTTTAGCGGAGAACAATTCCTCTTCGGCGCGGAAGAATCGTATGGTTATTTGTATGGAACCTTGGTGCGCGATAAAGACGCGGTGATCTCCTCTTGTCTCATCGCCGAAGTGGCAGCTCTTGCGAAAAAGCAAAACATTAGCCTCATCGATCGGCTCTATCAGATTTATAAAAAATATGGGGTTTATCGGGAGCTCTTGAAGAGTGTGGCGTTTAGCGATAGTGCAGAAGGGATGGCCCAAATGCAAGCGCTGATGAAAAAGCTAAGGCAACACCCCCCTTCTTCCATCGGTGGTATCCCTGTGGCGTCTGTCGAGGATTACGAGCGGCAAACTGTAAACAATCTGACGGATGGAACCCACCATCGACTCACTCTTCCTAAATCCGATGTGCTCCGTTTTTGGCTTCAAGATGGCTCTAAGCTCGTCATTCGCCCATCGGGCACAGAACCGAAGGTGAAAATCTACGCCGAAGTGGTTGAAAAGCATCCTACCAACATCGATGAGACCGTTGCAGCTTGCGATCGTCGTCTCAAGCAGCTGGTGGAGACATTTCAAAAAGAGGCTCTGTCGTGAAACGGGCGTTGATCACTGGAGCAACGGGTGGTCTCGGTCAAGCGTTGGCAAAACTCTTGCATCAGCAAGGCATTTCCCTCCTTCTCACCGGGAGAGACACAGAAAAGCTCGTTGTGATGGAAAAAGAGTATGGAGCTGAAATTCTGCCCCTCAATCTCGCATCCGATCGAAAACCTCTCATCGATTGGATCAGGCAAAAAACACCTGATCTCGTCATCAATAACGCTGGCTACGCCTATTACGGTGACATTCTTTCTCATACAGCGGCGCAAGAGCTTGCGGTCTTAGAAGTAAATGCCAATGCTCTTCTTGAAATTACGCTCGAAGCAGCTCGCGCGCTCAAAGAAAAAAAACTCCCTGGCACGATTCTCAACGTCTCATCCGTTGCAGGAGAATACACATTTCCTGGCATGGCTGTCTATGCAGCAGCAAAAGCCTTTGTCACCTCCTTTTCTCAAAGCATCGATTTTGAAATGCGATCCTCTGACATCCGCGTTCTTGTTGCCCTGCCGGGTGCAATAGAAACGGGGTTCGCTCGCCACGCTTCTCGCAATAGCGGCTTTGAAAACCACTCTCAGGCGATGGATTCCGCCCATGTAGCCAAGTTGATCTGGAATCAAATCCATGCGCAGCGCCCTTACCAGATCATCGACTGGCGCTACGGCTTCAGCCTCTTTTTCTCTCGCTTTTTACCAAAAGAATGGCTGAGCCGGTCTCTCTACAAAACAATCCTATCCAGGCTCAAATGAAAACGTGCTACATCATGAGAGGATTGCCGGGCAGTGGCAAATCGTCTTTCGCTGAGAAAATTGTCGCCAAAAGTCCCGATGCCAAAATCGTCTCAACGGATCACTATTTTTCAAAAAATGGCGTTTATCAGTTCAAACCAGCAGAGCTTGCTAGTGCACATAAAATCACGCAAACAATAGCTGAGACTTACTTCGGAAATAATCATCCCATCGTCCTCATCGACAATTGCAATGTCACCTACGAACACATGCGACCTTATATCGAATTAGCGCTCAAAAATGGTTATGACATTCGATTGGTAGAACCACCTACAAAATGGAAATACGATCTAAAAACATGCACAGACAAGACTCTGCATGGCGTACCTCAAAGTCACATGGAAAACATGCAAAATCAATGGATTTCAACCGCTGAAGTCTTAAAAAAGATTCAAGCCGAGATGACTCGCCTGAAGGAGAGCGTACGTCAAAAACGAATCGCGAACGGGAATTGATCGTTTTTCTCCTTTCAATTCAACTTCAACATACCCTTGCAATAAAGCCTCTCTCAGCTCTTCTTTAGTAAAGAGATGAACAGAATCGATCGCCTCCCCTTCTTCTAGCGCGGTTAAACCTTGAGAGGAAACTTCCGCCAAATAAACGGGAATCACAGAATTGAGAATACCGGTGTCAGGAGCCATCTTCCCTAAAAAATGGAGTGTGGCAGCCTCATAACCTGTCTCTTCTCGCAGTTCGCGCAAAGCTGCATCGCGAGGTGTCTCGCCAGCCATCATCCCACCGCGAGGCAGTTCCATCTCCCAAGATCTCGTCGCATGGCGGTATTGGAGCACCATCGCTATCTTACCGGATGGCAAGACGGGCAATACCGCTACGCCGTCTCCCACTCTCATTTTTGATTTCCAGATAAAACGATCGTAGGTTCCCGTTCCACCTGAAGGAAACAAAACCGCATCTCTCAGCAAGATGAGATACTGATCTTCATACGCTACGCCAACCCGGCTATATTCGCTCGCCTCTTCAGCTGTAAAACCTCTCTTCTCCAATCTCTCTTTTTGTCCCGTTTCGATCTCATGGATCTTCTCTGGATCCAAAACGATTTCGATCTCGCCCTGCGCGCACTTTCCGCAATAATCTTGAAGCTGCTCAACATAAGATAAATACGAATCAAGTGATGCCGTTGCAAAAAGAACAGGAAGAAGAAGAGAAAACATAGCGACCTCATTTAAAAGGTCAGCAGTCTACCCAACAAGAAAGAAATTAACAAGGATCCGCACGAAGCGTGCGGGCAAGATCGCCGAAACGGCGACAGGATAAACATTCACCACAGAGATAGACAATCACAGAGGCGGAGGGAAGCCCTCCACACCTCCCCCAAAAAGAGTTAACGCAGAGGCGCGAAACGCTTTGCTGAGGCGCAGAGGACGCAGAGCCGGGGATGCCCCCGCTTGAGCGTCAGCTCAAATCACGAGGGAAATTTTTTTATCAAGCGCTACAAAAGACTCCCATTATTTTATCTCGCTTAGATAAAAAAATTTGCGTCGGGATGAGTTTTTGCGCAGCAAAAACAAGGGGGCTCTCTTTGGGGCGCGGGGCTTCCCCGCCTCTGTGGTTGTCTATCTCTGTGATGAATTTTTATCCTGTCGCCGCTTTTGCGGCGATCCTGCCCGGCGTTTCGCCGGATCCTTGTTATTTCATTCTTGGTTATTTCTATCCGCCCCGCCTTCTCTTCTTGCTTCACTTTTTTAGGAAGGTGTGGGATGAGGAGGGAAAATATACCTGGAGGGTGTATGGTTGTTACGAGACGAATTGTGGGCATTGCCCTGTTAGTAGGCGGTCTAGTATCTGTGTTGGTTTCTAGCTACATCAAAAATGAAGTCGCCAAAGGCAGACTGCAAATCTCCAGCGCGCAGGCGAAAGTAGATAAAGGAAGTCAGCTCTTCTCCTTAAGTCCCGCTACCCAAGACGTAGGCAAAGGCTTAACCGGCATGGCGCAGAGAAAAATCGATGCAGGCAGTGCTGAGGCGAATTACTATGCGAATTTAGCGCAGGTGTTGATGATCGGCGGCATTGCCGCTATGGTCGTCGGCGCGGGGGTCTTGTTTATCCCTTATCGACGTCACCATTAGAAGAAAGTGATTTCAAGAGAAAAATATCAGTGCAAAGATACGAAATGCGCTGATATTTTTATGGGTTGCAGGGCCTCCCTGCAACGTTATATCGCTATATCGTTTTATCGTTGATCTGGCCTCTGCACTCAAAATTCTGGGCAGGCTTAGATGTTGCAGTTGCCGCCATGTTTGTCATGATAGCGCTGATGATACTCCTCCGCCCGATAGAAGGGTGCGGCGGGAAGAATCTCGGTTGCAATCGGTTTAGGGTAGCGGCCCGACGCTTCAAGCCTTTGTTTGGAGGAGAGGGCCGCTTTCTTTTGCTCAGGAGTATGATAAAAGATCGCTGATCGATATTGGGTACCGATGTCGGGACCTTGTCTATTATGCTGAGTTGGATCATGCATCTTCCAGAAAAAATCGAGGAGCTGCTCATAAGTGATGAGATTTGAGTCGTAGAGAATCTCAAGCGCCTCAGCGTAACCGGTATCTCCTTCACAGACCTGTTCATAAGTCGGTTGAGTTCGATGGCCGCCCGTATAGCCTACTTGCGTATCGATGACGCCGCGGAGTTTGCGAAATTTCGCTTCGACTCCCCAAAAACAACCAGCTGCAAAGGTCGCTTTTTCAACAGACATGGGGTTTTTCTTTTTTCGGATATTTAATTCGGACGTGCTGCGCGAGGAGGAGCGATTTGACGAGGACCCGTTTCACTTTTCCCAGCTCTTCAAAGGTGAGCTGGCATTGGTCGAATTGCCCCTCCTCAGCTCGTTCGGAGATGAGGCGGTCAATGAGTTGTGTCAGCGATTTTTCAGAAGTATCTTCGAGAGAGCGAGAAGCAGCTTCGATGGTGTCGCAGATCATGATGATCGCCGATTCTTTCGTACGAGGTTTTGGTCCCGGGTAGCGGAAGGCATTTTCATCCACTTCTTCTACCTTCCCCCCTTTTAATTCGAGCTGTTTGCGGTAGAAATAATAGACGAGGGTTGTACCGTGGTGCTCGCGGATGATATCGATGAAGGAATCGGGGAGATGATATTTTCGAGCGAGCATTTCGCCATCAGTTACATGAGAAATAATCACCTGAGCCGATTCCAGGGGCGTGAGGAGTTGGTGAATATTGACCGAACCCTGCTGATTTTCGGTGTAGAATTGAGGATTCATCACCTTACCAACATCGTGATAGAGTGTCGCTGCGCGGCAAAAGAGGCCGTTAGCGCCGATAGCCTGAGCGCAAGCTTCTGAGAGATTTCCAATGACTAGGCTATGTTGGTAAGTGCCGGGGACATCCATCGCAAGGCGGCGCAGAAGCTCGTTGTTAGGATCCATGTATTCCATCAGCGTCATGTCGGTCAAAACGCCGAAGAGCGTCTCCAGGGCAGGCAAAATGCCGACGACGAGAACAGCAGTCATCAGAAGGAAGATAAATGAAGAGGCAACGTCAAACACGAAAGAGGTGCTCCAGAGATGCCCTTCGCTTAAGGTGTAAGCGTAGAGTACCGGAATCGCGGAGAGCCATGATTTTATGCAGACGGTAAAAACTTCTTTTCTCTTCCGAAGTCCTTTCGTGCTGATGATGACGACGATCGAAGTGACGAGGTTTAAGACGAGAAAACGGCTATGATCGACAGCGAGGCTCACCGAGAGGATAATCGAGAGAAAGGTAGCTGCAAAAAGAGCTGCCCGCGGCGAGAGAAGAATACAGATCAAAATGGTGGCAAAAGGAGCGACGATCGGATAACGGACTCCTTCGATGATATTAGCCGTACTCTTGAGCAAAACAAATTCGGTTAATTTCGCAAAGCAGAGAGTGAGAATGACAATGCAGACAAACAGGGAGGTTTCACGAAGAGAACGGATGAAGGCAGGTTGGCTAATCCGGAAGTAGAGAGCGCTGATGGTGACGAAGATGAGCGAAAGGAGGAGGCTGGCGATGATGGTCAGGGGATCGGTTACTTTACGGCTCTCGGAAATGGCTTGTTTCATCGCCTGCATCATCGTCAAGTGGCGCGAAGTGATGAGTTCGCCCTGGTCGATGATCCGGGTTCCCGCTTGAATCCGGGTCATCTTTTCGGTCACGGTGCGACTCACCTGCATGCGGAGCGAGTGCATCAAGCTCGCATCTTCGAGCATCATCCACTGTTTACTTTGAAACGCGCGGGTGACAAAAGCGATGGTTTCGCGATGGAACGAACCGCTCATTCCTACACCTGTGGCCATCTTGTTCCAAAATTCCTGGGGCAAGAGAATCGGCCGGTCGATTGTCTCGGGCATGAATTCATAGAAGGTTTGTTCGGGTAGATTGAGTTCTTTGATTTTTTGAAGAGTTCGCGGATCGGTAAAGCGCGCCTCGAGGAGGAGAGTCTCCAATTCATCGGCGGCTTTATACATCTCCTCAAACGTACTCATCGGCGCAGCGGTGCGCCACTGCTTATCGTGAATCAGCAGATCTTCGAGTTCATAGCGGACATCCCGGATCTCATTGTCATCGATCTGATAGATCGAACCGATATCTTGCATCGCCTGCTGTTTGAGAACGATGGTGGTTTCATAATCGGGAAATTCAAAATCGACTTGCGCTACGATATAACGAGGTGCAGTAGTATTGAGCTCCAAGACTTCGATTCGCACTTCGCGAAAATGGAGGAAAAGAGCCAGCGCGACAACGCAAATAAAGCCGACAAAGAGCCGCCATCCGCGACGGTTCTGTCTTAACCAGGCCCGAAATGCCCCAAGTCGATCTGTATTCATATCTTACAATGTACCAAAAGCTTCGTTATTTTGTCCTACGTGGAAAACAATCGGACCCGTATACTCATTTTTATGGCTCAAAAATACCAGGTTCTCGCTCGTAAATACCGCCCGCAGCGCTTCGCCGATGTCGTTGGACAAGAGGCGATTCTGCGCACCCTTCGAAACGCCCTCAAACGAGATGCGATCGCCCATGCCTATCTCTTTTGCGGCTCTCGGGGCGTCGGCAAAACAACTCTGGCCCGCCTGTTTGCCAAGGCCCTAAACTGCGCTTCCCCCGCTCCTGATGGCGAGCCTTGCAGCGCCTGCCCCTCTTGCTTGGAGATCGCGTCGGGCCAATCGCTCGATGTCATTGAGATCGACGGCGCCTCCAATCGAGGAATCGACGATATTCGGCAGATCAACGAGACAGTCGGCTTTGCTCCAAGCCACGGAAAATACAAGATTTACATCATCGATGAAGTCCATATGCTCACGAAGGAGGCATTTAACGCCCTCCTCAAAACCCTTGAAGAGCCGCCGGAACAAGCCAAATTTTTCTTCGCTACGACGGAACCGCACAAAGTCCTTCCGACCATCATCAGCCGCTGTCAGCGGTTCGATCTCGGCAGGCTCCTCCCCGAACAAATCGCCGCGAAACTCGAATCCATCGCTGCTGACCTCGGCCGCACTGTCGAACCGGAAGCAGTCCACCTTCTCTCCCACTTTGCTGACGGTTCGCTCCGCGACGCCGAATCGCTCTTCGACCAGATCCTTTGCTTTGCAACAGAAACGGTGACCGCCGCTGATGTACAAAGCTCCCTCGGTCTCGCTCCAAAAGATCTCTTTTTCTCACTCGATCAGGCCTTTGCCGAACACCGGCTCGCTTACGCCTTTGAACTCGTTGCCCAGCTCTTCCAATCGGGCAAAGACCTCTCCCACTTCCTCGATCAACTCATCGAACACGTGCGCCACCTCACCGTCTGCAAAACACTTGGTGAACAAGCCCTTCGCCTTCCTCCTACCCTCACCGCCCGTTACGCCGCTTCGGCCAAATTCTATACTCAGCCCCAATGTCTCTCCATTCTCGATCTCCTTCTGAAAGCAGAGACCCAACTCGCAAAAAGCGCCTCGCCCCGCGTCACGCTCGAGCTCACGCTTCTCAATATTCTCCGCCTCAAAAACCGAATCCCAGTCGAAGCGCTCGTCCGCAGACTCGGCGAGCTAGAAGAAAAACTCAGCAGCGCAGAAGAACCTGGTTCAATCGTTGAGGAAGAGTTAAAATCAACGCCAGCTCCCCTCAAAGCCGAAGAACCAAAACCAGTTCCTGTCATCGAAGATCCGAAACCAGCTGCTGTCGTTGAAGCGACGAAAACAGCGCCAGCTCCTCTATCAGCCCCCCTCAAAGCCGAAGAACCAAAACCAGTTCCTGTCATCGAAGATCCGAAACCGATACCTCTTCCCCAAGCTCCGAAACCAGCTCCTATCGTTGAAGCGCCAAAACCTGAACTACAAACAGCGCCCTTTAATCCTTTTAAGGCAGTTGAACAATCTCTCCTTCCTGAGCCAACTCCTGTAGCTCCTCCTAAAGTCGATTTACCGAAGCCTGCGCCTGTCGTAGAAGCTACGCCTAAGGCGATGAATGGGAAACACCCCTCACATTACGATACAATCATCCGATTTGCAGCGGTTGAGCTCGAAGGTACAATTAAAAACTAAAAATAGGTGATATTATGGGCAGCGGCTTTTCTAAAATGAAAAAGCAAGCAAGGATGATGCAAGAGCAATTCTCTCAAATGAAAGAAGAGCTCAGCAATAAAACAGTAGAAGGTCAAGCGGGGGGCGGCCTCGTGACCGTAGTTCTCAATGGGGAAAAAGAATTAAAAAAAATTTCAATTAAACCAGAATGCGCATCTGACGTAGAAGGATTGCAAGATCTGATCATCGGCGCCTTTGCAGACGCCGCATCTAAATTGGAAAAAGATCAACCATCGATGGGAGGATCCCCTTTCCCCTTTATGTAAGGGAAAGGGATTCTAATCATTAATTCCAGTTACAAAACCGACGCAAGTGACAGACATCTGATAAATAGGGCCATTTATAGTCGCACACTTCTTTAATGTAACAGTAGGATGGTAATGCAGAAGAGCTGCTGGCTGGCTTTGCAGAAGAATTTCTCAAGTGTTCTGGTGTTATTGCTTCAATCACTATCGCCAAAATCAACACCGCTGTGAATCCGACGATCACGGCAGATGCTGCTGCCCGATTGGCGCCCTCAAAGATCGACTCTCTTGCCAGAACCCGATCAGAATTTACATAGATGGGCTCAACGTATCTAGGCCTATAAAACGAATTCCACCAAGAAAAAGGTTTAATATAATCATCACTGATTCGGGTAGACGTTACTGTTTCACCCTTAATATAATCATCGCTAACTCGAGTACTAGTAGTTACCATTGCATAACCCCATTTATTTCACTTTCGCAAGCACAATAACAAATAACCAACATAAAAGACATAATTAATAAATCATTTATTTTAAAAATATTCATATAATTTACAAACAAACAAAGAAAGTAATAAAATAAAACACAAATAAAGGAAGGTTATTATATGACGCCCATGGTGAGCAAAAATTCTGAAAACAGCTTAATTACAGATTTTACCGACGTAACAGAACAAGAAGCCAATCCTGTAACACCAAAATACACTCTTCCATCTAAGCAAGATGTTCTAAGAGGGGTTGTCACTCTTCTTGCTCTCTATGTAATCGCACTCAATGTATATCGTATTTACGATTTCTTGATTAACGTCCAAAAAGAATCTGCTGAGATGGATAGGTTAACAACTGAAGCCGAAAAGATGGAAATCGCTTTCACAAAACATCTTCAAAATAAAGTAGATTCTCAAAAAATCTTTATTAGTCAAGTAGCTGAGTTATTTAAAAAAAATGCGACTCAGCATTCTACTTTGTCACCTAAGTTCGCATGGTAATTAAAAATTATTTCAAAAGGCGCTGGAAATAGCGCCTTTCTTCCGAAAGACACTTAACCTTATCCCCACTAAAGCTGCTACTCCTCATCTCGCTGTTTCAGTGGCGAGGTATTGCTTGAGTTCTTGGGCGGCCGTGTACTCGAGCGCCCCTTCCGCGAGGCGGCAAGCCTCGAGAATGCGCCATTTACGGATGGTGTGCTTGACGAGGGGGATATGCCGTGCGGCGACGGAAAATTCTCGAATGCCGAGACCGATGAGGAGCGGGATCATGGACGGATCGGCTGCGCACTCGCCGCAGAGAATGACCGGTTTGCGATTCGCATTGGCCGAGGCGACGACCATTCGGATCAGGCGAAGAATGCTCGGGTGAGTGGAAAAATAAAGCTCGCTGGTATGGGGATTGGAGCGGTCTGCTGCCATCACATATTGAACGAGATCATTCGTTCCAATCGAGAGGAAATCAGCTTCTTGAGAAAGGGCGTCGCACATGATGGCGCTAGAGGGGACCTCAATCATGCAACCAATCGGAATTTCTTTTGCGAACTTGATGTTTTGCTCTTTGAATTCAGCTTTAATTTTTTCGACAAGAGATCGTACTTGACGCAGTTCTGAAAGGTCGGAGACCATTGGAATGAGAATGTGAATTTCTCCGAAAGCCGACGCGCGAACAATGGCGCGCAGCTGCGCCTCGATGAGCTCAGGAAAGCGGAGTAAGAAGCGGATGGCGCGGCAGCCAAGAACGGGATTGAGTTCGTGGCCGATTTGAGCGAAGTAGCGAGCGTCGCGATGCTCCGGGCGAAGATCTACTTTTTTATCACCGCCAATATCGAAGATACGGATGACAAGCGGGCGGCCGCGAAGCGTGCGCGCCATCTTCTTATAAATTTCAAATTGCTCTTCTTCTGTGGGGAATTGTTTGCGAGAGAGGAAGAGGTATTCTGAGCGGAATAGACCTACACCTGAAGCGCCATGCTTAACCAAAAGATCGACCTCTTTTGGATTTTCGAGGTTGGCGAAGATCCGCACTTCATAACCGTCGATCGTCTCCCCTTTTAGATGAGAGGCGCTCTTGAGTTGCTTGTAATTTTCTATCTGACCGCGCTTGAGAGCTTGGTATTTTTTTAGAGTTTTGCGGCTTGGATTGACAATCACAATTCCTTGCGATCCGTCGACGATGAGAGATTGAAGCTCATACTTTTTAAAGAGCTTGAGGTCAACATTGGCGACGTAGGGAATTCCTTTCGCGCGGGCAATAATCGCCGCATGAGAAGTGATGCCACCTGCCGCTGTGACAAAGGCACTGACCATCGAGGAGTTGGCCTCGACCGTTTCGGAAGGGACCAGTTCGTGAGTAAGAATGACAGAGTTGTGGGGTATCTCAGCAATTTTGACCTGAGACAGAGGCCGTAAATGGCTCAAGATGCGGCGCGAGACGTCGATGATATCGCGCACCCGTTCTTGGAAGTAGTGATCTTGCAGAGTGCTAAAGCGCTGTTTATATTCTTCTATCAGACCGAAGAAAATCGATTCGGTATTTCGCTGTAGATCGCGGATTTT
>JBEHXF010000041.1:0-17227 GCA_048498835.1 Chlamydiota bacterium | reverse complement strand
ATTGCACAGAATTATTGCAGTTTATCACAGATCGGCTATTCATTTTATCAGTTGAAGAAGATAATCAAAAGTCAATTATCCTTCACTGTGGGTGTGAACTACCTTTAGCATCATATGTTCAGGAAAACTGCCCAAATTGTAACGAAAGGCTATTCCAATCTGAAATTAAAGAAATAAGAGTAATAATTCCGAAAAAAAGAAAAAAGAGAGGTTAGTAATAACCTCTTTTTTCGTAGATAAAAAAGCTAGTTAGCTAGCTTTTCGTTTTTTATCTTTGTGCTCGTCTTTTCCAGGATGTTTTTTGTTATTTTCGCCGCGTTTATGCCAATCTTCGCGATTCATTTTTTCATCTTTGCGATCCCACGGATTTTGCTCTCTACCGTTGGTTCTTTCTTCTTGAGAATTACGGTATTGATTCTCTTCGCGGTTATCATTTCGGCCTTCATATTCTGACTCATTGCGATCACGACCCATGCCTCTATCTTCGCAAGAAGAGCACCAGTCATTCATTTCACGCTCAGCATGATCTTTTGTCCAGCCGTATTTCTTTTGGAGTCTGCCAGATAATTGATCCCATTTGCCGTCGATTTGGGTGACATCATCATCTGTGAGTTTTCCCCACTTTTCCTTAATCTTACCTTTAAACTCTTTCCATTTACCTGAGAATCGGTCTCTATTCATAAACAAACTCCTTTTTAATTAACATTTGCCCATCCCCTGATTCTAATTAACTGAATAAATAATTGAAAATTGTTTTACATAGTTCTGATTTTCATAGATTTGTAATATCAATTAACACAAAATACTTAAAATGTTGCATTTACATAATTCATTTATAACGAGATATTTATATGTATTTTATCTTTTGATTGACTCAGATCCCTAGAGGCCTATATTTTGAACCAAAATTCAAGTGATGGATATGGAAGGGCCTTCTTTACGATTAGCAGCTGAACAGCTGGCACCTTTAGTCGGCCATACCATTGAGAAAGTGTCTGGAAATACCAAAATAGAAAAAGAGAGATTCTTAAATCAAACGATCGAATCTATTTTCTCTTATGGAAAATATCTTATTTTACAATTTGATACCTTTGCTTTAAGAGTGCATTTCCTTCTATTTGGAAGTTTTGAAGCGACCATAAAACGAAAAAAAGTTACGGGTGATTACCCGAAAAAAATCCGCACGCCCCGCTTAGCTTTCCGACTAAACATAGGCCATATCGAACTCTACAATTGCTCGGTAAAAATAGTAGAAGATTCCAATCTCATCGAGCAGTGCGATTATACGATCGATATCATGGATGAAGAGTGGGATGTGGCCAAAGCCTTAAAAAAATTGAAAAAAGATCCAAGTGTCGAAATTGCCGATGCTCTTCTCGACCAAACAATTTTTTTGGGAGTTGGCAATATCATTAAAAATGAAGTGCTTTTTCTGGCTCACATCTCGCCTCTTCGGAAAATCAAAGATCTCTCGTTGCGACAATTAAAGAAAATAGTCGAGCTAACCAGAAAGTATGTCTTTCAATTTTATGAGTGGCGTAAAAAATTTGTCCTGCGAAAACACTATCAAGTTTATCGGCAAAGTCACTGTAAAATTTGTGGTACAAAAGTAATTCGGAAGAAAACGGGAGTGCGAAATAGAGTGAGTTTTATTTGTTCCCATTGCCAGACTTCTTAAAAAGGAGAAAATATGATACTTAGCGGATACACCATCGCCATTGTCGCGGCTCACGGTTTTGAACAAAGCGAGCTCGCAGAGCCCAAAAAGGCTTTGGAAAAAGCAGGAGCTAAAACAGTCATCATCTCTCCTGTAAAGGGGAAAATCAAAGGCTGGAAAGATAAAAATTGGGGCGATGAATTCCCTGTGGATCAACCGATCGAACAGGCCAACGCTGAAGAGTATGATGGACTTGTTCTTCCGGGGGGTGTTATGAATCCCGATACATTAAGACTCTACCCTACTGTAATCGACTTCATCAAAGCTTTTGTGAAAGCGAATAAACCCATCGCGGCTATTTGTCACGGGCCCTGGACTCTCATCAATGCAGAAGCGCTTAAAGGTAAAAAGGTCACCTCCTGGGCATCCATTAAACTAGATCTCGTCCATGCAGGCGCTCATTGGGTCGATCAAGAAGTCGTACAAGATGGGAATCTCATCACCAGTCGCAAACCAGCTGATCTTCCTGCATTCAACAAAGCTTTCATTGAACTCCTCACAAAAAGATAGAAAATGAAAACAGAAAAAGTTGCTATTGTCACGGGCGGCGGAAAGGGGATCGGGGCGGAGATTGCACTCCATCTGCTAGCGCAAAACATCCGGGTAGTAATAGCCGAAATCCACCCGGAATCAAAACGCTTTGCATTGATCGATAAAGACCGTCTTCTCATCGTAAAAACCGATGTGAAGAAAGAGGCATCCATTAAACAAATGATTAAGCGAACCCTCACCCATTTCGGCCGGATCGATTACTTGATCAATAACGCCGGAATTTTACCTGACGAAGACACAACGTTCGAGAAAATCAGCCTGAACAGGTGGAATGAATACCTAGCGACAAACTTAACGGCTGCTTTTTTAACTTCAAAATATGCAGCTCCTCACCTGCGCAAAAACAAAGGAAACATCGTCAACATCGCATCGACCAGAGCTCTTCAATCCGAAGGCAACTGCGAGCCTTATGCCGCCTCCAAAGGAGGTCTGGTTGCTTTAACGCATGAGCTGGCCATTAGTTTGGGCCCCGATGTCCGTGTCAATTGCGTAAGTCCTGGCTGGATCGATACCCACCACCTAAAAATCACAAAAAAGGACCATGAAGCTCATCCAGTTGGCCGCGCGGGCAAACCAGAGGATATTGCTAGCTTAGTTTGCTTTCTCCTCTCCGATCAAGCGGGCTTCATCACGGGACAAAACTTCATCGCAGATGGGGGCATGACCATCAAGATGGTTTACAAGTAAAGTCTTCTATTCGGAACTCTGACAGGTTTCTCCCACCTGCATGAGCGGAGGAAGATCGCGAATAAAAGCTGAATCTTTGGGCGTATAAAATTGCTTCATCCACGTGCGAAGGTGCACAATGGGGCCGTCTCCTTCGCAAAGGATCGGGGGTTCGCGGAACTTTTTATTTTCCCAAATTGGGCGATCTTCTTCAAAATTTCGCAACAAGATTTTCTTATTCTGTTTTTCAATCAATTTCAGAACAAAATAGCGGAACGGATTCGGCAATTTAATCTTGTCTTTGTTGATTCGAAGAGTCACTTGGATGCGGACCGTTTCTTCATCGAGTGGCGTGAAGAAAAAGTGCTGCCGCAACTGCATGGGATAATCCCGAAGCGTAATATTGGCGTCAAAGACTCCTAGACCGCTAAATCTCCAGTCTGCATGAATGTAAACCTTGCCCCCAAATTTCCCGATGCCGCTACCCGGATAGACCAAATTCAGAGCGAACAACAGTTGAGGTCCAAACGGCTGTTTTCGATCTAATTCGATGCTATTTTCTTCCGATCCATGAATCGGCTTAAAGTGCGCTACATCAAAACCGTTTTCCGCCAGCTCTTGAATGTGGGTCTTGATGAAGATTTCGTTGCTGGTCGGCTCAGTCCATTTGCCTACTAAATCATCTTCAAACTTCGGGAGCTCCCAAGTAGGAAGGGCATTGTCGCTACTATGATAGATAAAAATCATTCCTAGACGCTCTACGCTGGGGTAAGCAAACGCGTTTACTTTTTTCGTCTTCGGAATGCTTTTTGAATAAGGGATGTGCTGGCACTTTCCGGCCGCATCGAAACACCATTTGTGAAAGGGACATTCAATGGTTTCTCCCTTGATGGTACCGCCATGTCCCAAATGAGCGCCTTGGTGAGGGCAATGAGCATCGAGTACGCTGATCGCGCCCGATTCGGTTTGAAAGGCGACGAAATCTCTCCCCAGAGCTTTAATCGGTAGAATTTTTCCCTTCTCCAGTTCAGCTCTTGAACAAAGTGCATACCAACCGTTGGGAAAACTACTCATCGGATAGCGCGCCATCCATCACCTTTCTTAAATTGGCAATAAATATATACAAACGCTTTTATTTTTTGGCAAATGCTCTTTTATCTTGCGCATCAAAACGAGTAAGAAATAGGCATGCCCTTTAGGTAGACGATGAACCTAGAGTGAAAGTCTGGCAAAAAGTACCCAAAGATCGCGAAATAGATTTATTGAGATAGGTTCGTAGGAAAGAATAGGGATTAAAGCTTGAAAGTAAATATTACTTTGAAGACATTCAGCTTTGATGCGGGTGCGGATTTTTTCGCCTCTTTTCGTCTTTAAAGATTTGGGGGTAATATCGATGTTGTATACATCCCCATACTTTTGAATCGAAAATCGACTAAAAGTAAATTCGCTAACAATCTCTTAGAGGGAGCAGCGTGAGATATTTGCCAAAAAAAATAATTTTCTTTTTTTTCTTTATTCCAGTCCTAATTTTCGGCCAAGATAAAGCTGAGGAAAAAACTCCTTCTCAAGCAACAGGCCAGATAGAAGTCAAGCCAACAGCCCAAGACACAGAAATTCAACAACGATTAGAAAAAATTCTCAGAGCTACAGGTTGGTTTGACGAAACGTCTATTGAAGTCAAAGAAGGGATTGTTTTTTTGTTTGGCAAGACACAAACAGAAGAATTAAAAAAGTGGGCTGGCAATCTTGCGAGAAATACCCAAAATGTTGTCGCCGTCGTCAATAAAATTGAAGTAATAGAACCTTCTCCTTTCGACTTTAGCACGATTACAGAATCTCTGAATAACTATTGGCATGGATTGGTTAAATCAATACCCATGATCATCGTGGGGATACTAATTCTAATCATCGCTTGGGTTATCGCTCGTTTTGCCGCTATGTTGGCACGCAAGCTTTTAAAACATAAGGTACAGAGAACCTTGCTTCAAGATATTATCTCCCGAGCTATCGGCGCAGTCATTTTCTTATTGGGAATCTATCTTATCTTTGAGATGACTCATTTAACAGCTGCTGCTTTTACGATTATTAGCGGTACAGGGTTAATAGGAATTGTACTGGGTATTGCCTTTCGGGACATTACGGAGAATTTCCTTGCGAGTATTTTACTCAGCATACACAACCCATTTCAAAATGGAGATCTCATTGAAGTAGAAGGTTTTTTAGGATACGTGCAAAAATTAACCATGAGAGTCACGGTATTAATGTCATTAGAAGGCAATCACGTTCAAATACCGAACTCAACAATCTATAAAAGCAATATTCGCAATTATACAAGCAATCCAAATCGCCGAGAAGATTTTAAAGTTGGCATAGGTTACCAAGAGACAATTTCTGAAGCCCAAAAAGTTGCTCTAAAAGTTTTAGAAGAGCATGAAGCAGTCCTAAAAGATCCTGAACCTTGGGTCTTAGTGGAAAGTTTGGGAAAGGCCACAATTAATTTAAGGATCTATTTCTGGTTAAATGGAAGTCAGCATAGCTGGTTAAAAGTGAAATCTTCAGTCATTCGTCTTGTCAAAAGAGCTTTCCAAGAAGCGGAAATTTCTATGCCTGATGAGGCGCGAGAAATCATTTGTCCGAAACCCATCTCTATTCAGATGTTGGATTCGGAAAGTTCAGAATGCGAAAAACCGACAAAAGAACTTCCGAAAGAGCCTCAACAGGCACTTACAGATACAAAATCTGGACTTCGCAGTGAAGCAGAAGACATTAAAGAACAAGCACAACAAGCTCGTCCCCCAGAAGGTGGAGAAAATTTTCTAAATTCCAAAAAACTGCAAAAATAAGAAGTAATCTCTAAGGGATGATTTTAAATGGCGTTACGTCTAATTGAAATGGTGCTCAAGGAAAAAGAAACGATTGAGATGCAAAATCTTTTAAAAGAATACAAGATTATGCAACACAGGGAAATTGACCTTGGAAATGGAGAAACTCTTGTTCGAATTTTGCTTGATTCCGAGAAAAATGAAAAAGTACTAAACGCTCTTGAGGAAAAATACACAAAAAATGAAGAAACAAGAGCAATAATATTACCTGTAGAGGCCACCCTTCCCCGTCTTGAGCCCAGCATAGATGAAAAAAAAGGCGAACCAGAAAGAATAAGCAGAGAAGAACTCTATGAAGATATCAAAGATGCAGCTCGATGCTCGAAAGTTTACCTCACAATGGTCGTATTGTCGACAGTGGTTGCGGCGGTAGGCCTTCATTACAACAATGTTGTTGTCATTATTGGAGCGATGGTCATAGCTCCTTTAATAGGTCCGAGCATGGCATTGTCGCTAGCCACCACTTTAGGGGATCTATCATTGCTGCGAAAAGCAGTTTTTACCAGTCTGGCGGGAATCGGGATTACTGTAGCGCTATCATCGATGATTGGTTCGATGATCAATCTAGACGTTACAGGCGCCCAGGTTGCCTCCCGCACTCATGTAAACATAGGGGATGTCACTGTAGCCCTGGCTTCAGGCTGCGCAGGGGCGTTAGCCTTTACCAAAGGAATTTCTGCTATCTTAATTGGAGTGATGGTTGCCGTTGCTCTTTTGCCGCCGCTTGCCGTATTCGGAATGTTGCTTGGAAATGGTCACGCTTCACTTGCATTCGGTGCATTGTCATTATTTTTAATGAACATGATTTGCATCAATCTCTCTGGCGTAATTACTTTTCTTGTACAAGGCATTCGCCCCGCCAGCATTCAGGAGGAAAGACTTGCCAAGAGGGCAAAATTGACCGCTATCGTTCTTTGGGCTTTATTACTGCTTGCGTTAGGGTACCTACTTTCAATTATCTGAAAAAAAATAGGCAGCGAGAAATTTGAAAGTCATTTTCTCACAACAAAACATCAGTCAAAAACATTTGGATGTGCGGCATGACTTCCCATTTTGGATCGAGCGCATCGTGTCCCATGCCCTCTACTTTCAAATAAATCACCTGTTGTCCATTTTCGATCGCTATTTGGACTAAATGATCGGTCGAAGGACATCCCAAATCTTCGCTACCCGTAATCACAAACGCAGGACAAGAAAGATTTAAAAATTCCTTTTCTACTCCCAATTCCGCTGCATCAGTCCAATATAAATAAGATTGCCCAAACCAAAAGCGAAAGGGATCTGGTTCTCTCTTCATCAACTCAATTTGAGATTCAAAAGCCTCTTTGGATCCCGGCAAAACACCCTCGACTCCTGACAGTAAATCAGCTCTCATGCTACCGGGAAACCGCGCAACTTCTCCCCAGACGTACTCTTTAAAGGTTTGATTCCCCTGAGGCACAATTGCAATACAAGCGGAAGGCATGACCTTTTCTGCCAATTTAATAGCAACAGCGCTTCCCTCGCTTCCCCCGAGAATCGCTAATTTGCCATTCCACCCAATCGGTGGGTCCTTTTCTAGACGATTGATCAATTCCAAGTGTTGTTTAAACCGATTTGTGACGGTATTACATCGATGAAATTCGTCGAGATCCACCTCATTTCCGTCGACTCCCCTCTTCTCTACTGTTAACACCCCTACACCCATCGGAAGCACAAGTTCTCCAAACTTCTTTTGCAGACGAAGAATACTTTCAGGCCCACGCTCGATATCAAAAGACCCTTCGATTACCAAAAGAAGCGGATAATTCTCCCTATTTTCTGGCGCTTCAAAATAATAGATCTCTCGTTCCCCCCACCCATGACGAACTGGTTCAGCGAAGAGGAAACTTAGAGATGCGACGAAAACGAAGAGTTTTTTGATCATGTTTTCCCCAAAATTTTTGACAGCTTATTTTACGTTCAAAGCCTGTTTTCCAACAACACCGATCAAAAAAAATTTTCTTGCCATTCTCACCCAAAAAATGGCAGGTTTGATCTATGGAATCGAAAAAATTCATCGCAACTATTATCTCTTCCGTTTTCTTCATCTTTTCGCTTCAAGCGAGCAATTGTTCTCAAACTAATACTTTTGTAAAAGAGTCGGGCTTTTATCTGGGAATCAACGGAGGCTATAGTTGGGGAAATGCAGAGGCGAAGGTCACTACTACAATAAGTAGTGATAATCCCTACTTATTTTCACCCGATATCCCTTTGATTCTAAAAAAAGGAGACTTTCATTTTCATCCACAAACGGGGATGGGCGGCGTGCAGCTCGGCTACAATAGCTGCCTTTCGAATAACGTTTTAGTAGGGATTGAAACCGACTTTGGTTTTTTTCATTATAATCGATCGAAAAGTATCTCCCTTGTCTACCCTGAAGCTACGCTAGCTACTTTTACAATCTATCAGAAAATCGATACGCATTGGCTCTACACACTCAGGCCACGCCTTGGCTACATTTACCAGCGAATGCTCTTTTTTCTGACGGGCGGATTGAGCGTCACCGATTTACATTACAAAGAGATCTTCAGCGACGATTATTACACTTTTTACCCATCACCTCCAGGTGCAAATGCTTACCAATTGATTTCAAAAAGAAAAACGATCATGGGCTGGACGGTGGGAGCGGGACTTGAATATCTCCTCATCAATCACCTCTCGCTTTGTCTCACTTATCTCTACTCAAATTTCAACACCACCTCCTTTCGCAATCTTCTGCAAGTGGTCTATGGAGGAGATAACTACCAAAATCCCTTTCAAGATCAAGTCAGTTTAAATGCAAATAGCCTCCGTCTGGGTCTGAATTGGCAAATCTAGCTTCTTGACAAATTTTCATAGGTATGAAATTTAGAACTCTAAGAACATGAGCTCCCACCGTATGAAAAAAATAGACAAAAAGTTAGCCACCCCCACCGATCTAAGTGAGAAAGCCCGCACGGAAATCGCCTCTGCCCTGAATCTCCTGGTAGCCGATGCCTTTGCTCTCTACATCAAGACGAAGAATTTTCACTGGCACGCATCAGGCCCTCATTTCCGCGATTATCATCTTCTTTTCGATGAACAGGCGGAGCAAATTTTTGCTATGATTGATCCACTCGCCGAGCGCGTGCGCAAATTAGGCGGTCTAACCATCCATTCTACCGGCGAGGTCGCTAGCCTCCAGAGAATCAAAGACAATGATGCGCCCATTGTCGAGGCCCATAAGATGCTCACCATCCTTATGAATGACAATAAAAACTACACCGAGTATCTCAAAAAAGCTCACAAAGTTTGCGATAAACACGAAGACGTTGCAACTTGCAGCATTCTAGAAGTGTTCATCGATGAGACCGAGCGCAGAACCTGGTTCCTCTTCGAGGCCCAAACCGACAAATAGAAAAATGCCTCTAACCAACCTTATCGTGCTATCGATATAAGATGCTTCTGTCCCTATTTCTGGCATAACAAGTGCGCTCTAATTGTCGGCAAAGTTCCGGTGCCGCCTCTTCGTTAAGCCCATCTCCGTAAATTTTTCCTTATAGATGAGTTGAAACAATTCGTTGGATTGCAAATCTATCGCTACTTGAATCCAATCGATGTTGTCCTTTTTCAAGCTAGGATCTGTTTTTTTTGGGACAAAATGGAATAAACAAAATCCATCCCATTAATAATAAATTAAAAAATGGATTTAAAATTTGTATTTAAATTATAACTAAACTTCATTATAATAGTACCCATGACTTCAATTACAGAAACTCTAAAAAATCATCCTTTCAGAACGAGCCTCGGCTTGCTAGCAGCCTCTGCAGGCATTTGCAGCGGTAGCCCTATCTTGACCGGTTTTGCCGTCGCCGCTACATCTATCCCTTATCTTCGCCGTCATCTCTCGTTTGCTCCGATTGGCACAATGCTAAAGACTCTTTTCATCGGATCATTGTTATTTACAGCTCCAGGAGAAGCCGCAGGCTTGTCTTCCTGTTCCTATCATCCTGATGAGGCCCATCATTTAAGGGATAGCGTCCAACAAGCTGCCCTGGAGGGTCGCCTTCTTTCTATAGAAGACGCTTCAAGCGGAGTCTATATCGCCTCAAGCGGAGTCTACATCGCCTATGATCCAGATCAGGCTAAAATAGCGATTGTAAAACCGGAAAACGAGAGAGAGCTAGGTCCCCAAAATAAACGGGCTGCTCGTAGAGGGGTAGATCTTTCAGCAGAAGATCAATATCAAACCAATTATTACCCAGGAAGTTCTGCAAATCGACAATTTGCAGCAAGAAGATTAGATTTTGGATCAGGAGCATGTCAACCGCTTGGCTACATCGACGAACTCGAGAGCGACCAGTTTTTTAGCGTTGAAGCCCAACAAGCTGGTCATCCAGCAGGTATACAAAGAAAAAAAGTCTTCGTTCAACAATTTATCTCAGACACCACTCCCTTAGTCGAACTTCATCCTGACTTTCAGAAAAATCCTGAAAAAGCCTACCGCTTCGAAGGCAATCCCGTTCTTGATCAAGTTCCCTTAGAAGAATTTCAAAGAATCGCACTCCTAGACCTTCTCTTATTTATTGAAGACCGACACCCAGGCAATCTTCTCGTATCGAAAGATGTCCTGGGGAACCCCCATCTGATTCCGATCGATATGGATATGATTTTGCCGGGAACATTTAAAAACACACCCTGGACAGGTCTATTCGCTCATGGCAGAGCCAAAGAAGGGTTAACGACAGAAGCTCTCCATTGGCTCCATGAATTGGATCCAGACCAAGTCGCCTCCACCGTTCGAGCAGAGGGTCTTGCCGAACCTCTAGCCAGACAAGCCAAAATGTTAGCGCTCGTTCTAAAAGAATTAGGGTCTGATCACTCCATAGCTGAAATGTCGCAGTTTATCTTTTCTAAGCTCCCACGCCTTGCAGAGGTTTCTAGAGAAAACGCGATAAAGTCATTAAGTCCATCGGATCTCAAGAACTATCAAAAAAGCGAAACAATACGACGAGCACTGTGGGAAAAACAGCCGATTTCTACAGAAGATGAGACTTGGTATAGAGCTTATCAAACGGACTCAAAAAAAAGGATTGAAACATCGTTAGAAGAGAAAACATTTGTCTATTTTAAGCGGGGCTTACAACGGGAAGCCTCCGCCCTTAGGGCAAAAAAAACACGACATATCACTTTTGGAACGACCTATGTTGCGGGTAATCCAGACCGAGATGGTCTCTCTGAGCTCGTCAGCAATAATCAGCAAGAATATGCCCAATACTGGGGGCTAACTGGAAAAGTTGTTACTGAAAATTTACTCCTTGGCCAATGCAAGACAGACGAACATTCAGTTGACTGCGTCCCCTACTGGAATAAAGTGGCAATTTTAAAGAACTGGCTCAACGAACCTTCTTCCGGAAAAGAGGAATGGTATGTCCTGGCGGACGATGATATGCCAGTTACAAACATGAACATCAACCCTTACGAAGCGATTGATTTACTCCGGAGCGGGGATGATGCTAGCATCATTATTGCTAGAGACGTTGTGCAGTGGAAAACAGGCAATCGAGATCATTCAGTCAATACTGGCATTCTGATTGTTCGCAAAGATCAAAAAAGCCGTGAGTTCATTGAAAAGTTGTGGGCGAAGAGAAATGACGCCTATTCGCAAACGCCCCATTGTCGAACGCTCGGGACCTGTAAAACACAAGATGTTCTTCATGAACAAGAGGCTTTTGCAAGAGTTCTTGAGGAAGACCCTTCTCTTCTAAATCGAGTCGTGAAAGTAGTAAATTACCGAGATCGCTACCAAGGACGAGAAATAGCTCTCAATACTTTCCGCCGCCACGGCTGTTTTATCCGCCTACAAGAAGGATGGAAAGAAAATGAATTTTCTTATAACGATCCTGCTGATGGGGCGTGGAGGGAGGGAGATTGGATGGGGCAAACTGCAGGTGTTCCCATCGTAGGTAAAGAGTGTGGAATCGGCGGCGCATCTAAATTCTTTAGATTGGATTATTTACGTTGGATGTTAGAGAGAACGATTCCGATTGATACGCAAGTCTTTTCTTCACTCACAGCAGACGCAGACATTCACTCTCCTTTGATGGAAGAAAAAGCCACAAAAACAATCGCTGATCCCAGATTGACTAATGATCAAAGACTCTTAGATCCCAGATTGACTAATGATCAAAGACTCTTAGATCCCAGATTGACTAATGATCAAAGACTCTTACGATCGATCAAAAACAGCTTGGAGCTCACGAAATTCAAAATACCTACTTTTCCTAACTACGGACAGCGCTACTGGCCTGAAGATACTGAAGCCTTTGTAGAAAGCGTAGTCGAGCAAATTCAAGATCCAGAGACAAAAATAAAAGCCCAACAAGCAGTGGATGAGGCCTGGGCAAACTATGTTAAGAATCAAAAAGTCGGCAATAATGGCAAATCCTATCTCTTGAAGATTAAAGATCCAGCAATCCAAGAAAAAGCTCGCGGATATATAGACCAAGCGCTGCATGGAGAAATTTCTTCTCTATCCCAAAACCGGCGCTTCGAAGAGGCAACAAACCTCCTAGCGGACATTCACTCTCCTTCGATGAAAGAGGAGGCCACAAAAACGATCGCAGCTGCCAGACTGGCTTACGATCAAAGACTCTTACAATCGATCAAAAACAGCCTGGAGCTCACGAAATTCAAAAATTCTAATTCTCCTAATTATGGGCAGCGCTACTGGCCAGAAGATTCTGAGGCCTCTGTACAAAGCCTAGTCGAGCAAATTCATGATGTAGAGACAAAAATAAAAGCTCAACTGGCAGTGGATGAGGCCTGGGCAACCCATATTAAGGATTATAAATTAGGCAATAACGGCAAATCCTTTCTCTTGAAGATTAAAGATCCAGCAATCCAAGAAAAAGCTCGCGGATATATAGACCAAGCGTTGCATGGAGAAATTTCTTCTCTATCCCAAAACGGGCGCTTCGAAGAGGCAACAAACCTCCTAGCGGACATTCACTCTCTTTCGATGAAAGAGGAGGCCACAAAAACGATCGCAGCTGCCAGACTGGCTTATGATCAAAGACTCTTACAATCGATCAAAAACAGCCTGGAGGTCACGAAATTCAAAATACCTACTTTTCCTAACTATGGGCAGCGCTACTGGCCAGAAGATTCTGAGGCCTTTGTACTAAGATTGGCTGATCAAATTCAAGATCCAAATACCAAAAAACAAGCTCAGCGCGCAATCGGAGAGGCGTGGGCGAAATATATTTTGGATGAGAACATTGACAAAGAAACACAACTTGCAAAAATCCAACAGGAATCGATCCGTGACATCGCAAGAGAAGAACTTGAAAGACCTCTATTAGAAAAAGTACAAAGCCTTGCTTCGAATAAAAAATTTGAACAAGCTAGAGAAATCGTATTACAAATCAAATCGAATTCTGTACGAAAAAAAGCAGAACAGTTCCTAGATGAAAGCCTACTTAAAAGAATTAAACATATCCTAACAAAGACAAGAGACAATGCAAAATACGACGCCTCTAAAAATTTAGATTGTCAAGATTGTTATTGGCCCGAGGATTTTGAACAGACTATTGAAAAGATGATCTCGCAGATCTTCCATCCAGATGTAAAAAAGCAAGCAAAGAAAAGCGTTGATCAAGCAAGACTAGCACATAACAAATTAATGGCTAGCACACGTAGAGGCCCCCGCGCGCGGCAGGGAACATAGACAAGAGCTGTAAAAGCCTATTTTCATTATATTAAATAGAACTAGATAGGTGGTTAGTCAGATCACAATCTAGATTTCGCTCTTGTACCCATCGGAGGCCAGTTAAGAGAGCGGGATCTACGAAATTATCTTGCCGATCATAGTCGAATTCAGAAAACCCGATTTTTTCATAAAATTTTCGCCCCTGCTGGTTGACTCTACGGACCAATAAACGGATTTCTCTCAGATGAGGGTAAAACTCAGGAGACAAAAGGGAGAAAGTCAAGTGTTTGCCTACCCCTCTTCTTTGCGCGTTTGGATCTACAGCCAGCAGATTCATATAAATGGCATCTTTCTGATCTGTTTCCATCTCAAATGTGGCCCATCCTACTAGACGATCACCCTCAAATGCTTGAATCCAGATCAATTCCCCCAGCTTGTAATGTTCGAGTTCGCTGTCGAAATACCGTTCGTAAAAACGTCTCACATCTCCAATCGATTTAAAGTCGGGGTTGAGTTCGACAAGCGGCACATCTTCATAGCCCGTCATAAACGCCCGAACCAAAACATCTTTCCCCTGTTCAACGTCAATCGAATCGACCGAATTTGCAACCGATAGTCGTATCTGGCGTCCATTTGGATCTAGAAAGTATGGATCGCTAAAAGCAGATGTAACAAGAAATAGAAAGCTGACTAGAATCATTAAACGAGAAGACATCGTCCTATCCGAGTTAAAACGCAGGTCATCCTAAATTACCTGAAGCAGCATAAGTCTATAGGAGAAATTAGGTTTTGCACCAGACTCTTTTGTCAATTTAATGCAATCTAAGTCAACCTATGTCAAGTCGGCACTCCGTTGGATTTCAGAACCGTTTGGCAATATTCAGAAGTACTTCATTAAAGAAATAAGAGCTTCCGAACTGCCCCTCATATCCTATAGAGATATGCACATCTTGCTTGGCGCCAAGCTCTGCAAAACCATCAAGCGCAATGGCGCCCAAGTTTTGAGTATTGGTAAAAGATTGCAAAGTGACAAAAGCGGGAGAGCCAACAATTGCGGCAGTGACTGCGCCCGTTCCAAAAGGTACTCGGTTGATGTAACTTGCCCCCTCTTTAAATCCAAAGCGGCCGTATGATTTACTGATGGATTGATAGAAGCGGATACCCACTTCGGATTGGAGCATCGATAGCGAATGGGATTGCTGACGCATGTTTAAATCGCCAGCTCCATGCTCTTTAAAACTACCTTCCCAGTTAATCGCCCAATCGATCGCTGCATAAGGCTCGATAGTGCTCCAGGAAGTTTCACCATCATAACCAAACTCTAAATGGGGGTCTATTTGCCATCCGTTAATCGTCCCCTTCGCTTTCGTGTCTACGCCTGGATAGTGAATCGTTCGATGGTTATGGATTTGGTGAAATACAGCCCAAAAAGCAGTTTGGAAGTAAAATTGATTCAGAGAAAAGGTGCTATAGAGCGATCCAAAATAGTAGGGGATATTAGCTCCACCCATGTCATCGTGGTCGTAAACTTGGGAATGGGCATAGCCTAAGGAACACCCGACTCGGTTATGCAGAGCGCTTTCATAGTCAAACCCAATTAACCCACCTTCAGAGATAAAATTAAATGCAGGGTTTTGGCTCTCTTTTGACTCATAAGCAAAATCTGCAAATCCGCTGATCCAGAGATTCATCACAGCGTGTTCGTTGATTGGCATGCGATATTGATCGGAATTATCGGCATACAATTTGTGTATATCAGGCAAGAAGGCAACCGCAGTACGTTCGTTGGCGTTACTATTCTGGAGAAATCGTTGGGTTCCTAAATAGTCATTGACCATACGACTCAACGAAAATAGCGTTTGCTGGGTCACGAAAGGACCAAAAGCGTTTCTGGCGGGCGAGGCGCTATTCAAGGCATTATATAAAGTGGAGCCGGACAAGGTTGTTAAGGAAGTATAGTCTGCTGATTGTGGCGCAGACTCGTTTAGATAATTGGCAAATTTTAAGACATTTCCTGTTAATCCAACGGTCGAGATCGCTTGAGTGAACGATCCAAAAATATATTCGAGATAAACAGAATTGCCCAAGTAATTCAATTGATAAGAATATCCGGAAAGTCCTCCCGTGACTTCGCTAAAAGTGCCATTGCGTGTTCCTGCGGATAAAATTTCATAACTTCCGGTCTTTGGATAAGAACCGCTATCTTGAATGAGATGCAGTGGGCCTGCTAGATTTGCTGTACCAGTTACATCAATCAGAGAAGAGCTCATGGGATCGAATTCAATATTTGTGATCGAAGTAGAATCGAGATTGAGCGTTCCAACAGTCATCGTCCCAATCGAGTTACCTGGGGTTAAGTTCGCATTACTTCCAATCGTAACCGTTCCTTGTACGGTTCCCGTTCCCTTAACTGTTGTGCCCGATTGGGCTGTGATATTTCCCGGAAAAGTGCCATTGACTGTGAAATCTCCATCCGAAACAGTCAGCGTTCCTGTGTAGGTGCTTGTACCTGTAAAGCGGAGGGTTCCTGTTCCTGATTTGGTCAATGCTGAAGATCCTCCAAGAGCGCCGGAAAGGGTAAACACATCGCTACCATTCACAGCGATCGCAGAAAGGGTCGTCGTTCCTCCTCCACTCAATGTCAGCGTCGTGTTATTCGATCCGGTCAACGTTCCAGAAAGCGTCGTGGAGACATCGGATTGTAACGAAGAATCGGCTGTGACACTCGCATTTCCTGAAACGGTTGTGTTCCCGGTTGTATGAAGCTCTCCCCCTCCAAATGCAAGTGTAGCCGAGCTTCCCCCGATGTTGTCCTCATCAGTAATTTGCAATACCCCATCTGAAAGAGTTGTTGTTCCAGTATAGCTATTGGTTCCGTCCAGAGTAAGAGTGCCGCTGCCACTTTGGGTCAACCCGCCGTTGCCCAGGCTTACTGCGCCAGAAACCGAGATGTTACTATCTCCATTAAAAGTAATCGTTTTATTGGTCGCGGTAATAGCGGAAGTATTACTTAAGGTAAGCGTTCCAGCCGCTCCCCCAAAGGTGGTATCGTCTGATACGATAATGGCTCCGCTAAACGTATTGGCGTCTGAAACATTATATAAGCTGCCTCCGTCCAGCGTAAGAGAGTTTGAAACGCCGCTTAAGCCCCCTTGCAGTTGAAGTTGTCCACTTCCAGAAACTGTTACAGGAGAAGCGCCCAGACTGGAGTTATTTTGGATGTTCAGCGTCCCGGCGCTGATAGTGGTTCCTCCCTTATACGTATTCGCTCCACTCAGTATAAGCGTTCCAGCTCCATCCATGGCTAAAGAAGCGCCCGATCCAGACCCCGGATTCCAGGTCTGACCGGATGGCACAGAATCTTCGCTATCATCGCCGATCGTTCCGGTTAAGGTCACAGTATGTCCAGCGCTAGGAGAAAAAGTGAGCGTAGTGCCTCCTCGAATAAATAAATCTGAACCAGCCGTAGCCCCGCTTCCTCCATTTGCAGTGACACTGCTATCGGCTGTCGTAGTGTTTCCAGCAATGATCAAAGTTCCCGCATTAACGAAAATAGCCCCGCCAAATGCAGCCCCATCTCCTCCAACTGGCATGGTTGCTGGAGGGCTTGCTCCTATTCCGTCACTTCCTCCTACTCCTCCCGTACCACCCGTTCCAGTTCCAGGACCCAAACTACCAGCAGTACTTCCCCAACATACCAATCAATATCCAGCGCCACCA
>JBEHXF010000040.1:0-18811 GCA_048498835.1 Chlamydiota bacterium | reverse complement strand
CAATTGGAAAAATTATATTTTGACGAGAGTGACTCAATCTCTTGAGTCCTCAAACAAACTTTAACTTTCCCGCACTTTTCTCTTCTTCTACTGTCAAAAGATCACTTGAACGATTAGTTCGCTTGAACAGTCTCGCTGTTCTCTTTCCTTTTCGCTTTGTTACTCACTCAGCTTCAAAAGAATAAGAATAACATACAGAAAATCGATGATTTTCCGCAAATCATTTTGATTTTTTTTCTGAAAACACCTCCACAAGTACCTGTGAGCGGGTTTTTTTAGAAATGATTTTTTCTGGCAATTTCCAAGTCGAATGAATCGACGAACTGAAGATGCGCTGCATCCTCCATGGAAATCGACTTTGTTTGGAAGAAATAAGTGTGATTCGGCGTCGAGACGAGCTTTTCAAAGTACCAATACCCTTCTTTCCAGTAAGTTAACTCGATTACTGGCGGCTCTCCTGGCTCGCTCGCCTTTTGGGCTACCGCGCCAGCTCCCTCAAGCACCTCCTTTCTATAGTCCAGAAGTTCCTCTGAACTGCTAAAAAGCTTTTTCATAACTTGGAATCGGTATTCTGCGCCATCTAAAACAGCTGTCGCTTCCATTTCTTCGCCTTTTTCATCCATATATCGATAGGATGGATCTTCGGGAAAACTGACGAGAATCTTCTCTTCCCCGATTTGTTTGGCAAAAACAACCCAGATAGAGCGGTCTACATCATCAAACGACTCCACAGGATCCCGTTTTTCTGGCCGATCGACCGCGACCCAGCCATTTTCATCTATAACACCTGGCGCAGCCAAAAGAATCGAAGAAATGAAATATTTTATTATAAACACAGTTTATCCTTAATTAAACATCTATTTTAACTGATATAGAGTTAATTAAGAATTCAAATAAAAATAGATATATTACATAACTACAAATTCAATAATTTGAGGACTTTACTACCGTCCTTCAGCTCCTCACTTCATCAATAATTAGTCATTCACAATAAAATTTATTTTAATTATACAAGTCTTAGGGAACTAATAACTCTAAGGAGAGCTGCCCATGTGTCTGTCAACATTCTATGCCCTGCTAATGGGGTTTTATATAGTCGCTGTAAGCTTTGCGATGTTGGTCCACCAAACTCGCTATAAGAAGCTAGTTGGCGACCTATTGGGAAATCATCTGGTTTTAGCTTTAACAGGATTTCTTCAATTAATTTTTGGTCTGATTATCGTCATTACCCATAACGTGTGGGTTTCTTCTTGGGTTGTGGTCATCACTGTTCTCGGCTGGATTGCTGTCCTACAAGGTATCTGCCGCATTTATTGCCCCGAACATTTCGCTCAATTTGCCAAAAATATGCAGGCAAAAGTTGGCTTTACCATCATCTCTTGGGCATGGCTGATCGTCGGCATCTATCTCGTTTGGGCTGGCTACACCCAATAATCTTTTTTTTCATGCGGCGGGAATCTATTCCCGCCCTCTATTTAGGACGTGTATGTGGAAAGATCGCAAAATTCAATTCTGGCTCATCGTTCCCATCCTCCTACTCTTAGTGTTAGGTCTATTCTGGTATAACCGTCATCGCCACTATGTCTATACGAATGATGCATTTATCGATGGATACCAAATTTCCATTAGTTCCGATGTAGAAGCCCGACTCATCACGCTTTTTGTCGACGAGGGAGACTATGTCAATAAAGGACAGCTTCTCTGTCAGCTTGATGAGAGCATTTTTCTAACTCGCAAAAAAGACGCCGAGACGAATGTCGCCCTTTTACGCGAACAAGTCGCTCTACAGCGGATTAAAATGGAAAAAATGCGCGATATCTACATCGTCGCAAGACAAGAATTCGAAAGCGAGATCATCTCCTTCATTGATTTTGATAAAATTGAGAAAAATTTTCGCTACGCAGAAATGCAATTTAAAGTGGCTGAAGCGAACCTGACCAATGGTATTGCAAAATTGGGTGTCATCGAAGAAATCTTGCGGCATACGAAAGTTTTTGCTCCGAGAGATGGAGCGATAGCAAAACGGTGGGTAGTCGGAGGCGATGTCGTGCAAATCGGCCAGCCGCTTTTTTCTCTAACAGATGTAGATCATATTTGGGTCACAGCCAATCTAGAAGAGACAAAAGTCCAAAGGCTCCGCTCGGGCGATCCCGTGGAAATTCATGTGGACGCATATCCCGGCCGCACATTTAAAGGGTCTGTCTTCATGGTTCGGGCTTCGGCTGCCGGGCAATTTTCCCTGATTCCACCTGACAATGCGACGGGGAACTTCACAAAAGTTGTACAACGATTACCGGTTAAAATTTGGCTTGAGATACCAAAGACAGAAGATCCTCTTTATCTTTACCCAGGCATGTCAGTCGAAGTTGATATCAAGGTGCGATGAGCTCTACGGGAAAATCGAAAATTTTCGACCCCGCAAATCCTTATTTTCGTTGGCTTATTCTCTTTAACGTTATTGTCACGACTTTCATGGCATTGCTGTCGACGACGATCACCATCATTGCCAATAGCTCCATACAGGGTGAGCTCGCGCTGAGCGATCCAAGAGCTGCCTGGGTAACCACTTTTTATTTATTAGGCGTCAACAGCACAGTACCGGCGGCAACTTGGATCGCCGCCCGTTTTGGCTTTCGAACGACTTATGCAGTGGGCGCTTTAATTTTTGCACTCGGTTCAGGCTGCGCCGGTTTTGCCTGGGATTTTTACTCCATTGGTATCACCCGATTTGTAGAAGGGATTGGCGCCGGTTTGATTCTGCCAGTTGGATTGGCGATGATCAGCCGCAATTTTCCAAAAGAGCAATTAGGCACGGCTCTGATCTTATACATTGCAATCGGATTTGGAGGAGGACTGGGCTTTGGTTTGCCGATCGCTGGATACTTTGCCGAATTTCATTCTTGGCGCGATGTATTCTTTATTATTTTGCCACTGGGGATTTTAGCAGCAATTGACTGTTGGTTGGTTCACGAAGAAACTCCTCAACAATCCGATAAACCATTCGACTACCCAGGTTATTTTTTCTTTATTCTGTTTATTTCAAGCCTCCTCGTCGCTCTCAGTTTTGGAGCTCTGCCCTCAACAGATGAAGGGTGGACCTCGTTCTTTATTTTGAGCTGTTTTGCCACTGCGATTGTGTCACTGGCTTTGACGATCTTGATCGAATCGAGATCCAACCATCCGATCATCCCTCTTCAACTTTTTCAAAATCCGGTCTTTGCTGTAAGCGCTCTCGCCCTGTTTCTTCTTGGGATGGCTCTTTTCAGCAGCATATCTTCCATGGCTGACTTCATGCTGAACGTGCTGGTCTACGATAAATTCAGAGTAGGTCTCATCGCGATGGTCTATGGTCTTTCCATGGCCGGAGGCAGCGTTCTTTCAAGCTTATTTATGAGATGGATTCCCACTCCCTTTCTCACTCTCAGCGGTCTCACATTACTCGTTGTGAGTTATTTCCTTCACAATGAGATCACCGTACAAAGTTACCCGGGGCAAATTTCCTTGATCCTATTTTTGCGAGGAATGGGCGTCGGTTTAGCTCTCGGCCCAGTAACTACTTTGGGAATGGGCGCTGTGCAAAAAGAGCTAGCTGGCGATGCAGCTACCCTTCTCACTTTTTTTCGGCAGGTGGGAGGAACGTACGGCGGAACGATCATCACCATCATGGTAATCAAGCGAAAGATTTTTCACGTAGCCCGCTTTAGCGAAACGGTCAACCCCCAAAATCCGGGCTATCGATACACCTGGCAAAAGTTATACGATAAATTTTCTGCCGTTGTATCGGATAATCGTCTCATTTCAGCCAAACAGGCAAAGATCAGCATCGCGGAAACGATCGAATTGCAAGCTTATACCCAGTCGATCAACGACGCTATGGTCGTATTTGGTTGTATTACCATTGTCCTGGCAATTGTGATCACCTATTTAAATATTCGGAGATATCGACAGGCCGCTTGATCAATTCTTTCCTTTGTCACACAATATAAATCTATGAAATCAATCTGGATTACTCCTCTCTCAGTGGACGATGTAAATCGCCGTTGTCAAAACACCCTTTCTGCTCATTTAGGGATTGAATTTATAAAGGTGGATCACCAGTCGCTCACCGCTAAAATGGAAATCGATGCCAAAACGATGCAGCCAATGGGCATTATGCATGGAGGCTCATCGGCGGCTCTAGCCGAGACGGTAGCCAGCGCGGCGGCAAATTACTGTATTGATCAAACAAAATATGTGTGTGTAGGACTGGACCTCAATATCAATCATATCCGCCCTGTTTCCCGCGGGTTTGTTGAGGCGGTTGCCCGACCTTTTCATATAGGTGGCAAAACACAGGTTTGGGATATTCAGATTTTTGATCAGGAAAAGAGATTAGTGTCTGTTGCGCGTCTAACTTTGATGGTTTTGACAAAAGAATAGAAACCCTCTCCGTTAAGAGAGGGTTTTTCTAAAAAATCAACGATTGTAGTAGTTATCGCTGCGATTGCCTCGATCTCCACCACGGAAACCACCGCGCTCGCCACGATCGCCACCGCGATCTCCGCCACGGTCGCCCCAATCACGTCGCGGGCGGAATTCGCCTGCTGGACGCTCACGGCGCTCGCCGCCACCACCCATTCTCATGCCGCCAGAACCGCCACCTTGTTGCTCAGTGCGTGCCCAGTCGATTACGAGAGTCTTTCCTTGGAAAGGTTGGCCATTGAGGGATTCTTTCGCTTTGCCGGCTGAGTCTGCTGTGTCGAAGCGAACAAACGCGAAACCACGGGATCTACCTGTGAAGCGATCCATCACGATTTTTACATCTTGGACTTCGCCGAAAGTTCCGAATAGTTCGCGAACTTGGTCTTCATTAGCCTCGAAATTGAGGTTGCCGACATATAACTTCTGATTCTGTTGATTCATTTAAAATTCTCCAAAAAGACCCTTGTACACGGCCAGATTTTCAGCGAAAAAACATTTATGGGAGCTGATCAAAACCAAGACTTAGGGTTAACATTAGTTAACAAATAAAATTTAGGATAGCAGTTGCAATTCCTAATACCCACAACCTTATAGAGAGAGGCGAATGAAGTCAAACCATTTTCTTTTTTAGAAAACTCAAAAAATAAATTGGCTGCATTGCGCAAAAAAGTTGATGGAAACAAATGTTTCGCCCATGATGTTTCCATGCATTATTCAAAGTGTAAGCTCGGTTATATCCTTAGACCTGAAATTGGCGAAGAGATCCAAGAAACTCTCCGTCAATTCGCGGAAAAAGTGTCCCTGAAAGGCGCTTTTTTTACCGGCATTGGAACCCTTCACCAAGTCGAACTCGCTTTTTTCCGAACAGATACAAAATCGTACGATCGCCGATTTTTTAACGATGAATACGAAATGATTTCCCTCACAGGAAATCTCAGTTTCACCGATGGAGTTCCCGCTCCACACACCCATGTATCGATTTGCGATCGCAATTTCCACACTTATTCGGGTCACCTAGTTCGCGGCGTCGTTTCCTTGACTGCTGAAATCTTGGTGATCGATCTCGATCTGCAGCTCACCCGAAAAGAAGATCCGATCATGCGCTATAAAGGGCTGATTTCTCCCAACAGAGTCCACCTCAAGATAGACAGCTAATCCTTTAGCTGTTTCAATAGGGATATGAGCATCTCAAAAGAAAAGCAAGACGACCTAGCAGCCCGGATGCAGAGATTAGGCATACGAGAGGAAGATCTCATTGAAAAATTTATTTTAGGATCTGGCAGTGGGGGTCAAAAAATCAATAAGACGAGCTCCTGCGTCTACCTCAAACACATTCCCAGTGGAATTGAAGTGAAATGCCAGAGAGACCGCTCCCGCGAGCTCAACCGCTATCTCGCGCGTAAAGACCTGTGTGAGAAGCTCGAAGAGGGGCTTTCTCAAGAAAAGAGTAAGAGACAACAGGCGATCGAGAAGATCCGCCGACAAAAAAGGCGCCGCTCCAAACGGGCTCAGGAAAAGGTTCTCGCCCAAAAGGCCAAACACGGCTCTAAAAAACAGCTTCGCCGCCCCCCATCTTCCGACTTACCCTAAATGCCCATCTCAGGTATTCTATTGGGAAAATTCGGAGATTTTATATGTCGGCACCTAGCTCAGCAACCAGTTCCCCTCAAGTGGGTCCTACCCCGGCTAATCCACTACCTCAACTGAAACCTCTCGACCAAAAAGTACAAAATACGGCCAGTGCTACCTTTTCCTATTATGAGCAGCGACTAGCTTATGGCAGCGGAAGATTCGGCCCACAAGCAAACATAAGGTTTTAATGGAATATACTCTTGATACTCCCGCGAAAGCGATCGAAGTTTTACGCCAACTCTACCCTGACAGTTCTAGACGCACCTTGCAGAACTGGCTAAAGGCTGGTCGCTTTACGGTCGATGGTGAAAAAATGTCACGGGAAAATGAAGAGCTCCAAGCGGGACAGGTTGTCCGCTCCAAAGAGACTTTTAAGCCTCAGCTTGTGAAGGGATTAAAAGTCCTCTATGAAGATCGCTACCTCATTGCAATTGATAAAGCAGAAGGACTTTTGAGCGTTCCCTTGGATGATAATGAGCGAAAAAAGCATGCCTTGGGATTGCTTCGCGACCATTACGATACCGATCAGATTTTTGCTGTACACCGAATTGACCGAGATACTTCAGGCTGCTTGATTTTCGCGCGCGGAAAAGAAGCAGAACAGAGAATGAAAGATCTATTTGAAAAGCACGATTTAAAGCGCGAATATTTCGCAATCGTCCAGGGCCGGATGAGAGAATCGGAAGGAATCTGGGAAAGCCGCCTGTTGGAACTCGAAAACCTGAAAGTGGTCGAGTCAGATGAAGGAAAAGAGGCGATCACGCACTATGAAGTTCTTCGCCGCTCTGCAAAATACACCTACTTGAAGCTGAGACTCGAGACTGGGCGCAAGCACCAGATCCGCGTCCATTGTAGCTCTGCTGGATTCCCTGTATTGGGAGATGACCGGTATGGCTCGAATGAAAATCCGATCCGCCGCCTTTGCCTGCATGCAATGAATTTAGAATTCATCCACCCGTTTACCAAAAAGAAATTAGCGATCCATTCTTCGATTCCCCATGCCTTTAAAAAATTAGGCGCCTAGAGGATGTTCTGTAATCAATCTTCAAGAGATATTAATTACAGAGCACACAGAGATGAAAGAGATTTAGACAGAGTAAAAAAATCTCGATTTTAATTACTTTCTTATTTCTTCTCTGTGAATCTCCTTTTTCTTTCTCTGTGATTGCATTTCTTCAGCATCACAAAAAGATTCATTAGAGAATATCCTGTTAGAGTTGTTGTAAATTTTCCGCTCTCGTTATACTTTGAGATTAACGAGGTAGATTGTGGATTTTCCCCAATTCGTCAACCATTTTATTGCTCTTTTTGTCATCGCCAATCCTCTTTCCGCGCTTCCTGCCGTTTTAAGGATTACCCGTCATCAATCACTGAATGAAAAACGGAAAACAGGAATTACCACGGCTATTGCAGTTGGAGTTATCTTGCTCGTAGTCGTATGGGTAGGCACTCCCTTACTTATGCTACTTGGTATCAATCTCCCCTCCTTTCAGATCGCTGGGGGCTTTATCTTGCTTTTGATGGCTCTTTCAATGTTGAACGCCGAAGAGAGTTCAATCAAAACTTCTCCCGAAGAATTAAAAGAAAAATTCAGCGATGCTGGGGCTATCGTTCCTCTTGCCATTCCCATTATTGCAGGACCTGGAGCCATTAGTACCATTATCGTCAGCGTCAATCAATTTCCCGGCCTATTAAATCAACTGATGCTCTCCGCTTCTGTCATTCTCGTTGCCTTTGCAATGGGAACCGTCCTTTTTTTTGCCAGCAATTTAGAAAAGATTTTCGGGCAATCAGGCATCAATATCATCAACCGAATTGGCGGTCTAATTCTCTCAGCCATCGCTGTTCAAGCCATTGCGAATGGAATGATTGGAATTTTCCCAGGCCTCGCAAAATGAGCAAAAAAGTCTATTTATCGGAGGAGGAATGGAAGCGTAAACTCTCTCGCGAATGCTATGATGTATGCCGCGGAAAAGGGACAGAGCAGCCGTTTAACAATCAGTATTGGGATCATCATGAAGAGGGGGAATATCGATGCGCAGCTTGCGATCAAAGGCTCTTTCTTTCCGAAGATAAATACGATTCCGGCTCTGGCTGGCCGAGTTTTACTCGCCCTGCGGCAGAGGAGTTGATTCTGGAAAAAAAGGACAAGAGTCATGGGATGATTAGAGTCGAAGCGCTCTGCAGCCGCTGTGAGTCTCATCTCGGTCATGTTTTTCCCGATGGTCCAGCACCTACAGGCCTGCGTTATTGCATCAATTCGACCGCCCTTATTTTTTACCCAAATCAAAAATAAAAAATTCTCCGTTGGATTTTCCGGAAATGAGAATTTCTTTTTCTTTTTCGATTGAAATTCCATCTCCTGCAGAGAGCTGAACTCCTTCGATTGTTACCTCACCTCTGGTGACTTGAATCCAAATTCCCCGACCCGACTGAACGGACCAAGTTAATTCCGCTCCTTCATCTAAGTGGGCGAGATAAATATTTGCATCTTGGTGAATTCGGAGCGAACCTTCGCGGCCGTCATGAGAGACAACCAGTTGCGCCTGATTTTTCCGCTCCCTCTCGTGGAAGAGCTTTTGTTGATAGGATGGGGTGAGCCCTTTTTTCTCAGGCATGATCCAAATTTGTAGAAAATGGGCCGTCTCGCGCTCTGAAGGATTAAATTCGCTGTGCTGAATCCCAGAACCGGCTGACATCAACTGCAACTCGCCTCGGCGAATCACAGAATGGTTCCCCATCGTATCTTTGTGCTCGAGCGATCCTTCTAGGACATAAGAGAGAATTTCCATATCTCGATGAGAATGGGGGCTAAAACCCGCTTCAGGCCTGACTCGATCATCGTTGATGACGCGCAAAGTCCGAAAACCGGCATGAAGTGGATCGTGATACTCTCCAAACGAAAAGGTGTGATAACTCGAAAGCCAATCGAGTCTTGTATGCCCTCGATCCGATGCGCGACGAACTTCAATCATACTTCCCCCTAACGCCAACAAGAGCGCCCATTTTATCATCTTAGCTCCTCGGGTTCATGGAAAACAAGATCGAAAGGGATGGGACCTGGATGATGGGATCTTTTGTAAACAATTTCAACCCAGACTCTCTCTCTTATTGTAGAAATGAGATAACCCTGATCTTGACGCTCGATAGATTGAATGGGGGAGCTGCTTTCCAATGATTGCTGAAGACGTGGATCGGAGAGCATGGTTTGAATTTCACGGCTACTTTGCTCCATGGGTGGGAGTGCAGCAAAAAGGGTCGAAAGAACGAGTTCAATGGCTTTCATCATTAGATTCCTATTGCAGATTTGTAATTCTTTTTTTTATTGTTATCAAAAAGAGGAGTTTTGTCGATGTCTAAATGGTTGATTGCACTCACAATGACAGCTACAGCGTTTGCTAAAGCTCCCCCACAACCGACCAACCAACCCGGCCCGGATCCCGATCTGTTTCGCAAAGACGAACAAGTCTTTTCTTCTCATATCGAATTCCTCTATTGGGTCGTTAACGAAAACGCTCTCGACTACGCGGTCAAAATGCGCTCGCCCGCTTGGAGCGCAGGAGCAAATAACTATGCTTCGGGAAAAATGGAGCACTCTACTTACTACATCGATCCAGGTTTTCGCTTCACATTTGGCTTTTTCCGCGCTCCCCGTTATTGGGAAGTGTGGGCATCCTATACTCGCCTCACCTCGCGGGGTAAAAATTGGACAAGCAAACCTGAAGCGGCTGACGAATATCTGACGGGCACCTGGCCGCAAATTTTAACAGCTCCTCTGACCGGTTCACGAACGACTCTTCACTTCAATTACAACGTAGTCGATGTGATGGTCGATCGCTATTTTATTCCAAATCCCCACTTAAGATTGAGAACATTTATGGGGTTAACAGGCACTTGGATGGATCAAAACTGGAATATCTACTATTCGGATGCGAGCGCAAACGAGACGCGAATTCAGAGCCAGTGGAAATATGGCGGCGTAGGACCTCGCATGGGCATCGGCGTGGATTGGTACTGGACTGACGATATCTATTTTACGGGACGCGGTACATTTGCTGTCTTAATGGGTCCCTATCGCAATAAAACGAGACAAACAACGAACTTTGCGCCAGCTGATGAAAACACGGCGATTCCTCTGCGCAACGTCGATTACGATGATTCTCGCATTGCTGGGACGATGCAGTTTATTTTAGGCCCCTCTTACCAACGGACTGTTGGGAAAGTCCGTATGGAGACGTTTGTCGGTTATGAACTCACCGCATGGGCAAACGTGCAAGAGGTCTATCGTTCGACAGCGGGCCTTCCAGCCGCTGCAAAAGAGACCTGGATCAACACAGGCATTCTCTCTTTGCAAGGCTTGACTGCCCGTATCTCGGTTGATTATTAGGTCTTGCGAGTCGCGGTAAAAGCTCCATAGGGAAGAACAAGCAGAGCCTCTTCTACTCTTCCTGTTGGGGCTTTTACAAAGCGGACCGAATAGTGGGTCATTGATTTCACAACAAACTCATTTTCTGAAATGGGAACGAGTTCAAAAATCGGCTGACCGGGGACAATAGCCATAAGAGTTCGGTCCCGAATCACCACATCGACATTTACGTTATAAACTTCATAAGTACCTGTAAATTGTCGATAGTAATCGAGATCCATGAACTGGCCATCGGGCTTTTTCTTAAATATAATATCGGCTGCGCCCGATTCATAAGGGACGACGAGCTCTTCAATCTCGCCATTGACGTTATTGCGGAAAGTATACTTGACTCCTTCTCGAGAGATGAGGAGATCTTCACTTTCAGCACTCACTGCGAAGACATCATAATGCCAATGATCGAGCGTAGAGATGATTCCATTGAGAGTAGCCTGCAACTTTCCATCCTCCAAGGCAACTTCGATGAGACCATAACCCGGATGCTCATATTGACCCGCATACTCTTCGAGTGGATGGGAAGGGCTGGTATTTTTCTTCCGCTGCATATCCTCTTTCACTAGATCTTCTTGAGCTGCTTTGCGGCTTTTTTGAACCTGTTCTAGACCTTCGGCAAGCCAATCGCAAAATGGGAGCTCGAGAATCCGGTCAACCGCTTCTAGGGTGATGTAGCGAGCCAAGTTCGTCAAATTTTTATTGGCTAAGACGACAATGCCAATTCCATCTTGAGGGAGCAAGCTAACAGCTGAAGTAAACCCATCTGTTCCTCCATCGTGACTCACATAGTAATGACCTCGATAAGAGACAATCCCCCAACCCAATCCATAAGCATTGAGATGAGCTTCTTTATTTTCCGGATAACCAGTCACAATGACTTGGGGAGCATAAATTTCCTGAAGAGTCGCGGGAGAAATCATCGACGTGCCGTTATAAACGCCCTGAGCCACTAACATTTGAACCCAATGGGTCAGGTCGTTGACGTTGGAATTCATACAACCGGCAGGTCCGATATTGGTAATATTGCGGTAATTCATTTTACGGAGTCGATCTTTTCTTTCGATGTACGGTACAGCTACATCGCTCGCCTCTTTCATCACATCGACAGAAAAATTAGTCGCATTCATGCCAAGAGGCTTCAAAATTTTCTGGGTTGTCAAATCCTCCCAGCTCATGTTGCCCAGGCGCTCCATTGCTACGCCCGCTACCATGTACATCAAATTGTTGTAATTGTACCGCTCACGGATGTCACATGTGGGCTCCAAAAAACGAAGTCTTTTCACGAGATTTTCGCGGGAAACGCTAGAGTTATACCACATGAAATCATGGCGAGGGAGACCCGACCTGTGGGTCATCAAATCGCGGAGAGTGAGATTTTGCGTAGCGTGCTGATCCCAGAGGCGAAAATCAGGTAAAATGTCGATCACTCGCTGGTCCCAATACAGAAGCCCTTCTTCCATCATTTTTCCCATCAAAAAACTTCCAAACGCTTTGGAAGCAGAGCCGATGCCAAATAAAGTATTCGCAGTTACAGGTAGTTTTTTCTCTAAATTGCGGTAGCCATACCCTTTTGCCAAGATGACATGTCCATCTACGACAATGCCAACAGCAAGACCAGGGACATTAAAATCCTTGAGAGCTTTCTCAATGACCGCATCAAACCCATCTAAGGTATTTTGCGCTCTTTGAGCACGAGTAGATAGGGGGGAGAGCCAATCGAATAGGGCTGCTTCAGTTGGATTAGGAACTGTAGCAACGCAGAGAAAAAGCGAAGATAGAAGGAGCGCTGACCTGTGAAACATACTAGCCTCAATTTTTGAATTGGGGGGAAATATTACCCCCCAAAGCGACATCTTGACAAGCAGTTCTTACACTTATGTGTGGGCTGCGATGGTGAGAATACCGCTTAAGATTAAATAAATGGCCACCACGTAGTTCAACATGCGTGGATAAATCAAAATGATGATCCCCGCAATGATGGCAGTGATAGGTGATAAATATGGATGAAACATACAAACCTCCTTTCTAAAAAAATGGACTAACCGGTTTACCAAACTTGGAATTTTCTATCCAAAGAAAAGAAGACGACCATCGGTTATGTACACAAAACATCCTGATTCGCTACACTATTGGGCTTCACCTAGAGCATAAAATTGTGCGTTTGATTCTTTTGCTCGCTTTAACGATAGCCATGTTTGGATCGAGTTGCAACCTGAGAACCGACGGCGCAAGCCGAAAAAAGGGCAAGACGCTCCACATCAATATTTCGCGTGAGCCGCCGACACTTGATCCAAGAAAAGTCTTTGACCCTTCTCATATGGCTGTTTCAGCGATGCTCTTTGAAGGATTGACGAAACTCCAATCCGATCTGACCGTAACGCTTGCTCAAGCAGATTCGATCGAGATTTCACCTGATCAACTCATCTATACCATCCATCTCGGCCCGCATCTTTGGTCAAATGGGGAGCGCGTCACAGCCTTAGATTTTGAACAAACTTTTCTCAGCATACTCGATCCGGTTTTCCCCTCTCCCCACTCTCATTTACTCTATGACGTGCGAGGAGCTGAAGAAGCTAAAAAAGGGCTGCAACCCCTCTCACAAGTTTCCATTCGATCGATCGATGAAAAGACGCTCCAAATTGGGCTCGCAAGACCCAATCCCTCCTTTTTACAAATTTTGGCCAGCAGCGCGCTGATGCCGACTTACCGCGAAACTAAATCGGCGAATTGGGGTGAATCGATCGGTCCCGATTTTGTCTGTAATGGCCCTTTTCTTCCGGTGAGCTGGAATCATCATGTGGAACTGATTGTTCAAAAAAATCCGATCTACCAAGGTTCGATTTTGCCCAAACTCGATCGAATTCACATCAGCATGATCGATAATGAAACAACTGCTCTTCATCTCTATGCAACAGGTCAGTTGGATATCATCGGAACTCCTTTTTCCCAAATTCCTCTCCCCTATTTAAAAGAATTGAAAGAACAAAATTCTCTCTCTATTCGTCCAGTCGCTGCATCGCTGTTTTGCGGCTTCAATACCACCGCCTATCCCTTCCAAAATCAAAATTTACGAAAGGCTTTTTCATCGGCAATTAACCGCAGCGCGCTCATTGAACACATCACCTTACTCGATGAAGAACCCGGTTATAGCGCTATTCCCCCTGTTCTCAAACCGAATCGATGGTCTGAACCGAGCGAAGATGGGAATCGCGAATTAGCCCGTAGATATCTCGAAGCGGGTCTCGCTGAGTTGCAAATAACGCCAAAAGATCTCGAATCATTAACGCTTCACTATTGGCCCTTTGAAATAAATGTCCGAATCGCTCAGGCGCTTCAACACCAATGGCTTCAAACCCTCGGCATCAAAATCAAAATTCAAGTCATTGATTTCAAAACTCTCCTCACCAAAGTGCAAGCAAATGATTACGAATTTGCCCTCTTTGCCTGGAGCGCCGATTATGGCGACCCCCTCTCACTTCTCGATCGGTTCCGCGTAGCCTCGGATGGTAAAAATTATACTCATTGGGAATCTTCTGCTTTCAATCGCCTTCTCAACGCCTCTTCCTATGAGTCAGATCCAGACAAACGCCTCGAAATACTCGAAGCGGCAGAAGCCATTTTGATGGAGGAAGCTCCTCTTGCTCCCCTGTTTCACTGGAACTTTTCCCTCCTCGTTCAACCCTATGTTAAAGGGTTTACCATGGATCCGCTCGGAACAGTTCACTTTGAACAAATAACGATTAGTAAATAATTTACTATCAATCATTTTCGCTTTCAATAAAACAGCTCAATCCCTAACATAGTCGCTAAACTAACTGCCCCCTATATTATGAAAAATAAAGCCCTGATTGTGTCTACCGGACTGGCCATGTTCTCCATGTTCTTCGGCTCCGGAAACCTCGTTTTCCCCTTACTCGTCGGCCAGATGAGCCAAGGCCATTATCTCTTGGCCTCGCTCGGCATCCTTCTGACAGGGGTCGTCGTTCCATTTATGGGCATTCTAGCCATGTTTTTATTCAATGGAGATCAGAATGGCTTTTTCTCAAGATTGGGCAAATCAGCTACGTTTTGGTTCCCTCTTTTCGCCCTCTCGCTCATGGGCCCATTTGGCGTTTTAGCCCGCTGCATTACGGTGGCGCACGGATCTTTCCGTATGCTTGCTCCCGATTCTACCCTCTGGGTCTTTAGTTTAGTCTCCTGCATCGTCCTTTTTGTTCTCACGATTAGTAAAAATCGGGTCGTTACCCTCCTGGGAACGATTCTCACTCCGATCCTCCTCGCCTCGCTGGCTGCCATTGCTTTTTTTGGCCTCGCCTCAACGGACCTTCCCGTCGCTCAAGCAACAGGAGCATGGAATAGCTTCAAAGACGGCATTTTGCAGGGATACCAAACAATGGACCTGCTCGCCGCCTTCTTTTTCTCTGTGTTTGTGATTAAACACTTACAAGAACATAAAGATATTTCGAACGATCCTGCCGCTTCCCTCCCCGTCTTCATGAAGGCCTCTTTTGTCGGCGCAGGACTCCTCTCTTCTATTTATCTTGTCCTGGTCTTGTTGGGTGCTATGTACGCCCCACAACTCGCCGCAGTTCCGCCCCAAGAAATGCTCGGCCGCGTTGCTGAACTTGCCTTGGGAACTTGGGCCGCTCCTATTGTCTGCTCCGCCGTCATTCTCGCCTGCCTTACAACTGCGATCGTTCTTGCTTCGCTCTTTGCCGACTTCCTTAAAAAAGAAATCTGCAAAGACCGCATTCCATTTAGCCTCGCACTTGCGACAACGCTCGGTATCGCCTTCTTTATTTCGACGTTGCAATTCTCAGGCATCATGGCCTTTATCGCCCCCATCCTAGAATTCACCTACCCAGCTTTGATTGTTCTCACGGCTGTGAGCATTTTCCATAAATTATTTGGGTTGAAAATCATCCGTACGCCTGTTGCCATTGCGGTCCTACTCAAGATGTTGAGCGCCATCTAATGTATCTCCGGTATGCGCTCGTTGCTGCGCTGCTCGCTTTTAGTTGTACCCACAACCAAAGAGATCGGTGGCAAGAATACGTCCACTCTCAAAGCGGTGTCTGGAATAAAACGCGCGTCGCTAATTTAGTGCGAGACAGCCTTAAACTCCCCGCTTCAAACCGTTTTACTCTAGAAATCAAACAAGAGGCTCCTCTCGCTACAAGAAAAGGGACATTCCCTTTTTATATTCTCGATGGCGAATCTCTCCCCACTCAAGAACGACTCGTTCTTGCCGAAATTGAAGAGCTCGAACAAAAAATCACTCCCCTACTTGAATTTACGGTTCAAGAAAGCGGGCAGCTCACGATCCATAGTCAAGGCGATAAAAAGCAAAATGAGTGGATGTTTAAAAAAACTGACGAAGTAAAATTCGGTAGACCACTGAAATACATTTTAGTTTCTCTTCAAGTCGGCGATTGGGCTGAAACGACCTTTCAACCCTTGCGACTGGAAGAAATGAGTCGCGATGGAGCGATGCTCTCTCTCCAAGCAAGCCACGCCCGTTTCACCCGTTTCCAAGCAAAGGGCCATGGCTTTCAACCATATGAACTTGTCTTTCTTCGCCATACTAGCGGTTCCATGGATCGAATCATTCCCGTCCAAGCCGATCGATATGGCGCATTTTCTCATCCGCTAAGTCCTGTCGAATTTGGTTATCTCGGTGGTTTTGCCTCTATCGAATTAGAACGGGAATTAGAGCTGATCAATCTCACCTATCCCTGGGGGAGCAAACTCGAACAACGTTCGATTGAAGAACACACCATTTTCCCTATTCTATTTATTTGTAATGTGTTAGAAAATAAGACCGATTTCGAAAGAGAGAAGCAAGAGATCATCGCTCATTTCTTTAGTTGAGTTCATGGCCATAACCCCTATTCATTCACCTCCCTCTCTCTCTTCAAAAAAAGAGCTTCCAGTTTCTCATTTCATCAAAAAAAGAGAAGAAATAGAAAAAGTCTTTCGAGACTCTGCCTTTCCCTCTCAACTGAAAACGCAGTGTCGAAATTTCATTCGGAAACATTATTTAGGCCTCAATTTATTGGCGCGATTAGATGAAAAATCTTATAGCGGTAATTTGGCAAGCGCTTCAACCCCTGCAGGTTCCATCCAAATCAATGTTGCGCCTCAAGGACCCGTTTCCGTTGTTGTTCCAACCGAGTTTCAATTCGCTAAATATCGAACGCTCGTTAAAGAGCTTTTAACCTATGAATTTCCTTCGGGAAATGTGACTCGAACAACAGAGCCAGCTTCAAATCGACTAGGATTTTTTCGGCTTTCGTTTCAACATTTGATCAAGCGGTTTAAAGCTGAGGCTAAAACTTATGGCATGCCCCCGGAGACTCAACAAAAAATCGCCGACTTCATTGCAGAGCATGCACCCAATTTTCTGTCTCATCCAGAAGTGCATGCCTCGGGACAGAAGTTTTCAATCGATTCCTATTTTGTTACGTTTAATCGCGATAGCACTATTTATATCCAGCTTGATTTGAGACGGAAGAAAGGAGCTTTTAAACAGATTTATAAGTGCTGGGACTTTTTTAGAGCTAAACCAACGGCTGCCCTCCTTTGTTATCAATCAAAGGTAGACACATGGATGGAACTGTATGACGTTAAAACTCTATCTCCCGAACTCATAAAGAAAGAAATTTGGTTAATGAGAAAATATAGTAAGACTCCTGGCTTTCCAAAGCTCTTTACTGTAGAGCAATATCCTTCCTTTCAAGAGTGGATAATAGACGAGTCGGGAAAGAGAGTTGAAAATGAAGTCGATCCGATCATCTTTTATCAACCGCTCTATGATGGCGACCTCAATTACTTAATTGGTATTCCTTATTCAAAGGATAAAACCATTATCAGGAACCTCACTGCCGCTTTATCGGTACTTGAACAAGATGAACTGATTCATCATGATGTCAAATTCGACAATGGATTGTTTAAATGGCCAAAATATGGATTTATAAAAACTGTTATCACCGATTTGGGCCTTGCCATCCATAAAACAGAAGTATCTCCCACTCGTCTTCGTGGAACAGGTCGTTGGAATGCGCCCGAATATGCAGTCGAATCAAACAAAAAAGAGAGAGACTTAAGAACGGTTGCCGGCCCCAAATATGATGCTTGGGGATTGGGACTGATCCTATTATATCTCTGGCGTCCTGTAAAAGAGGCCGAGCAAAGAGCGGGTTGGGTTCTTCAAGGGGTAAAATGGGAACATGCCGATGGAGCTCAAAATTCTTTAGAAATCATTACAAAGATTGCTCAATACCCAGAAAAATACCAAAAGATCCTCCCCCCCCCACTTCCAGAGAATGCCTCTGCTGTCGATCGGGTCATTGAAAAACTTCTCCAGATCGATCCTGCAAAAAGGGCCACAGCTAACGAAGCTCTTCATTTCCTAACAAATCAAGACGAAGAATCAAAAGAGAATGAACATGTCTCCTTGCCCCTGTCATAGTCATCTTTCTTACGAAACCTGTTGCAGACCCTATCACGGTGGACTTGCACCGCCTACAGCTCTTGCCTTAATGCGCTCCCGTTACGCAGCATATGCAAAAAATCTCCCCGATTACATCCAGAAAACAACGCATCCAAAAAGCCCTCATTTTGAATCCGATGCTTCAAAATGGAGAGCCGCAATCAAAGAATTTTCAAAAACGACCGAATTCGTCGGGCTTGAAATCTTGGGTTATGGCGATGACTGGGTCTATTTTGCTGCACGTCTCAAGTCGGGTGGCAAACCGCTCACTCTTCTTGAGAAAAGCAAGTTCGAACAGGTGAATGGGCGCTGGCTTTATTTGAGCGGCGAAGTAAGCGTGGAACGCCCCTAAACAAAACAAAGAACAATGCTCCGGAGAAACGCCGGGCAAGATCGCCGCTTTTGCGGCGACAGGATGCGGGGAAGCCCCGCACCCCAAAGAGAGCCCCCTTCTTTTTGCTGCGCAAAAACTCATCACGACGCAAATTTTTTTATCCAAGCGAGATAAAATAATGGGAGTCTTCTGTAGCGCTTGATAAAAAAATTTCCCTCGCGATTTGAGCTGACGCTCAAGCGGGGGCAGTTCCGACTTGACCGAAGGGCAAGGCGCAGGCGAAATTTGTTTCCTCAAGCCACAGCGAGAATCTTGAATTTTTTGAATGGCTTGGAGGAAACAGATTTTGCCGAGAGCTTTTGCGCAGCAAAAAAGGAACTGCTCCTCTTTTGGGGGAGGTGCGGAGGGCTTCCCTCCGCTATCCTGTCGCCGCTTTTGCGGCGATCCTGCCCGCACGCTTCGTGCGGATCTT
>JBEHXF010000039.1:0-19027 GCA_048498835.1 Chlamydiota bacterium | reverse complement strand
GAAACGTGAAAACCTGCGATCGGAAGCCGCAAATGCGGCTTCCGAAGGTGGGAGTCGAGTTGAGTTCGATGTTTTTCGTTTCGAAAAACCGAGCGAGACCGCCGGCCTGGGTTCAATCATCCTTTTCGCATCGAAAAGGAGCAAGCCAACAGTTTGGCTTGCGTGATGATTGATCGTGAAGCGCCTCTGGCGCGAACCGGATCCGCGAGGGCATCCCATGCGCACGTTAAGTAGCGCATGCGAGAAAAGGTGTGGCCTTTTCTCATGCCCCTGCGGGGCAGCCACCTCCGAAACTTGAAAACCTGCGATCGGAAGCCGCCAATGCGGCTTCTTTCCAAAAAAAAATGGCAACCTGCGTTATGCAAATTGCCATCCGACCTCACCTAAACCTAAAGTTTTTTATCTCATTGCTAACTCGGTCAATACAAAGTCATGAAAATCATCGAGTTCATCAAAGTTCTTTTTGAATAATTCCTGATTCAAATCATTATGAATTAATAAATTGTTCAAAGGTTCAATCAAGTTTTTGATGATACCCTTAGCGCTGTAGATTTCATGGGTGACTGCATCTTGAGGGAAGTTTCGGTAGACTCTATGCATGGTTTCTACACAGGTGTGAACTCTCTTTGCCATTGAATCTAGAATGTTTTGTTGATAATCAATCACTCTTTTCAATGCTCGATCTTGATTAAACCCCTCTTTATACACCCGAATGAAGAAATTAATGACTCCCTCAAATAGCTTAGTAAATTTGTTTTGGCCTTGGAATAAAGAGTATTCTCTACCGTGTTTATCCAGATGGATGTTGCCATCTGTCACTCGATCAAATTCTTTTATTTCAGATTGGAGAGCTTCGATCTCCGATTTGATTTTAATGTGATCTGTATAAAATGTGTGATTTTTAATTTTTGAACCCATAATTAAATTCCCTATTTTATTATTAAGATTATTTTATTAATTGCTCAATTTCACGTTTTCTTGATGAAACAAACCATTCCGGCGTCATTCCGTGCCGGATGGGCATTTGATGAATAAGACTCAAAGCCTGCTCTTGGAGCCGATGGAGCTGAAAGCGGAATGGGACCTTATCAAATTTTGTTGGCGCATCTCTGAGAATAAAGTCCTCTAGATGCTTTAATAAATTTTTCTGAACGCTTACAGGGCCAAGGCCGCTGAGTAGAGAAATTTCTTGGGGGAATTCTTCGTTAGCGGTCTTGAGTACTTCCAAACTGTCCTTCATCAGTTCGGTCATGTCTGCAAGAATTTGTTGTCGATAGTGAAATACGTTCACTTGTCGATTCGACATTCGTGTTTTCTCTCCAAATCCCTCTTTGGCGAGCTGAATAAAAAAGTTTACAGCTTTAGCAAAAATCTGAAGAAACCGAGAAGAGGGATTCCACTTTGTATATTGGCGTCCTTGCTTATCAAAAAATATTTCACCTGCATCAGCTGATTTAAATTTTTCAATTGAATTTAGCAGGATTCGTTGATTGTAATTAAAGTGGGTTGTTAGTTCGTTTAAATTGTGCGTTACTTTAATCATATTAGCCCTGTTTTATTATTTTTATTACCCTGGCCATCTATTTTATTAATATTATGTTAATAAAACAATGCTAATGAATTTATTGCATATAAGCAAAAAATTCATGTTTATAAGAGGGTAGAATTAAAATGCGGAATTTATATGATTATAGTTTTAATTGATGAGGAAGGGTTTTTCTTCTTCTTTCAAAGCTTTCCGGTCTCCATCGAATTCGCTCTGGCTAGTGACAAAGTAGGGGAAATCTTGCGTTATACGAGCTTTTGATTGAATTCTATAGTAATAGAATTAAATTCAGCTTTGTTATCAATTTTTATGTTTAAGTATCTGTTTGTTATAAATGTTTTCATCATAATTTAATTTTAAAAGATGCAGGATATTTGGTAATAAATTATTTAGAAATAAACGATTGTCACTTAAATCTTTCTTGAGATACCCCTTTTTGCTATAGTCTTCCATCCTGACCGATTGAAAGAAGTTCACAAAAATATCTTAACCATCTAAAAGATGGCAGACGAGCTGAAAAAAGGCTGAAGACGTGCGCTGTCCGTTTTGCAACCACGAAGATTCTAAGGTGACCGATTCCCGTTTTGCTGCGGATCTCAATGCGATCCGGCGAAGAAGGGAGTGTGGTCAATGCATGCGTAGATTTACGACTTTTGAAACAGTCGATTTGAGTCTACAGGTTAAGAAGCGAGATGGCACTTATGAGGACTTTCTACAGGAAAAATTGATCAATGGTTTGGACGCTGCTTGCCGTCACACGCGAGTGAGTCATGACCAAGTACGAGCGTTGGCGTATAAGATTAAGGCGGATCTTTTGGCAAAAGGGATTCGGGAGATCGGAAGTCAAGAACTCGGAGAGATTGTCCTGCAGAGTTTGCTTGCAATCGATGTAGTCGCTTACATCCGTTTTGCATGCGTATACAAGCGGTTTAAGCATATTAAGGAACTCGTAGAAGCGATTCAGTCGATTGCGCCAACTGGAGGCGCAGCTCTAAAAGAACTTGAACAAGAGGAACATGCCCATGCCCCTGAAGAAAAGTGACGTTGCCCACTTTAAAACTCGTTTGCAAGAATTACGTAAACAAGTGATGCGCGCTCTTGAAGGGAGTAAAAAAGAGGTCACTTCTCCGGATGAAGCGAAGGGTTATTCGCAACATGCTGCTGATGAGGGGACAGATGATTTCGTCAAGAACATCAATCTCGAAGTGACCAATAAAGAATTCGTCGTCTTGCGCCAAATCGACCGAGCACTAGAGAAAATTGAAGAAGACACCTATGGCGTTTGCGATTTATCGGGCGAAGAGATCCCGATCAAACGACTAGAGGCGATTCCCTATGCGACTATGACCGTGAAAGCGCAAGAGCGTTTTGAAAAAGGGCTCGTTCAGTGAAAAAGTGGGTTCTCTTTTTTGCTTTCCTATTGGCGTTGGATATCGGTTCCAAGCACTTTGCTTTGGAATCGATTCCTCCGTTTCAATCGGGATCTTATCCTTATGGAGGCGTCCCGGTTTTTCATTGGAGCGGTGTGAGTTTTTCTCTCAATGTCGTAGGTAATACAGGAGCTGCTTGGAGTCTTTTTCAGGGCTACTCTGGACTGTTATTCCTTTTCCGCTCGATTGTGATTGCCTCTTTGTTTGTCTACCTCCTCTTTTTTAATCGCGGGCAATCTCCAGCCCTTCCTCTTTGGTTGATTACAACGGGAGCAATCGGGAATGCAATCGACTACTGGGCCTATGGCTTTGTGGTTGATTTTCTTCATTTTTCTTTCTGGGGCCATTCGTTTCCCATTTTTAACGTGGCCGATAGCTGCATTACAATTGGAGTCATCACCCTTCTGATCGCTTCACGCATGGATAGGCTTCGCATCGTAAAATCATGACCCCTCTTATTTCGACTCCCTCTGCTGAGGGTTTTTTTCAGGCTGCAAAATGGCTTAAAGTGCAAGCTCTTCTCGATGGGGAAGCGTTAGCTAACTTATTAGGAGACGCTCTCCTTTTTCCTCTGTCCGGTCTTTTCCGTTTGGACGAACTTCCTCTTTCTAAAGAGCGATTTATTTCTGCCTATTCTTCTTGGATAGAAGGGTTAAAAGAGGGGAAGGTCCCTTCTGAATCGGAGCTTCGCTCATTTGCGGCGATCGCATGGACCTGCTCGAGCGATTCACTTTGGCTTCAGGAAGTTCCCGGTCAGCGCTACATGGTGAAGCCCCGTGAACCGATTGTTCAAATTCAAGTGCATCAGATGGGTTATTCCACGGTAGATCACGTATTTCGTCCCATGATGATGAGTAAAGAGAGCATTTTTTGGGGGCTGCAATTTTCTTTTCCGCAGATTTATCAGCACCCGAAGACAATGGAATTATTAGAAGTGGAAGAGGGGCTCAATGCCGAACTTTTCCAGATGATTCGGCGCTGGATCCGAGAGAACACGATCGCCACGCCGATGATGGTCGATGGAAAGCGAAATAACATCCCGATTCGGTTGGGCAAAACATGTTTTTCCTGGATCAATCGCCATCCACAATTGCTTGCGAAAAACCTTTCTGTGTTACAGTTGCATTATGCAGATAGAAATTCTTTCGATAGGCAATGAAGTTCTCAGCGGTCAAACTGTCAATACGAACGCCGCTTATCTCTCGCGTAAACTCGCCGAGATGGGTCTGATCGTCTCTCGTCATACAGTTATTCCAGATCAGCCAACCGAAATTCAAGCAGCGATACGCAACTCATCGAGCAGCCTCATCATCACAACAGGTGGATTGGGGCCAACCATCGATGATTTAACTCTGAGCGCGCTCAAACCGATCTTTTCTTCCGCTCCAAAGCTTTTGGATAATCCTGTAGGGCCTGCTCAAGGTGCTTACTTCCACAATAAAGCTCGAGCGGTCATCGCCCTTCCAGGCGTTCCGCGAGAAATGATCCGCATGTTCGAGGAGTCGGCGTCACCCCTCATCGAGCAGTTGTTTGAAAAAATTCCTAGACGATATGTTGTCAGCAGATCGCTTTGTCTATTCAAGGAGGTCGAAATCGATCCCTTCTTGCGCCAAATGCAGGAAACCCACCCGGAAGTGAGCTTTGGTATTTACCCCTCTCTCGGTTCGGTCCGCGTCGAATTTGTAGGGCCTCATTTTGATGAATTAAAAAAATTGAATGATGAAATCGCCAAGACTTTTCCGACCCATACATTTGAGGGGACGTTGGCTGAGGCGGTACACGCAGAGCTGATCGGGCGCAAAGAAACGCTGGCACTCGCTGAATCGTGTACAGGGGGAGCGATCTCCGCTCGATTGGCAGCTTTGGCGGGCGCTTCGAAATTTTTGCTGGGTTGTGTGGTTGCTTATTCCAATCCTTGGAAGGAAAGGCTACTTGGGGTATCCTCGGAGACCTTAAAAACGAAGGGCGCTGTCAGCCGGGAAACGGTCGAAGAGATGGCGGCAGGGCTATTGGAGCGGACAGAGGCCGATTGGGCTATCGCCGTCTCCGGTATAGCGGGTCCAACGGGCGGGACAAAAGAAAAGCCGGTGGGAACGATTTACATCGCCGTTGCAAGGCGCGGCGGCCTTGTCGATGTCGGCCGGATTCAAGCCCGCTCCGATCGAGCATCAGCTATCGAAGAAGCTGTTCAAACGGCTCTTGCGGCTCTCTGGCGGCGCCTAGCCCATAACCAAATGAGTTTATGACTTATCAATTGATCGACAGTGGCGAAGGGCTCAAATTCGAGCGCTTTGGAAAATATTCTCTTATCCGACCATGCCAACAAGCGTTATGGAAAAAACAACACCCCGCGAAGTGGGGCGAAGCTGACGCAACGTTTTCTCGCGAACATAAAAACGGATGGAATATCCGAACTAAATTGCCCCAAGAATGGGAAGCGGAAGTGGGAGGAGTGAAGTTTAAAATCTCCCCAACCGATTTTGGTCACCTCGGTGTTTTTCCCGAGCATGCGAAACTCTGGGACGATTTAAGACCTCTTTGCAAAGAAGCGAATATCTTAAATCTATTTGCTTATTCGGGTGGAGCGACTCTTGGATTTGCCCAAGAGGGGGCAAAAGTGTGCCATCTCGACGCTTCAAAGGGAATGGTCGATTGGGCGCGCGAAAATGCGAAGCGCAATGGGATGGAAAAAGCGCCAATCCGCTGGATTGTCGACGATGCGATGAAGTTTTTGCGCCGCGAAATCAAACGCGACGTGCGCTATGACGGCATTTTGCTCGATCCGCCAACCTTTGGAAGAGGAAGCCAAGGAGAAGTATTTAAGATCGAAGAAGATCTGATTCCATTGCTTGAGCTTTGCCGAACTGTATTATCCAAAAATCCCCGTTTTCTCGTTCTCTCTTGCCACACACCGGGCGTAACGCCCATTGCATTGGAAAACGTAGCGAAACAGATGTTTGCAGGTGCGAAAATCGAGACGGGCGAGATGCTTCTCGCATCAGATGGTGCCCTCCCGATTCCAAGCGGCTCTTTCGTCAAGGTTTTCTATGCTTAAAATTACGAGCCTTCAAAATCCAAAAATCAAAGAGACGGTGAAGTTGCGCGAGAGAAAAGCGCGCGATGAGACCGACCGATTTTTGATTGAGGGCTACCGCGAGTTAAAGCGGGCGATCGATTCTCATCATAAGATCGAGACGATTTTCTTTTGTCCGGAGCTCTTTTTGGGTTCAAATGAACGAGCCCTAATTGAGCAATCTGGCGCAGAGCGAATCGAGTGTACGCCTGAAGTATTTGCGAAGATTTCTTATCGCGATCGTCCCGATGGATTGCTCGGCATCGCGCCGCAGATGCACAAAACAATGGAAGATCTGAAGACTTTATTAAAAAAGAAGCAGTCTCCTTTTCTCGTCATTGCCGAGAGCATTGAAAAGCCGGGGAATTTGGGCACGATTTTGCGCTCGTGCGATGCGGCAGGGGTCGATGCAGTGATTGTCTGCGATCCAACGACAGATATCCACAATCCGAATGTGGTTCGCTCCAGCGTCGGCACACTGTTTACCTTGCCTGTCTTTGAAGCCGATAGCGCTGAAATGCTCCGGTTTTTAAAAGAGCATAAGATCGCTATTATGGCGGCAACTCCTCATGCAAAAAGCGAGTTTACAAAAGTGGATCTCACAGTTCCTGTTGCGATTGCCGTCGGAACAGAGCAATATGGATTATCGGAGGCTTGGATGAATGAAGCTGATATCCAGGTGCGGATTCCGATGTTTGGCGTAGCTGATTCGCTCAACGTCGCCTCAGCTACAACTTTGGTGCTCTATGAAGTCGTCCGCCAGCGGCGCTCCTGAGATTATTTTTTGCGACAACCATCTCTTAGTGGCGGTTAAACCATGCGGTTGGCTGACTCAACCTGACGAGTCGGAACGCGACTCTTTAGAGACTTTTTGCAAAGCTTGGGTCAAACAGCAATATCAGAAACCGGGCAACGTCTTTCTCCACTGCATTCACCGACTCGACCGACCCGTCTTCGGTCTTGTTCTTTTTGCCCGCACCTCAAAAGCTCTGACGCGACTCAATGAACTCTCCCGCTCTCACGAAATCAATCGTCTCTACACAGCTGAAGTGCAGGGAATCATCGGAAAGAAAGAGGGGACGTTAGAACATTATCTCGTGCATGGTGAACATCGGGCGATCGTCGCCGATAAGAGTCACAAAGAGGCCAAAAAAGCAGTTTTGCATTATCGAGTTTTAGACATAAAAGAACATACAACTGTCGTTTCTATTGAGTTGGAAACGGGACGCTACCATCAAATCCGTGCGCAGTTTTCTGCGATGGCCCATCCGATTATTGGCGATGTAAAATACGGATCAAAGAGAGGGGATGGAGAGGAGATCCATTTGGCTTGCACCGAACTTTCCTTCTCACATCCCGTAACAAAAGAGGCGCTTCGATATCAGAGCGCCCCATTTTTTAGCTAATCGGTATGAAAAAAAGAGCTCGGTCGAGTTTCAACGTATGACCGATTTCGCGCTGGACCCATGGTCTGAGGAGCTTTTCAAAAGCGACTGTGTTTTTCAATAGATCGTTTGCCAATTTATAATTGCTCCAAGCACAGCTGATCCGCTGTCCAATATTTCCCAATTTCCCCACGCCGCTCATCAATGTTTCGACGTTCGCAGAAATTTGATAGAGATCGTGGGATAGAATCGTGCCAAGAACGCAGCAGAGAATACTCACCATTCCTGTCATAGGAAAGGCGGCCAGAGCGATTGCTGAAACAAGGAGAGCGGTAGCAAAACAGGCGCCCAATCCCATCGAAACAAATTTAGTGATAGAAGCTGCGTCTGCAATAGCGAGTCTTTTTTTCTCTCCGCTTTCTGTCGGATCCAATAAAATTTTCGTGGTGGGATCGAGTTCCAGGCGATTCGATACGTTTAGCCACACGTAATTTTTAATCTCAATGCCCTTTTTTTGAGCATAGTTTGCCCAATCGGAAATTGTTTGATAGGTTGGACTATTCGTAATTTTATGCATTGGTTTTCTCCACAATAAAAGTGGGGGGATTATATGAACCAACGACTAGGTTTTCAATTAAATTAATTATTTTAATTATTTTTTGTTACGTGTTGAATTTAAGTTATTTGCGATTTATTGTTTATTATTAATAATTTAATTATAATAGAAGGCTATGAATGGGATTTGTCAACGATTTAAAGATATGAGTTGGGGACTGCTCGGTTTTTCAAAAACCGAATTGTCTCAAGAGCCTGCTGCTGTCCCATTAAGAGATAAGGTTTCTGACCTTATGCAAGATCTCATCATCAAAAAGCAAGCGGCTATGGAAGCAGCGCTTCAAGAGAGGACAGGGAAAAGAACTCTACCCGAAAGCATTTTGATCGGCGGAGACGTCTTTACGACGGGTTATCTCGGATTTCAGGGCGTTCAAGCTCTCAAGCCCGCGATCACACATCTCAGCGGAGTGGCCTTTAGCGCCCTCATTTGCGGAGAAATAGCGGGACTGATCAACATTGGGGTCGCCCTCGTTTCTCTAATGGAAGCTTGCCAGGCGTTTAAAAATGGAGATACGAAACTAGGGCTTCGACTCACTCTCGACTTTATTTGCTTCTTTTCGATTGGCGTGATCATGATCCTCGTATCATTAGCGATGAAAGTAGCAGCTCTGACAGCAATTGGCACCTTCTTCGCAGCGAATCCTTGGCTTCTGCCAGTGCTTTTCTTTATTGCGACTATTCCCGTTTTGACAGAAGTTGCGAGCCGCATCAAACAGATCTGGTGTAAACAAGACCTCGGTTCTCAACTCGATGAGTCTCAGCTCAAGCAGCAGATTGAGCAATTGAGAAAAGAAACAGATGTTGCTGCAGCACTGAGCGATCGAATGGAAATACTTCAGGCGAACATCGGTGTGATAGCGGCGATAGAAACCTTTAAATTCATGAAGCTCATCGTCGATAAAAAAGAGCAGACCGCGGAAGGAATTGCCCAGAAACAAAGAATGAAAAATGCTGTGGCCGAATGGAATCACGCGCAATATGTGCGACTAGGACAGCAAATTCTTTATCTTTTATCATTTTTCGCTGGCTTATCAGCTTTCTTGCCGAAAGTGAATCAGAGAAAAGTCAATGCGACGAATAACTTTTTCCTCGCTGGTGCAAACGCGATTCCATTCTACATGGATAGTTTTTGGCCCTTCAAACGAAACACCCCCATCGTCGTCCCTAAGATTACTTAATTCTAAGAAATTCGTGCCCGAGCCCGTGTGCGTGCCCGTGCCCGAAACTAGAACAAAGTGTACGTACATTTTAAATGCTGGATTCGAGAGAGGAATGGTTGAGAGCGAGCCAGGTTTCGGCGATTTGGACAGCGTTGAGAGCAGCCCCTTTTAGGAGTTGATCGCCGACACTCCAGAATTCGAGCGTGTTCGGCTGGGTTAGATCCAGGCGGAATCGACCACAGAGTACCTCATTGCGCCCTGTTGCATCGGATGGGGTTGCGAATCGATTATTCTTTCTATCTTCAAAGACTTTTAGGCCGGGCATGGAGTTCACTGCTTGATAAACTTCTTCGAGTGTAAATGCTTTGCCGAATTCGACATTGGCGGCAAGGCTATGAGCTCTCATAACGGGAACGCGGACACAGGTCGCTGTAAGGCGAATGGAATCATCGCCGAGGATCTTGCGCGTCTCATGGACCATTTTCATCTCTTCTTCGACATAACCATTAGTGTGGAGCGCTGAGTTGTGTGGAAAGACGTTGAAGGCGTAAGGAAAGGGGAGTTGAGAGGGGATCGTTTCTCCTTGTAGCGTGGCTTTTGACTCTTCTGTGAGGTATTTAAGGAGCTGGGCGCCGCCGCCACTTGCGGCTTGATAAGAAGAGACGATGATCCGTTTTGCGCGAAAGTTGCGGTGTAGGGGAGCCAGCGGCATCAGAAGCATGGTCGTTGTGCAGTTTGGAGAAGCAATGATTCGTTTGTGATGTTTTAGAGCTTCTGGATTGATCTCGGGAATGACAAGAGGAACGGATGGATCCATTCGGAAGGCGGAGCTCGAATCGATGCAGAGCGCTTTTGTTTGCGGGATCCATTCTTTTGAAATGGCCGATCCTGCAGCAAAAAAAGCGAGATCGATTTCTTGCAGCGCTTTTTTTGTCAGAAGTTCAATTGGAATTTTTCTATCGCGAAAGAAGATGGATCGACCGATAGAGCGCGGTGAGGCAAAACAGCGGAGAGATTTCACCGGAAAAAGACGTTCGGCTAAGAGTCTGACAATTTCATTTCCTACGGCGCCGGTTGCGCCAATGATAGCTACGGTTTGCATTTATTATCCTCTTCGTCTATCAATGTTCAGTCTAACAGAGAGATTGTGTATGAGAGAAGCGATTCTTAGATCCGTTTGCGATTGCATCCGCGCTACAGAGTGTTTGCGCACGGAACCTGCTCTAACTTTTATGCAAGCGGCAGTGAGCATGCTCGCTTCCTGTTTTCAAAATGGGAATAAGATTCTGATTTGTGGAAACGGAGGGAGTTTATGCGACGCCATGCATTTTGCTGAAGAGTTAACGGGTTATTATCGCGAAAAACGGAGCGCTCTTCCCGCGATTGCTCTTTCTGAACCGGGACACTTAACTTGTGTGGGCAATGATGTTGGGTATGATCAAGTCTTTTCGCGAAGCGTAGAAGCATTAGGACAACCTGGCGATATCTTGATCGTCTTAACCACAAGCGGTAACTCGATCAACATCGTACGTGCCGTTAAAACAGCCAAAGAGCGGGGTCTTAAAACGATTGCTTTTCTCGGGAAAACAGGTGGGCAATTGAAAGGTGAGGCCGATTTAGAATGGATTGTTGGCGGATTCTTATGGTCCGATCGGGTGCAAGAGGCGCATATGGCGGCGATTCATTTGATCATCGAGCAATTGGAAAAAGTATTATTTGCGAACAAGTCTCTCCATGCTGCAATTTCTTCGCTTTAGAGCGCTCCATTTTGGTTCGCGACTCGTAACTACTCCTTTTTCTTGGCTTCTTGCGCCAGCTGCTTGGATGTGGCGTTTTATAGCAGCTCTTCGCAACTATCTCTATGATGCCCATTTTTTTCCGACCTATACGGCGCCGGTTCCTGTTATCAGCGTGGGAAATATCTCAGTTGGCGGTACAGGAAAAACTCCATTAGTCATTCTTTTAGCCAAGCATTTTTCCAATCGTAAAGTCGCGATCTTAGCGCGGGGTTACGGTGCGAAAAGAGGAGAGCTAAACGATGAGATGAAGGTGATTGCGCGCCATGTTCCAACGGCTCGGTTGTATCAAGGAATTGATCGGGTTCGATTGGCCAAGCTTGCTGTGTCAGATGGGGCTGAGTTACTGTTGCTCGATGACGGATTTCAACATCGGAGATTAAACCGAGATTTCGATTTAGTGGTGGTCAGGCCACGCGACTTGATCGACTTTTTTTTACCCCGCGGGCGCTTGCGTGACTCGCCTAAGCGACTGTTAGAAGCGACGGCGGTTTTTTCCTACACGCCGATCGATTATCCGGCGACTTTGTTGCAGAGTCGACCGACTCGGATTGTCGATCGGCAGGGTCAAAATATTTCTTCTATTCGAGGTCAAAGAGTAGCTCTTTTTTGCGGAATTGGCTACCCAGATCGATTCAAAAAAACAGTTGTCGATTTAGGGGCTCAGATCGTCGCAGAAAAAATTCTCTCGGATCATGAGCCTTTTACAGGCATCGAAATTTTTTTTGAGGAATGCAAGAAGCTCGATATTAAATACTTAATTTGCACAGAAAAGGATTTCGTCAAATTACCCGCTTCCGATCTTCCGCTGATTTGGGTTGAGATTGAAGCTGAGGTAATAAACGGGCAAGAAGATTGGCAAAAGCTCATTGCAAAAATCGACGATAGGCTTAATAATTAGTGCACTTATGGAAGACACTGTAAAAATTTCTTTACCAAAGCTGGGCGAGAGCATCGTAAGCGCTACCGTAGTCCAATGGTTTAAAAAGGTGGGCGATCGGATCGAGCGCGATGAGCCGCTTTTAGAAGTTTCAACTGATAAAGTAAATAGTGAAATTCCCTCCCCAATTTCGGGAGTTCTGCATGAAATCTTAGCTCAAGTGGATCAAGAGATTCAAGTAGGCGAGCCCTTAGCATCGATTGCCTCCAAGCAGGCTGTTCCTGTACAGGCAGCGGCTCCAGTTTGCGTAGCAGCTCCAGTTTGTTCAGCGCAAGAAACAACTCTCTCTCCGGCCGTACTCCGCCTTTTACAGGAGAGAAAAATCCCTTTAACAGACATCGACCAGATTCCACGCACGGGCCAAGGTGGGCGACTCACTAAACAAGACGTTGAGCAATACCAACCGGTTCAAGTCGCTTCGGATGTGGAGCGAGTGAAAATGAGCGGCATGCGCAAAGCGATTGCCGACAATATGGTCAAATCGTTCTATGAAGCGCCCCACGCTTCGCTCATCACCGAAGTCGATGTGACTCATTTGGTGAAGTTGATTGCAGAAAAAAAGCAATCATTCCTAGCGCAACATGGCGTCAAACTCACCATTACCGCCTTCGTTGCCCGCGCTATCGCCCGCGCTCTTCAAGCTTTCCCGCTCATTAACTCTTCTCTCGACACTGACACAATTGTCATGAAGCGTTACGTCAACTTAGGCGTTGCAGTGAGCGTCGATCAAGGCGTGATGGTTCCTGTGATTCGCAGCTGCCACAACCTCACTCTGCCGGACATTGCTAAACAAATTGGCGCACTGGCTCTCAAAGCTCGCGAGCACCGCCTCTCTCCGCAAGATGTGCAAGACGGCACCATCACCATGACCAATTTCGGCATGACCGGTACTCTCATCGGCATTCCGATCATCCGTTATCCAGAAGTGGCGATCATCGGTCTTGGCGCGATCACCAAGAAAGTCGCTGCAATGCCTGACGATTCAATCGCCATCCGTTCTGTGATGATGATTTCCCTCACATTCGACCATCGTGTCCTAGACGGTCTCTATGGCTGCGGCTTCCTCAACGAATTGAAGAAGCAGCTCGAAAGCACTTCCGAATCCTAGATATCAAGCTAATTAAACAGTTTAACGCAAAGGCGCAAAGTTGTTTAATTATTGAGTAGACGCTTCTCTACATTTTTCAGTTTTCTTTGCGTCTTTTCGTTTAAAAATTCCCGTTATGTTAATTTTTTCCATTTAATTATTTGAAAGTTTATAACTTTTTCCTACTGAGGTGAGGTATGAATCCCGAATTGAGAATTTTCCTCATAAAATTGATCGGTACTCTTATAGCCACACCGATCATGGGATGGGGAATCATGTTGTGCGCTGAAAATTTTGAGAAAGCTTGGAAAACAAGTATCCGGAGAAAAAAATGGCTTGCCTGTTGCGGATTGTTTTTTTTGTTAGCAGTTCTTAGCGGATGGCTTCGATAATTGTGTTCATTGTTTTTGGGTAGCCTTATTAAAGTTACTAAATCTTTGTTAACCTTCGGCGGAAGAGAAGCCGGGCTTACCGTCGTAGAGGTAGAGATTTTCTGTTTTGATGATATCCATTTGAATTCGGTCGAGTGCGTGGAGTACCTGGATGATGTCATTTTGGCTGCAAGGGCGATTGTCGTCTGCTTGAAAACGGCATCGCCACTGTTCAATGCAGAATGTTTCAGGCTGGCCGCCGGGCCAGACGCGGACGCCGCGGTTGGAAACCATTTTTAGGCGGAGATTCCCCATGTTGATGTGGGAAATTTTCGACTGAAAGTCAGAGAGTTTGCCACGATGAAAGATGAATGCGTCGACGCCGACAAGTTGTCGGAGGGGTTTTGTCGTGGTGAGTTTGGCTGAGTCGTTGGTGCGGGCTTTTTCGTATGAAACAGCCTTAAGTGTTTCGGGTTTTTTGCCGAGGTTGTGGATGACGGCCTGGGCGAATTCGCGGGTTCCTACTTTTTTCTTACTGACACCTTCTTTGTAGATGTCGTAGGTATGAATCCCATCTTCAAGAGTGCGAAGCCAGCCGTTATGAATGCGTGAGGCGACATCGGCTTGTCCAATGTGCACGAGCATTTGGATAGCGCCGAGGAGAAGTCCTGAAGGATTGGCTACGTTTTGACCTGCGCGCCGCGGAGCAGATCCATGGATCGCTTCGAACATGGCGCCATGATCGCCAATATTTGCAGAGCCGGCAAGGCCCACTGAACCGGAGATTTGCGCGGCGACATCTGAGAGGATATCACCGTAGAGATTCGGCATCACGATCACATCGAAGATTTCGGGAGTGTCAGCGAGTTTGGCAGCGCCGATATCGACGATCCAACTTTCGTGGAGAATATCTGGATAATCGGCCGCAATTTCTTCAAAGACTTTATGGAAGAGCCCATCGGAAAATTTCATGATGTTATCTTTGACAAAGCAAGTCACTTTTTTCCGCTGATAGTGTTTGGCATATTCAAAAGCGTAGCGAATGATTTTTTCAGAACCAGCGCGAGAGATCAGTTTGATGGAAGAACAGACGTCTGGGGTTTGCTGATATTCAATGCCGGCGTAGAGATCTTCTTCATTTTCTCGGACGATGACCACATCCATTTCCGGATGTTTGGTATCGACATAAGGAGAGTAAGAAACGCAGGGGCGGATATTGGCGTAAAGGCCGAGAGTTGTGCGGATGGTGACATTGAGACTTTTAAAGCCGCCGCCTTGAGGAGTTGTGATCGGAGCCTTGAGAAAAGCTTTCGTTTTACGGATGATTTCCCAAGTATCGGGATCCATACCGGTTGGAAATCCTTTGAGGTACATTTTCTCGCCAATTTCTACAACTTTTGGATCAATGTCGGCGCCTGCTGCGTGGAGAATGGAAAGAGTGGCTTCCATGATTTCGGGACCAATTCCGTCGCCGTAGGCCACTGCAATGGGAGTTTTCATCGATACCTCTGTTTATCATTCAGGGTAGGCAATTTTTTAGAAGACTTCAAGCAAAGAGCGAGATAAAATTCGGACATGCAGACGATCCAAACGCTTTTTGAGAGGCAGCGCGAATCCCTCAATCATTTTTTTCAATCGGTCGATTTGGCTGAATTGGAGCGACTCGTCGAGACGGTAAGAGAGTGCACCGGCTCGGTCATTTTGTCCGGTGTTGGGAAAAGCGGACTCATTGCGCAAAAAATTGCGGCGACACTCATTTCGACAGGGACGGCGGCTCATTATCTCTCTCCCGCTCATGCGCTTCATGGGGATCTGGGGCTAGTTGGACCGAATGATGTTTTTTTAGCCTTTAGCAAAAGCGGGGAGTCGCAAGAGTTGCTTGATTTGCTGCCCTATGTTCAGAAGAAGGGGGCGAAAACAATCGCCGTCGTTTCAAAAAAAGGTTCGCGACTGGAACGGACGTGCGACCAAGCGATTCACTTGCCTGTTCAACGAGAGTTATGCCCGTATGATTTGGCGCCGACTACCTCGGCCGTTATTCAGTTGTTGTTCGGTGATTTATTGGCGATTTCGTTGATGGAGGCCAAGCGCTTTTCGGTCGATGATTTTGCGGCGAATCACCCGGCGGGACTGTTGGGTCGGAAGATCACGCTTCGGGTGGCTGACCGGATGTTGAAAGGGGAGGAAATACCCTTTTGTCAAAGAACGGATCGACTCATCGATGTTCTTCATGAATTGAGCGGCAAACGGTGCGGCTGTTTACTTGTCGTGGACGGCGATAAAAAGTTGCTTGGCATTTTTACTGACGGGGATTTGCGCCGTGCCGTTCAAGAAAATGGACCTAAGGCTTTGGATTTGCCTTTAGAACTTTTGATGAGCCAAAATCCTAAATCCATTAAACCAAACTGTCTTGCGCATGAAGCGATTCGAGTGATGGAAGAGGGGCATCCGGTCACTGTTTTGCCCGTTTTAGAAGCAGGTATTGTTGTTGGGCTTCTTCGCATGCACGATATTCTCCAGTCTAACCTTTGATTTCCGTTGCGAGATATCCGCTCTCAACTGAAAATTAATAAAAAACAAAGGGAGTCTCATGCTGGAAAGTGCATTTGCAAATGGTTTGATTATTTTAGTTTTCGCGCTTGGGTATCTAGCGATCATTTTTGAATCAAAGATAGAGGTCAACAAGACGGCGTCAGCTCTGTTGATGGCCGTGCTCACTTGGATGTTTGTGTTTCTCATCAAAGGCCACACGCATGGCACAGATGTTCATCTTCTCGGTGAACATCTCAATGAAGTGAGTCAAATTATCTTTTTCTTGCTTGGAGCTATGGCACTAGTCGAGCTGATTGATAGCCACCGCGGTTTCAAGGTGATTACCGATTTAATCCAGAGCGGGTCGAAGAAAAAGATGCTTTGGCTAATGGGTTTTGTCACTTTTTTCCTATCGGCCATTCTCGATAACTTGACGACGACAATCGTGATGATTTCACTGCTCAGAAAACTAGTGCCCGACCGTCAAGAGAGACTTTTGCTCGGGGCTATGGTCGTGATTGCGGCAAATGCAGGGGGGGCGTGGACGCCGATTGGCGACGTAACAACGACCATGCTCTGGATCAATGGAAATATTAGCACCATTTCTATTATGAAGGCGCTTTTCATTCCGAGTATTCTCTCGCTTGTAGTGGCCCTTCTTTTGTTCGGTATTGGCCTAAAAGGGTTTTATCCTCAACTTGTTCGTCGAGCGGAAGAAGAGGCTCCTGAGCCAGGAAATCGCATTATTTTCTATTGCGGCCTCGGTGCGTTGATTTTTGTTCCCATTTTTAAAGCTCTAACCGGATTGCCTCCTTTCATGGGGATGTTGATTTCACTGGGCGTTCTTTGGGTGATTACCGATTTGATGCATCATCCTTACGAAAATCGGTCGCATCTTCGTGTGCCTTATATTTTAACGCGGATTGATACATCGGGCGTCCTGTTTTTCTTAGGTATCTTGCTTTGCATTGGGGCTCTCGATGCAGTTGGGATTTTAAAAGAATTGGCTATAGGGCTCGATCATTACGTTCATAATCTCACTGTGATTGCGACGCTCATTGGTTTAGTTTCTGCCGTAGTCGATAACGTTCCTCTCGTTGCTGCGGGAATGGGGATGTACGATTTGCAGTCTTATCCGATGGACTCCAATTTTTGGCAATTGCTTGCCTATTGCGCAGGAACTGGGGGTAGTATTTTAATCATCGGTTCTGCAGCCGGTGTTGCTTTTATGGGCATGGAGAAAGCCGATTTCTTATGGTATTTGAGAAAGGTGAGTTTGATCGCTTTGATCAGCTATCTTTCCGGAGTAGGTTTTTATTTATTGCAACACGCTCTCATCGTCTAAAACAAAAAGGGCTCTGGCTTTCGCCAGAGCCCCCAACTTTTTCGTTCAACTAGAGTCGATTAGAGATCTAGTTGCAGTCTGAGTGAGAATCCGTTCAGAGTCAAGTTACCACGGCTTGCTGTATCGTTAGCATAAGCTGCAGCAGCTGTGTCTGTCAGAGATTCAGAACCGCTGAAGAATCTTCTCATGTTGAACTGATCAAACCACTCATGGAATTCATAAGCGGCTTTCAGGCCTACGTGATAGCGATTTTTATCGAAATAACGTCCCCAGCCGAGACCGAGAATCAATTCCATGTTGGGTACGTTTTGGTAGAAATCGTACTCGATGTCAAAACCATCGGCAACGCCGTTAGGAATGGTCATGCTCTGATCGATTTCAAACTTTCCAAATAGCATCGAGAAAGAGCTATTTGCAAAGAGGCACCAGCCTTTGCCGAGAATCCAATCTGTGTTCATACCGATTCTAGAACCGATACCCCAGAAATCGTTGTCGCCGTGAGCGATCGTACGGTTTGGTCCGCCAGCAGCAGCTCCGCCGTAGTCAACGGAGAAGTGTTGGTCGATCCAGCCTGCGCGTAAGCCAAAGAAGGGAGCTAACACGAGGTAACGACTAACATGGAAAGGTTTACCCATTGCAGCATCTAACGTGTTGTAGCTCGCTTTCCAGACTGCGCTTGAACGTGTGCCAAACGATTCTGTTGGCATGCCAGCGCCAGTTAACCAGAGGGGAATCAAAATTCCGCCTGAAGTTGTTTGGTTGGCGTGTTTGTAGTTGGTGATATTCAACCAAGTCCAGTTGAAATCGAGGTTCCAAGCATCGTGATCAAGGAAAAAACCGATGCCGAAGCGCATGCCAGGATTGTAGTCGAAATCGGAATGGTCATTCGAAAACCCTAGAACTTGCCCTTGCGTGATGGGAGCTGGGGAATCGCCAGTGCCGTTAGTATCGGTAATGACAAATTCCATCCCATCTGACTTTGCTTGCAAGAGAAGGCCGTCGATATGGACGACGAAGTCTCTTGGGCAAGAAATGCCCATGTCCATGGGATAAGCAAAAGCGAATGGTCCGGGTTTCGGCTCATCACAGCACACTTGTGGTGCCTGCGTGTCGCAAGGACCTTTTGGGAGGGCGTTCAGGCTCGTTGCCGCTAAAACGGCAAGAGCTGAGGACGCTAGCACCCTATTTATGGAAAGATTCCATTTGAAATGCATACGTTTCTCCAATTTTCCAATTTAAGAGTTAGCTAGTGTTCCCATTTTGGTCAGGGCCAGCTCTCTTCGAAACTCCCTATGAAATTGGCATTGAAAAACAGCTGTCTTCAAATGACTTTTTCACAAAGAGAGTTTTTCATTCGCAACAATAAATATAGGGGCTAGATCTTGGCAATAAAAATTTTAATGAGAGCAGTTTTTGAGGGCTTCAGGGGAACGTGTAAAGGCGATTGTAAATATTGTAAGAAGATTAGGGGATTTATTTTGCACGTAAATCTCTCTATTTCAATCGATTAGGATCTGGTCTAAAGAGTGAAATTTGAAAGAAGTTGCTGAGAAAATCCCGTTTTTTGTATGTTCTTAGCTTCGTTTGAAACGCGAATCGAAAGAAAAGCGAAAACGAAAAAAGCGGTGACTGAGATCACCGAAAGTTGTTTTGACAGTAGAAGAAGAGAAAAGTGCGGGAAAGTTAAAGTTTGTTTGAGGACTCAAGAGATTGAGTCACTCTCGTCAAAATATAATTTTTCCAATTG
>JBEHXF010000038.1:0-19742 GCA_048498835.1 Chlamydiota bacterium | reverse complement strand
AGAGCTCGGCGATGCTGAACTCATGAAAGAGCTGCTCGCTGGGCTGGACGATGTAGAGAAGCGTTTGGCTGAGATGGAGGTGCGCAAAATGCTCTCTGGCGAGCTCGATAGTAAGGATTGCTATTTAGAGATCAATGCCGGGGCAGGGGGGACCGAGTCGTGTGATTGGGCCTCGATACTCTCTCGTATGTATCAGCGCTGGGCGACCAGGCGGGGCTGGAAAGTTGAGATTGTCGACCGCCTCGATGGCGAGGTAGCGGGGATTAAAAACATCACTTTTCGTTTTTCTGGCCCGTTTGCTTTCGGCTACAGCAAGTCAGAGCGCGGGGTCCATCGCCTCGTCCGCATCTCTCCTTTCGATGCCAATGCCCGTCGCCACACCAGTTTTGCATCCGTTGATGTGACACCGATTGTAGAAGATGTAAAAATCGATATTCGGCCGGAAGATATCAAGGTCGATACCTTCCGCGCTTCAGGCGCTGGCGGCCAGCACGTGAATAAGACCGATTCGGCCGTCCGAATGACCCACCTTCCGACCAATATTGTCGTTTCGTGTCAGAGCGAGAGAAGTCAAATTCAAAACAGAGAAACCTGTATGAAAATGCTCCAATCGAAACTCTATGAAAAAGAGCTCAATGAACAGAAAGAGAAGATCTCTTCATTGGGTGGAGAGAAAAAAGAGAATTCATGGGGTAGTCAGATCCGCAACTATGTCTTCCAACCCTATACACTCGTCAAAGATACGCGGACAAAAGTGGAAAAGGGGAACGTAGAAGCAGTGATGGATGGAGATATCGATGATTTCGTAAATGCCTATCTCAAGGAATTTGGATAATGAGTACAGATTTCGACATCCGTTTTTCTGAACTAACCGATCTTCCTTCACTGGAAAGTTGGTTTTCTGATCCAGCCGCTTGCAACGATTTTCCTTTCGGTGCAGCCGAAAAAGAGGATGCGCTTAAAAATTGGATTGGATTTTCAAAATTTAAAGCGAGTTTAACGGGGGTGATCGAAGACAATCCGTGTGCGATCGGCACTCTCTTTCTCATGCCATATCGGAAGGTAGCTCACCATTGCTCCTTTTATCTCATCGTCGATCCAAAGTATCGAAGGCAGGGGATTGGCACATCGATGGTCCGCAATCTCCTCCATTTAGCCAAGACCCGCTTTCGTCTCGACAGTGTGCATGCCGAGATCTATGAACCATCCCTCCTTCTTCCCATCCTTCGCAAGCTCGAATTTGAAGAATTTGCCAGACAAGAGGATTATGTTCGCGTAGATGGGCAGAGCAGACCTCGTCTTTTACTGGAGCGATTTTTGTGACAAACCACGTGACCATTCGCCCCGCTGAAGAAGGGGATCAACAACACTTAGTCAATTGGCTTTTACAGCCGGGCGTTTTAGAGGGATTTCCTCTGACTGATTTGCGAGAAGTGGAAGACGCGGCCCGCATTTGGATGAGCTACAGCAAATTTGGAGCGGTGTTAACTGCACTGTGGGATGGGGTTCCCTGTGGGAATGCGACTTTGTACTTGCAGCCTTACAAAAAACTTGCTCATCAATGTTTATTTGCCATCATTGTCGATGAAAAATATCGTGGCAAAGGAGTCGGGCGAAAATTACTCGGCGAGTTAATCCATTTAGCCAAAACAAAATTCCATATTGAGCTTCTCCATTTAGAGGTTTATGAAGGAAATCGCGCCATCAATCTTTATAAAGAATTTGGTTTTGAGCCTTACGGCATGCAAAAGCATTTTGTTAAAGAAGATGGGCGGTACCGAGCTAAAATATTGATGCAAAAGAGGTTGTAAAATGGCCTCGCTTGTTGACCGGCTTCTGGCGCTCTATACTTTCCCAGTCAACATTCGCGTCCATGAAAACCGGACTACTTATCTTCGCGTCGAAAAAAAACGGGGAGTTGTCTCGGTTCATCTCCATCGCCTGTTTGAAGAAGCGCCAAGCCCTGTTCTGGAAGCGATTGTTCGCTACTCCGTTCGGAATGATCGGCGGGCTTTGGCCGTGATCCGTCAAATGGCCAATCTCTATTTTTCTACAAATAAAATAGAAGCAGAGCCGCTTGAACAGAAAGGTTTGGTCTACGATTTAGGCGAAATTTATGAGCGAGTTAAACAGACTTATTTCAGTCCCGATTATCACGCTTCTATCGGCTGGTCCAAGCAAAAACCCAAAGGGCGTTTTCGATTCATTACTTTCGGCACTTATGATCGACAGCTCAATCAGATCCGGATGAATCGTCTTCTGGATGCGGTCGATGTTCCACCCTATTTTATCGAGTTCATTGTCTACCACGAGATGCTTCACGCCGTTTGTCCGACAGAATACGACAAAAGAGGACGGGCTTGGGTTCACACGGCTCTCTTTCGAAAAAAAGAGCGCGAATTCCACCAATTCGATGCGGCTAAAGAATGGGAAAAACAGAGTTTGAAAATTTTTAAAAAAAGGGTTCGTTCCAATGGCAGGACATAGCAAGTGGGCCAACATGAAGCACCGGAAAGACCGGGCGGATAAAAAGAAGGGAAAAATTTTTAGCCGGATCATGAAGGAGATTATCTCTGCTGTTAGACAGGGCGGTCCTGATCCCAAATCGAATAGTAAGCTTCGGATTGCGGTGCAAAAAGCGAAAGATGCGAACATGCCGAACGACAACATCGACCGCAACATCAAAAAAGCGGGTAGTTCCGATCAAGGCGATTATTCGGAGATCTCATACGAGCTCTATGGTTATGGAGGAGTTGGAATCATTGTCGATATCATGACAGATAATAAAAACCGCATTTCCGCCGATATCCGTATCGCAACTAATAAAAATGGCGGCACCATCGCAACTCCTGGGGCTGTTGCCTACAATTTTGATCGCAAAGGTGTCTTGCGATTGCCGAAAACGGCCATCAAAGAAGATGATCTCTTTCTTCTTATCACCGATGCAGGCGCTGAAGATCTCTTGCAAGAAGACGATTCGTACGTCATCTACACTTCGATTGAGGCGTTTAATCAAGTCAAGGCGGCCCTAGAACAGGCTGGAATCAAGCCGGAAGAGGCGGAGCTTGCGATGGTGCCGAAATCGCTGGTGGAGGTGTCAGATGAGGATGCAAATAGCAATATTGCTCTCATCGAGTACCTCGAGAGCATCGACGATGTCGATGCTGTCTTCCACAACATGAAAGTCCAGTAAAAAAAGAATAACAAGGATCCGGCGAAGCACTCGACAGGATAGAAATTCACCACAAAGATAGACAACCACAGAGGCGGGGAAGCCCCGCACCCCAAAAAAGAGAAATAACACAGATCCGGCGTTTCGCCGGATCTTTGTTACTTCTTTTCTTTGCTTCGTCTCATGGTTTGTTTTTTCGTTTGGAGAGGTAGCGCATGAAGAGGAGCATGCCGAGGGCTAGGAGCACCATGACGCCGAGACCGATGTAGAACTCTGTATCAAAGAGTTCGGTGTAGCGTGGCTTGAACCAGCGATCGAGAAATTTGCCAAGTCCTTTACCCGCCTCAGAAAAGACGTAGGCGCCGGGAATGTAGCCGACAATGGTTGCCCAGAGAAAGGTGCGGTAAGGGACATTAAAGAGGGCGGGAGCTACGTTGACGATCCAAGTGGGAAGAACGGGAATGAGGCGCAGGAAAATGATGTAGCAGGCTGCATTGTGGTGAAAGTTATGCTCAAGCTTTTTGAGTCGAGGCCCGGCTTTGCGGCGAAAGAGGTCGGCAAAGGCGGTTTTTGCGGCATAAAAGAGAATGGAGCCGCCCAGCGCTGCGCCAAAGATGATGTAGAGTGTACAAAAGGGCTGAGGAAAGAGAAAACCCGCCGTTAGACAGAAAAAAGCATCAATGGGGAGAGAAAGAGCGGTAAGGGTAATGTAGGTCAAGAGGAAGATGAGGGAAGTGGCGAGCCAATGTTGATCGACCATTTTCTTCAGAAAGTGACGGTGCTCTTTCAAACTCTCGAAGGTGAAGTATTTATGAAAGCCAAAATAGTAAGCGGCGATCATGGCGAGGAGAAGAAGAACGATTGGAATGTATTTGCGCATTCAATAGTCATAGCAAATTGGCTTGCAGATGTAAAAACCATTCTTTATAGCACCAAAGTATGGGTGAAGAAGAAAAGCGTCTCCTCGAGGCTGAACAGCAGAAGAGTCACTGGCGTAGATGGGGTCCCTACTTGTCTGCGAGACAGTGGGGGACTGTCCGTGAGGATTACAGCAAAGGAGGAGATGCTTGGAACTATTTTACTTTCGATCAAGCGGCGTCTAGAGCGTATCGTTGGGGCGAAGATGGGATTGGTGGATATAGCGATAATCACCAAAAAATCTGCCTTTCATTTGCGTTTTGGAATGAAAAAGATCCCCTGTTGAAAGAGCGTTTTTTTGGCCTTACCAATTCGCAGGGAAATCACGGCGAAGATGTGAAAGAATACTATTTCTATCTCGACAATACGCCTACCCATTCGTACATGAAAATGCTCTATAAGTATCCGCAAGGCGAATATCCCTATCGCCAGCTTGTAGAAGAAAATAGGCGACGAGGTGTTTATGATCCTGAATATGAACTGATCGATACCGGCCTATTTGATCAGGATCGCTATTTCGATATCTATTTAGAATTTGCGAAAGCATCGGCTGAAGATCTCTTATTAAAAGCGGTTGTGTATAATCGCGGCAATGCGCCAGCCAAGCTCCATCTCATACCTCAGGTCTGGTTTAGAAATACATGGAGCTGGAAAAAGGAAGAAAAGCCGGGTGAGCTTCGAGCAGGTCAAGGAGAGATCGTTGTCGACCATAAAGAGTTAGGACTGCGCCACTTCTATTTTGAACAAAAACCTGGGCTCCTTTTCACCGAAAATGAATCAAATAATGAAAAGCTCTTTGGTTCGGCTAATGAATCGAAGTATGTCAAGGATGCCTTTCAAGAGGCGATTGTTCACGGCCGTACAGAGGCGCTCAATCCAGCACTTAAGGGAACTAAAGCTGGCTTACAGTATGTGATTACAGTTCCTGCTAAAGGGAAGATGGAGCTCCGGTTCCGTTTTTCCGATGTAGTAAACGGAGCTCCCTTTTCCGATTTCGCAGAGATTTTTCAAAAGAGACAGCAAGAGGCAGATCAATTTTATCGTGATTTTGTTCCTGCAACCCTCACAGATGATCGACGCAATATTCAAAGACAGGCGTTTGCCGGTTTGCTTTGGAGTAAGCAATTTTATCATTACGTGATAGAGCAATGGCTCGAGGGAGATGACGTACCTGCACCACCGGAACGGAAAAAAGGGCGTAACGCCCATTGGAAACACCTTTACAACGACGATATTTTGTCGATGCCCGATAAGTGGGAATATCCCTGGTTTGCCTCGTGGGATTTGGCCTTTCATATGATCCCCTTTTCACTCCTTGATCCTGAATTTGCAAAGCGGCAACTCACGCTTTTGACAAGAGAGTGGTACATGCATCCGAATGGACAAATTCCCGCTTACGAATGGAATTTTGAGGATGTAAATCCGCCTGTAACGGCTTGGGCTGCGTGGCGCATTTTCAAAATCTTACAGAGGAAGCACAATCAAGAAGATCGGGAATTTTTAGAGCAAATTTTCCAAAAATTGGTGATGAATTTCACCTGGTGGGTCAATCGAAAAGACGCCGATGGGCGGAACGTATTTGAAGGGGGCTTTTTAGGCCTGGATAATATCAGCTTATTCAACCGGAGCGAGCAACTTCCGCTGGGTGGAAAATTGACACAGTCTGATGCGACGAGCTGGATGGGGATGTTTTGTCTCAATATGTGGACGATGGCGATTGAGCTGGGGGTGAAAGAGCCGATCTATGAAGACATGGCCAGTAAATTTTTTGAACACTTCCTCTATATCGCCGATGCGATCAACCTTCAAAGAGAAGATTCTCCTCCTCTTTGGAATGAAGAAGATGGCTTCTACTACGATGTCTTACAACATGCCGATGGTTCTTATCAATCGCTTGAGGTTCGCTCCTTGGTCGGCCTTATTCCGCTTTTTGCTGTCGCAACGCTCGATGAAGAAAAACTTGACCAGATGCCCGAATTTAAAAAACGATTCGAATGGTTTTTAGAACACCGAAGGGATCTTTGTTTTAAAGTAGCCTGCATGAAGACCAAAGGGGTCAATAATCGGCGTCTACTCTCTTTGCTCGATGCGAATAAGCTCCGCAGGGTTCTGGAGAAGATGCTGGATGAAAACGAATTCTTAAGTCCGTATGGAATCCGCGCTGTTTCGCGCTATCATAAGGATCATCCCTTCTCTCTTTTTTGCGATGGACGGATGAATCGGGTCGATTATGAGCCAGGCGAGTCCACTTCGCGCCTTTATGGGGGCAATTCGAATTGGCGAGGGCCCATTTGGTTTCCTTTAAACTACTTGATTATCGAGTCGCTCCAAAAATACCATTATTATTATGGGGATGATTTTAAAGTTGAATGCCCTGTCGGCTCAGGAAAGATACTTACATTATGGGAAGTGGCTGATGAGCTAAGCCAACGTCTTCTATCGATCTTTGAGAGAAATGAGGGTCGCCGTCCTGTTTATGGCGGTGCAAAGAAATTCCAGGAAGATCCTGAATTTAAAGACTTTATACTTTTTTATGAGCATTTCCATGGCGATGATGGTTCGGGTCTGGGCGCCTCTCACCAGACTGGCTGGACAGCTCTCGTAGCTAAAATAATCCAACAGTGTAATTAAAATATTGATTCCATTTTTTAATTAATAATTGTGAATTATAATTATTAATATGAAAATTGAATCGATCCTTGAAAATCAAGCTATTCAGGTTAGCTTAGCTATAGCTGGCGTAGGCTTGACTCTAGTTGGATTTTATCTTCTTCTTCATGCAGCTGCAGCTGCAGCCATTGCAGGTGCTTTGATTTTGCTCGTAGCAGGAGCCTCGCTCGCGGCTGTAGCCGCTTATAGCGCATGGAAAGGAAAAAGCGCGAAAGAACTAGCGACTCTAATCAACCGCTATGAATCAGATATCTCTCCTGTCGGCATCCTCAACCGGGGCAATACCTGTTTTGCGGCGGCCTATCTACAACTCTTATTTGGAAACCAAGCTTTTGTCGCCCTGTGCAAAAAACTTCCCTTCCGCCATCCGGTCCGAGAGCTTCTTGATCAATATACAAGACGTCAGTTAGGTGGTCAGGATGCAATCCAGACCGAGCGGCTTCGAGCTTTTCTCGAGCCAACACAAAGTCGGATCACCTCACTATTCAAAGCAGTCACTTCTTATTTCCGAAAGGCTCCCGATGCTCAAGAAGATCCTCATGAATTGGCTCTTCAATTAGGCGCTGTTTTTGCTCCCTTCTTGATGGAAAGGGAAGGAAGAATTGTCGTGAATGGAGTCGAAGAACAAGTGGGCATCAATGTGTATAAACAAACATCTGTCGGCCCTGTTCCCGATGTCGACGAGCGGGATCGCCTCGCTTATCAGTTCCCCATCCTCGATTTTGATAATCGAACGGGTGTCTTTGAAGAACCCTTGCAACAATACTTGCTTTCACACTCTCCAGCCACTCTTCTCTTTAACATTGGGCGGTATACGCCTGAATTGCGAATAAAGCCTCTCCTAGTTCCTTTTCTATTGACCTTGCCAAAGAAGCAAATTGTGAATGGTCAAGGCCATCGATATGTTCTGCAGGGATTTTTAAGGCATGAAGGGCTAGCTCAAAATCAGGGTCACTACATTGCCTATCAGATGCATAAGGGGCAATTCTTTCGCCTAAATGATAGTTGCGTAACACCCATTACTCAGCAGGAATATCTCGAAGAGGCCAAACAGGCCTATCTGCTCAATTACACAAAAGTTTAAATCCTTCATCATTTCCCTGACGTTTTTGTGAAAAAGAATAACAAGGATCCGCACGAAGCGTGCGGGCAGGATCGCCGAAGCGGCGACAGGATAAACATTCACCACAAAGATAGACAACCACCGAGGCGGAGGGAAACCCTCCGCACCTTCCCAAAAAGAATTAACTCAGCTCAATCCAAAATTCTAGCAAATAGATTTCGCTTCGATAAAAAAAATTTGCGTCGGGAGAAGTTTTTGCGCAGCAAAAACAAGGGGGTTCTGGGTGGTGCGGAGGGCTTCCCTCCGCTATCCTGTCGCCGCTTTGCGGCGATCCTGCCCGGCGCTTCGTCGGATCTATGTTATTTCTCTTTTTGGAGGTGCGGGGCTTCCCCGCCCATCCTGGTTCATTTATTCAAAAGAGATGAATTAAAGGGCGACGATCATGGCGGTGACATTGTCGTTACCGGGGTCGGAGCCGGCAGTGTGGACAAGCTGCGTCGCTATTTCGGAGAGAGGGACTTGTTTTTGTGTCAGCTTTCGGACTTCGGATGCTACTTCCGTGAGTAAAGCTGGTTCATAGAGTCCGTCGCTTGCCAAGATGAGGAAATCGCCTTTCTTCGCGTAAAGAATTCCTTTTTCAGGTTCGCTTTTACCGTTTCCCAAATGGATTTTTGTGATTTTCGGACGACAGCACATCCATTCATATCGACTGACATCGCGCGCATACATCGGATATAAAGAGAAATTGGGGATTTGTATGCGGAGAGCAGAATCGAAGTGAATGAAGGTATGTCCTTTCTTTTTATGCCATGTTTGAAAACGGGGATTTTCAACAATTGCATCTTCGGTGAGTTGGTATTCTGTATTGGGTGTGACTAAAATGATCCGCGAATCGCCGATGTTGGGAAAATAGATGGTGTTACCGAGGCGAAAGGCACAGGTCACAGTTGCTCCTGAGCGGTTGGTAGTTTCTCGGTAAGATTGAGAGAGGGTATGGAAGAGTTTTACAAAGACATTGCCGATGGCGCGGTCATCTAAAATGAGAGTATTTTTAAGGAGCTTTTCCAATTCCGGTTTTAAGAAGGCTCGTAAGTGGGTAGAGACCTCACCTAAATCTCCATGACCATCGAACACACCAAAAAAGGTTCCGCTTCGTTTGGGATTTCCTCTCTGTTCGATCGAGATTCCGATAGGTTCTAGATAGCCATCTTCTTGATAGTCTCGGCCGCCTTGGTGCTGAGAGACCGCGGATTGAAGGAAGTGGTAGGGCTTTTCAGAGACGCTGAATCCTTGCTCTGGAGGCTGAATCGTGAATCTTGTTGTTGTCGATTTGCGTTGAGAAGAGGGATTTGAGAGTGCATGAATCAACTGCTTTTGCATTTTGACTGATGCAGGCAGCAGATTGCGCGAATAGGTGAGATAAGCTGCTGAGGTCCTTTCTTCCACGTCACTTTTCTCTTTCTTCGGCCACATGTAGTCGTACAGATTAGCGACCAAATTTGAAGAATAGCTCAGCAATGCGTACATTATTCCCGAGAACTCTTCCGATCTTCCTTTGCGACGTAGTGGCCGAGCTCGAGGAGCTTGGACTTGTCGACTGGTTCATAGGCGAAGGGTGCGGGGAGGCGCCCTTCATAGAGGATAGCGAGTCGCTTGAGGTTGGTGCGGCTGAGCATCTCTTGAGTTAGTTTTTGGAATCGGTCGTAACTGAGCTGATTGAGGTGTTGAATTCGCTTGTCGATGAATTGGAAATCGGCACCTTTTTCAAAAGCGAGGAGATTCCATAGCGCTGCTTTATCGCGCAGGTTTCGATAGCGGGTTTTCAGCGAGTGGATACAAGAGGCTTTGAGGGTTTCAAAGCGAGCGGGGGTGATACTTTCGGGCAGGGTGTGGAGGTATTCTTCCAAGAAGAGTTCAAAACGGTAGAGGAGATCTTCTGGTTGGTGGGAATTGGATTGGACCATGAAGTAGTGGAAGAGTTCATCCTCCAGCTCAGCTGGCTCCGTATGGGCGATATAGCCTGTTTTCTGTTTGGTGCGCAGTTCATTAAAGAACGACTCGCGAAGTGCGGGCGAGAGGATGTCTTGCGCGCTTCGCTTTTCGAGGTTGAAGGTTCCTTCATCGACAGCGAGGATGACCGCGTTGCCTTGGATCTCAGTGGTTCGCTGCATAGCAAAGGGACCGCCCTGAGAGGGGAGTTCTAGCACTTTGGAGCGTGTGTGGTGCGATTGGGGGTAAATTCCTTTGCTTAAAATGTGTTGTACATCGATCCAAGACGATTCGGCCTGTTTAAAGGTGAGATTTCCGGTGAAAAGCGCTTCGGCATAGGTCTCGTCGAAGAGTTTGCTTTGGAAGTCGAGGTAATCTTCGTACGTGATCGAATGGAGCGCATGGAGTTTTTCGGTTTGGGTCGCTTGATCGCTTGAAAGAACGGAGAGGAGGAGCTCTTTGGCTTGGCGTAAGGGGAGCTCTTTGGATCCATTCGAATAGATTTTAGCGTGGCGAGCGACGTAGGTTTCAAATTGCTCGGGCGTTGGGGCTTGAAGATCGAGCTTTTGAAGGATTTGCTTTAAGAGTAGCGGGGCTTTTTCGCTAAAGCCATAGATGGAGAGTTTGAGTTTGAGTTTATCAAAATCAAAGCGGGGAGAGAGGCCGGCGCTTTGTGCGGCGCTCGTGATTGGATGGAGCTCATCGGTCAGGTGGTCGAGATAAAGAGCGGCGAGGACGGCGCTTTTGGCGCTCGACTCGAGAAGCGGAGAGCGGACTGAGAGCTGAATCGATGTTTCAGGAGCTGAAAACTCCGGAGCGCGGCAATAGTAGGCTGTGCCACTTTCTGTCTGAGAGACGAGAACGGGTGTTGCATCTCGGGCATCGATTTGAGCGAGTTTGAGATTGGTGGGGAGGAATGGATTCGGTTCGGCCAAGCGAATGGCAGCATTTGGCTTTGCTCCTTTCCATTCTTCTAGCCAATCGGCAGGGATGGGACGGATCGCATATTCGGCTCCGAACCATTTTTCTGTTCGATCGGGGATTACCGCAGTGAGAAGAGGAGAGGCGGCCAGGTAAATCGAGCAGCTATCCGGTGTTAGTTTAGAGAGCACTGCTTGGATTTTCGTTGGGCTATATTCAGTGGCAAGGACCTGTTTTTGCGGGAAAGTTGAGAGAGGCTCATCGGGGAGAGCTTGGCCGATGTTCTGCGCCATTTGGAAGGCGTCTTGACGCGATTGGTATTCATAACTGAGTTTTGCTACCGCATTTTTTTCTTCTTGGAGATAGGCGGGGATGCCGCTTGCGCGCAGACCTGCAAGCGCTTCAAAGCAGCGCTGAATGACCTCTTTGTAGTGGGCGATCCCTTTTGGCGAGAGTTCGAGCGTAAAGGAAAAAGAGCCATTTAAGCGCGAACCGAGATCGTCTGAGCGAGGAAGAAAGCCGTCGATAAACTGATCTTTTTTCAGCGATTCGTAAAGGTTGTGTTCTTGTCCTCGCGCCAGTGCATAGGCGACGAGATCGGCCGATTGTGAATCTTCATCAGATAGATCTTGAGGTAGCTCCCAAGTGAGGGTCAGGGTCTGCTTATTTTGGATCGGTTTGATGTAAGTGATGTGACCTTTTTGCTGGCTGGAGAGGATCGGTTGGTAAGGAATGGAGATGTCTTGTTCTAAAGTGGGGACTGCAGCGAAGAGGAGAGCCGCCTGCTCTTTCATCGTATTGAGTGGGAGGCTCGAATAGAGGAAGAGGTGCATTTTGTTTGCGCCATAGTGTTTGGTGTGCCAGGCGCGGAGGGCTGAAGGGGGGATATTGGCGAGCGTTTCAGAATTGCCGGTGGAGAATTTTTGGTTTGGGTGGCCAGCGGTACAGGTCTCTTTAAAGATCATGTATTCGCGCCAGTTGTCATTTTCTATGTTTTTTGAAAACTCCTGGTCTACCGCATGTAGTTCACGGGAGATGTTGTTTTGATCGAAGAGCGGATCGATGAAAAAACGGGCAAAGCGATCGAGAATAGAGAGGTAACCATCGAGTTTCGATGAGAACATGTAGACAGTTCGATCGGTGGCGGTAAAGGCGTTCATTTGTCCGCCTGCATCGGAGACTTGATTGAAAAAGGCGTTGCAGTCGGGATATTTTTCGGTTCCCATGAAGAGCATGTGTTCACAAAAGTGGGCCATGCCCGGATATTCTGCTGGATCGCTCCAAGAACCTGCTTCAACCGCCATGCAGGCAGAGGATTGATCCGCGCCTGGATCGGAGATCAGCAGAACTTCGAGGCCGTTCGGAAGGCGGATTTTAGCGGTGCGTCGCTCTTTGAGATCGGGGTTGAGATAGACGAGCCCAGAAGCATCGCTGATTTCTTGATAGGTCGCTTGGGCGACTGGCATCTCTTGAACGGCGGCTCTCGTCATGGCAGTTTCTGTGTTGTGGGTTTCGGAGTGTAAGAGAGTGGTAGCGAGGATCGCAACAAGCGTTGTTTTCACAATTTCACCCTTTTATTTTTTCATACATGTGTTTGACAGTCGACCAGATGGCCATTCCGCGTGCTTTGCGCCGCTCTTCTTTGTCGGCGAGATCAGACCCGGGATATTCATCCATTTTGATCTCAGGGCCAAAAGCGAGGTGAATCGGCGTGCGCTTCACTCTTCGCGTTTCTCCCAGTTCTCTCTGAATGGTCTCTGGGGGGGGAAAGAGGTCGTAGGTGTCGAGAGCGAGGGGATAAAAATGGGTTGGGGTCTTCGCTTTTTTCGCCATGAGGTAAAATAATTCAATGCTGTTCGCATCAAAAGGAGCCGGTTCAAGATGTCCCGAGGGATCGCGGCGATCGCGGCCGCCTGATGGAGCTACATAGATCACCTTCCCTCCTTCTTGAAGAAGGCGGCTCATTTTCTCCATGGTGTTCTTATTGTGGAGTAGCTTTTGCGCTTTGAGCTCTGGTGGATGATCGATGTAACGCTTCGAATAGATGCAGAGAAGGTCAGTTCCCATGCTGAAGGGAATCGCGAGCGGATCGGTGACGACGCGCTCTCCAGCGACAAAGATGATCGATTCGGCCAGTTTGGGATGGGTTTTTTGGAGAAGGATGGCGATTGCTTGCGGATCTGGCTCGGTCTGGTGATTGGCGAGTAAAATGGCGTTTTCACCTCGCGCGACCTGTTTTGCAATTTGGGCGATGTTCTCATAACCTGCCACTGTAGAGCGAGAGAGATCGACAAGGGGGAGGATGAAATCGAGGGCAAACTGGTAGTAGTCTACCGGTTTGCGCACTTTTTTATGATAGGGCTCAAACTGGTAGGGTGTTTGGAATTGTTCGAAGGTGAGTTTAAAAAAGAGGCGAAAGAGCGGAAGAAGTGGTAGGAACGGTTGTCCACTCTCTTCTACCGCATTGCGGTAAGAGGAAGCAAATTCGGAGAGAATTTGCTCATACCGCTCCGAGAGAAGTCCCTTCTGGCGAAGGGAATCTATTTCATCGAGAAGCGGTTGTTCAGGCTTCGATTTTTTGTCCATTCAACGTCGAAAAGAATTGATAATCGTTCAAATGCATATTATCGCTCGAACCAAATTCAATTTGGGCGTTCGATTTACCAGCTAGTTTCCCGAAATATTCTTTATCTCCCGAATCGAGATATCGGCTCAATTCTGGATGAGTAACGAGTTTTAGTGCGAATTGATTTTGGCAAAGGATCGCTTTTTTCAACGATCGCTCAATTTCTACTGCCACACTTTCGTGGCTCTTGACGAGGCCGCTTCCCGAGCAATAGGGACATGCGGTGTAAATGGTTTGCGAGAGCGATTCGCGGCTTCTTTGGCGGGTCATTTCCACCAAGCCGAATTCACTCATGCCGAGGATGGTGCACTTGGCCGAATCTTCTTTCATGCACTCTTTCAATCGCTCAAGTACGCGTCGTTGATTTTTGCGTGAGCGCATGTCGATGAAGTCGCAGATGATCAAGCCGCCGATATTGCGGATCTGGAGTTGGCGCGCGATTTCTTCTGCTGCTTCTAAATTGATGCGGACGAGTGTTTCTTCGACGTCGGCGCCGCTGGTGTTTTGGGAGCTGCGGCCCGAGTTGACGTCGATCGTGTGCATCGCTTCTGTTCTGTCGAAGAAAAGGTAGCCGCCCGAGCCAAGCCAAATTTTACGGCGGAGCGCCCGGTCGATTTCCCGCTCGACGTTGAACCGTTCAAACATCGGCGTTTTATCGCGGTAAAACTCGATTTTTAGCGGATGTTCTTTCTCATATTTTTGATAGAGCTGTTTGCAGCGCTGATAGGTGGCGTAATCATCGATGAGAAGTCGATCGAATTTTTTGTCGACGCATTGCATCAGCGTACGGCGAATGAGATCCGATTCTTCGTGGAGTAAAACGGGGTCATCCGATTGCTGGAAGCGATCGACGATCGTTTGCCAGTTGTGGAGCAATTCGGTCGCTTCATCGATGAGATCATCAGCTGTTGCAGTCGCGCTCGCCGTACGGCAAATGAGACCCATGTCTTGCGGCATCTCAAACGAGCGGATCAGTTTCTTTAATCGGTCGCGCGATCCTTTATCTTCGATTTTTCTCGATACGCCGCGGTGTGGATTGTTGGGGAGGAGGACGAGATAGCGGCCTGCGATCGAGATGTTGGATGTGAGGCGAGCGCCTTTTGTGCCAATCGGCTCTTTGACGACTTGGACGAGAACAGGCTGATCGATTTTCAATAGTTGCGAAATCTCTTTCGGCTTCGGCGTCTCGGGCATTTTTGAAATGTCGTAGTCGAGATCGAAATCCATATCGAACATCTCTTCGAATTTCTTCGTGTTTTCTAAGATGTCGCTAATGTGGATGAATCCGTTTTCTCCTTCATCGATGTCGACGAAGGCCGATTGGATGTTGTGCAAAATATTGGTCACGCGACCGCGGTAGATATTCCCGGTGATTTGGCGTGATTTTTTTCGATCGATGATCAGATCGTGGAGTTGCCCATGTCTTAAATAGGCATAGCGGATTTCTTTTGATTCTACATTGAGTAGGACTTCATGCATGTTCGTAGCTCTTTCTTAGTTCCAACGGAAGGTAGCCTGCCGAAGGACAAATGAAATAGATATCATAGAAGATAGACACTTGTTTATCTAGAAAAAAAATCAACTAGATATTTGTCTTATCTAACTTAGATTGAAGGTGTTGGACAAACCCTCCTCGGATGAGTTCTGCGGCGCCTAAAACACCATTGAGAAAAGCTTGGGGAGTTGAATAGCCGTGGCATTTGATGACGATTCCGGCAGCTCCTGCTAGCAGCGCGCCGGGATATTCGGCATAGTGGAGATTTTTTTGTAAATCGCTGATCTGAGGATTCAGTCGTTGATATTCACCAGCGGGGATCAAAGCTCCAAATCGATCTAGAATGAGACTGGCCACTCCTTCTGCCGTTTTTAGAAAAATATTTCCGGTGAAACCATCGGTGATCAACACATCGACGTCGCCCTCAAAAACCGATTTTCCTTCGATATTTCCGCCGAAACGAAAGGGGGCGTTTGGAAAGGTTTTCAGTTTTTGATAGGCAAGGCGTAGCTCTGAAGTTCCTTTAATCGGCTCGCTGCCGATGTTGAGGAGGCCGATCGTCGGCTTTGCGATTCCCTTGGCTTGGCAATACGCAGTTCCGAGGAGGGCGAATTGCACTAAGTGAGTCGCTTTTACTTGGACATTTGCTCCCACATCCAGTACGACGACCGGTTGTTTTTTTGTGGGCATGATCGTCAATAGAGCAGGTCGTAAAATTCCAGGGAGATTGCCCAGGATGAGTTTTGTCCCCGATACGAGGGCTCCCGTGTTTCCGCCTGAGACAAAGGCATCGATTTTCCCTTCTTTGAGTAGGCGCAGGCCGATGCTAATGGAGGAGTCTCGTTTCTTTCGCAAGGCGGCAAGCGGCGATTCATCCATCGCAATAAAAGTAGGAGCTGATACGTAATGGGGGATGCCTTTTCCAAATTCGGGCAAGCCGATTGGAATGATTTCAATGCTGGGGGGAAGGGACTGAAGAGCGCGAAGGAGAATTTCGGGCGGGTTATCGCCGCCCATCAAATCAACGCCGATTTTCATCAAGCCTTATTGAGCAGCCGGTGCGATCGCGCGTCCGTCATAGTGACCACAAGAAGGGCACATGCGGTGCGGAAGGCGCGGTTTTGCGCAATTTGCGCAAGCCGACAAGTTTTTCGGTTTTTTTGCGTGGTGCGCGCGCCGTGAATTTTTCTTGGCGTTCGAGCTTCTATTACGTGGTACTGCCATGGGGGATCTCCTTTAAGGTTTTATATCAAAATCGGCAAATGGAAAGTGGGTGGTCGTATCGCCCTTCTTTTCCGAACGCATGTAGGGAGCAATGGTCTCTCTAGCGGGGCATTTGCCTCCGTTGCATTCGGCTGTTCTGGGGAGTTCAATCAGCAGTGCTTCGCGCACGGCGAGACCAAAATCGTACAGAGCAGAGGGGATATCGGCCAGCGGTTCCGTATGGTAAAAATTGCCGGAAGTTAAGGGAACTTGAATCATTTCATTGCAGACGGCGCAGGGCATTTCAATAAAAGTTTTGGCGTGTAAGTGGATCACCAGGTGATCTTCAGCGATGTAGGCTTCGCCGCGCAGTTCAATCGGGGCTTTAAAATGGAGTTCGTCTTCGTCTAGCTCGAGAAATGAGGGTACGAACGATCCTTCGATCTTTTGCACTTCGCCACTTTTCAGGCGATCGATGTAAACTTTAAATGCGTCTGTCATAAGAAATACAACTACTATAGGCGAAATCCCTTTTATACAAAAGTAAGAACCACAAAATCCGTGCCCGTGCCCGTGTGCGTGACCGTGCCCGAAACTACAAAAATAATAGAAAAAATTTGGAATGAGCGAGACGGGGGAAGCCCCCGATACCCCCATCGGGCACGGGCACGCACACGGGCTCGGGCACGAGTGGATGAAAGTTTTTTTTGAAAAAGTGGAAAAAAACTTAAAAGAGTTGTAAGATTTTCGACCTTTCAATTGGAGGAGATATGCAAGTCAATCGAGTACAGTGGGGTAAAGTGGGAATGGTATTTGGGGGATTTATCGGGGTTTCCGTCTGTTGCTATTTATTTCCACAGCATGTCAATACCTGCTGGGAAGGATGTATGACCTTGTTCGAGAAGACTCGAGGATATTCTAAGAAAAAGCCGAGTGGATTAATTTTTTTAACTTGTTTCTTACCTCACGCGATTATGGGATTGTTGGGATCTAAGTTAGGTCATCAAATTGGATCTAGCTTAGACAAAAGAAATTTTGTATGGCTAAACGGAAAGGTAAAGCCGGAGTAAATGTTTAGTCGTCGTCAGATCGGAAGAGGGAATTAAAAAAGCTAGCCGCCTCAAGAATTTTGTCGACCAAGGTTCTTTGGTAAATTTGTACTCGAACTGGATCTAGGCCGTATCGAGAAACAGAGGAGTTATCTAGATTAATCTTTGTCAATTTGTCGCTAAACACTCCTTTGACGAGGTAAATATTACAGCAGCCTGAAAAATTGGCTTCTTGCACTTCCGGGAGTGTATAGCCTGTGGGAAGGTTTCTGATAGGGGTTTCGGACACATCTAAGTTCTGTACGCGGGGAAGCGGCGGAAGCGTTTCTATTTTTGTTTTACTCAGATTGAGTTTCCATAATTTATCCAAGCGTATTCCTCGGGGGAAATGGAGAAAAGGAGTCCTTGCTAAATTTAACTGCTCTAATTGATCAAATCGTGTTTCTTCTGGAAAAGTCTCGATGGTAGACCCTGTGAGCGAAAGTTCAGTCAATCGGCTGAGGTCGGATCCATCCGGAAATTGTTTAAAGCCGGTATTCTGGAGAATGAGAACTTGCAAATTAGAAAATAGGCCTGGATTGGGAAAGTAGCGGAAGTCTTCGCAAGTACATTCAAATCTTCTCAGGGGAGTTTGAGTTAAAGAAAGAGGCGCTGCGATGAGAGAGGGAGGAGGCTCATCTGGGTGTTTCAGGACGTAGACGCTTGTTAAGTTTTTTTCATTCCCGATTTCATTAGGGAAGGCGGTGCAGGCTTTAAAAAAAATAAAAATTCCCGATTCATCGGCTACGAGTTGTTCATCCATCCATTTTCGAGCGCATTCGGCATCTTCTATCAAGGTTTCAAGCCGAATAGGCGCATTTCTATTTTTATAAACACTCAGCTGTTCGTGTAAGAGATTTTCTTTATTTGCGCTCTTTACTTTGAATTGGAAAAATCGGAGAAAGTTGTAATCGTAAATTTGTTGGGCTAAATGAAAAAGAGAAATTCCCTGATTGGGTATTCCCAATTTTTTCGCAGAGAATTCAACCCACTCTTTTGTGTGCACAATCCGAATGCTAAAATTATATTCTTCTGCATGAGGAAAAAGGTTTATGACAAATGGCTTGAGTTCTTGCCAATTTCGGTCGGCAAGCTCTGCCATCTTTTGAAGTGATTCTACTTGATGTGCTCCGTGGAGTACAAAAATACCCGAGCGGAGGTCCTTGTAGACGCCCCAGACTCGTTGGATTTCATTGCCTTTGGGATAAGGGACGAGTTGTGAACACAGAGGAACGCTTGCAAGGGTAGCCGAGATGGCCTCTAGGATCTTGGGTTTTTCTTTTTTGACCCTTTCGAGATCAAAAAAATGGGAGGGCTCTGTTAATAGAAGCTCCGTCAAGGGAGGGACTGAGTAGGAGGCAGAAGGAGTTGTCAAGCTCATTGGAAAATTTAATTTGATTGAGACTATTATACTCCATTTGCATTTGACTGTTAATTATAATTTTGTCCCATTAATTGTGTTTAATATTATCTTGGCTGAGCGTTCGCTTGCTTTTTGATTTCCTAGCTTATCCCATAAAGTTTCGCATGTTTGGAGACACTCTTTTCTTCGTTTCTCATCAAAACAAAGAGTCTGGGCGTGAGCGAAAAGGATTGCGGAAGTCAGGTTTGGGCCGAAGAGTTCGGGGAAGACCTGTTTTTGTAGGATTAGGTTAGGAAGGGCATAAAAGGGGAGGTTGATTCGGAGGAGTTTGGTGGCGATGAAGACGTCGAGCGGCTTGATGGCAAAGGTGACGACGGTGGGAGTTTTGTGGAGGGCGAGTTCGAGGGTAACTGTTCCTGATTTGGCCAGAGCCAGATGGGCGTGGTGCATTAGGTTGTAGTGATCGGATGGGGGGATGAGGAGCGCGTCAGGGGCGAGGCGGCGAATTTGAGCGGCCCGCTCTTCATTGGCGGCCGAGATGGCGATTTGACCAAATGAGAGCCTGCGCGCCGCATCGAGCTGGAGAGCGAGATTGCGCTCCACTTCTTGCGCGCGGCTGCCGGGAAAGAGAGCGATGAGGGGTTTGGTGATGTTGTAACGAGAAAGAAAAGTGGAATCGGGCTGAAAAGAGGAGATGCTATCGGTGAGTGGATGGCCTACATATTCGGCAGAGAGCGAGGTGTGTTGAAAGCAAGCTGGTTCGAAGGGGAGAATGGTGAGGAGAAGATCGAGATGCTTCGCCATTTGGGGAATTCGTTTTTTGCCCCAAGCCCAAACGGTGGGACAAATGTAGTGGATGTGCTTTCCGGGTAAGTTGAGAAAACGGTGGAGACGGAGATTGAAGCCGGGATAGTCGATGGTGACAAGCGCTTTTGGATTGAGAGCGAGAATTTTGCGGCGGATGGAGAAAAAAAGGCGCGCGATTTTAGGCAGCGCGAGAAGGACATCGATAAAGCCCATCACTTGTAAACTTTCCATCGGTTCCACACAAGTAATGGGGAATTGTCGCATCCGAGGACCTGCAACAGCCGCGATTTTAAGGTGTGGGTTGATGGCGAGGAGCGCTTCAATGAGCTTAGCTCCTTGTAAATCTCCGCTCGGTTCGCCTGCGACGAGAAAGAGATCTATCCGATACCAGGCCGAGACGAGCGCGGCGCCGGGAACGATCTTCGCG
>JBEHXF010000037.1:0-20707 GCA_048498835.1 Chlamydiota bacterium | reverse complement strand
TTGCGCAGCAAAAAAGGAACTGCTCCTCTTTTGGGGGAGGTGCGGAGGGCTTCCCTCCGCTATCCTGTCGCCGCTTTTGCGGCGATCCTGCCCGCACGTTTCGTGCGGATCTTTGTTACTTCTCTTCTTTTCGGGTGCGGAGGGCTTCCCTCCACCTCGGTGATTCTCGATGTTCTCTGTGGTTTATTTTTTTGGGATCTACGAGCTTGAATTTTGGTCTCTGCTGATATCTTGCCTTCTTGCTACTTTTCTGCTTACAAAATTTGTCTCTCCTTTCTATGATTTAAAAAAGAAAGGTGTGTGCGCATGACGAAGAAAAACCTAGCTCAAAAGTTAATCGAAAGTCATTTGTTATCGGGCAAACTGGTGCCAGGAGAGGAGATCGAACTAAAAGTCGATCAGACTCTCACGCAAGACGCCACCGGCACGATGGTCATGCTCGAGCTCGATGCGATGGGCGTCAAGCGAGTCACCACAGAGATTTCCGCGCAATACGTTGACCATAACCTCGTCCAGAATGATTTTAAAAATGCCGACGACCATATCTTTTTGCAAACATCAGCAGCAAAGTATGGAATCTGGTTTAGTCCTCCTGGGAATGGAGTAAGTCATCCAGTCCACATGGAGCGATTTGGAATTCCAGGTAAGTTTTTGATCGGGTCAGATAGCCACACCTGCGCAGCTGGCTCAATGGGTATGCTCGCCATTGGCTCTGGCGGTCTGGAGGTGGCTCTCGCTGCTGTGGGCCAACCATTCTACGTCAAAATGCCTAAGATCATGGGGATTAAATTGACCGGCAAGCTGCCTGACTGGGTCAGCGCTAAAGACGTAATTTTAGAGATGCTGCGAAGACATAATGTCGATGGGGGAGTGGGTAAGATTTTAGAATATTACGGCCCTGGATTAGAGCAGTTGAGCGCAATGGATCGACATGTGATCGCGAATATGGGCGCTGAACTCGGGGCGACTGCTTCGGTTTTTCCCTCCGACCACCAGACGCAACTTTTTCTAAAACAGCAGGGGAGAGAAAAGGATTATAAGCCGCTCGCCGCTGATGCCGGAGCAACGTATGATTTGCATGATGAAATCGATCTTTCTAAACTTGAACCTTTGATCGCCTGTCCCAGCAGCCCTGGAAATGTGGTTCCGGTGCGCGAAGTGGCCGGACGAGAGGTATTTCAAGTGATGATTGGTTCATCGGCCAATCCTGGTTTAAGAGATTTTGCTGTGCCGGCTCTCATTCTACAATCGAAACGGATCCATCCGCGTGTCTCACTCGATATCAATCCCTCCTCGCGTCAAATTCTCGAAGCCATGACTGAAATGGGCCATCTGATGCTTTTGATTCGAGCAGGCGCTCGCATTCACCAAGCAGGCTGCAATGGATGCATTGGTATGGGCCAGGCGCCGGCCACAGATAAAATTTCACTTCGGACCGTACCGAGAAACTTTCCCGGTAGATCGGGAACGAAGGACGATCTCGTCTATCTCTGCAGCCCGGAAACAGCCGCGGCCTCTGCCATCATGGGCGTGATTACAGACCCGCGCGATTTAAAGATGAAATACCCTCACTTTAAAGAGCCCGAGCAAATCACAATCAACCAAGACATGGTCTATGCGCCGCCGAAAGATAGTTCTCAAGTCGAAATCATTCGAGGACCCAATATCCAACCTTTTCCCAAATTCGAGCCGCTTCGCGACCAGGTGGAAGGGCCCATTTTATTGAAAGTGGAAAATAATATCTCCACAGATGAAATTTCTCCTGCCGGCTCAAAAGTCTTACCGTTTCGCAGCAATATTCCCGAAATCAGTAAATTTACCTTTTCTGCTGTCGATGAAACGTACTACAGCCGAGCGATGAAATACCAAAAAACGGGCAGTTTCATCGTCGCCGGAGCAAACTATGGACAGGGATCGAGTCGCGAACATGCCGCTCTCGCTCCGAGCTATCTCGGCGTCCGAGCTGTACTGGCCAAAAGCTATGCTCGCATTCACCGAAGCAATCTTGTTAATTTTGGGATCCTTCCGCTGATCTTTTCAAATGAAAACGATTATAAAACGCTCGAGAGAGACGATATATTGAAAATCTCCCATATTCACGAGTCGATTCGAAAGGGATCGGATATTGAAGTAGAGGCAAAGGGGAGAAAAATCGTGATGAAGTGTCCACTTACCGAACATGAGCGGCGCGTTTTACTCGAGGGCGGACTGATCAACTACATGATTAAACACCATTTACAAGTTAAAAAATGATTGTCGCACCGTGAGTTTATCCCTAAGTCGTTCGATTATCTAAAAAAGTATCGTTTCGACCTCTTTAAAAAAGATCTGATCGCCGGCGTAACCGTCGGTGTGATTGCTTTACCGCTTGCTATGGCTTTTGCCATCGCCTCCGGAGTAATGCCTGAGCGCGGTCTTTATACCGCTATCATCGCTGGATTTCTCATTTCGCTTCTCGGCGGTAGCCGCGTTCAAATCGGTGGGCCGACTGGTGCTTTCGTCGTCGTTATCTATGATATCATGCAGCGGACGGGCTACCAGGGGCTTTGCCTCTCTCTTCTCATTGCCTCAGCGCTTCTGATTTTACTTGGAGTCTTTCGTCTCGGTTCTTGGATTAAATATGTCCCGCATCCCCTGATCACTGGCTTTACAACCGGGATTGCTATCATCATCTTCTCATCACAGATCAAAGATTTCTTTGGTTTGCAGATGGGAGCGCCGCCTGCTGATTTTATCGATAAATGGATCGCTTATTTTAAAGCTTTCCCAACCTTTCGATTATCCGTCCTCGGGGTTGGCGGTGGCACACTCGCTCTGATTTTATTGATTCGCCGTTTTACCCCGCGTATACCTTGGGGCATCGCTTCCATCGTCGTTGCTACAGCAATAACCATCTTCTTTCAATTGCCTGTCGATACGATTGCTTCCCGTTTTGGCGATATTCCTCGTACCCTACCACTTCCCAGCCTGCCCAACCTCTCTCTGCCTGAAGGAAAGCTGCAAGAGATCATGCTCGACGCCATCACGATTGCCTTTCTCGGTGGTATTGAATCCTTGCTTTCAGCCGTGATCGGAGATGGGATGATTGGAGGGCGCCATCGCTCCAATTGCGAATTGATTGCGCAAGGAATCGCCAATTTTGGCTCGGTTCTTTTCGGCGGCATTCCAGCAACAGGAGCCATCGCCCGTACGGCGGCAAATGTGAAAACAGGGGCCCAAACTCCCGTAGCGGGAATGATTCATGCTGTAACTCTTTTTCTGATCCTCCTCTGTCTTGCTCCTATCGTCAGCCAAATTCCTCTCGCCGCGCTTGCAGCTGTCTTGTTTATGGTCGCTTGGAATATGAGCGAGCTACATCATTTTATTCGTCTCCTAAGTGCACCTGTGGGAGATCGGGCCATTCTTCTCACTGCCTTCTTTCTCACCGTCTTTGTCGATATCACGATTGCCATTACATTAGGAATGATTCTGGCCTGCTTGCTTTTTATGAAACGGATGAGCGACATCTCTAAGACGGTCTCTTTAACGGAAGTATTTAGAGAGTCTAACGAAACGGATGGGATAAAACAGATCCCTGACGGCGTAGAGGTATATGAAATACAAGGCCCATTCTTCTTTGGGGCTGCAGACATGCTAAAAGATCTCTTGCCCGGTCCCTCTCCAAAGGTGTTTATTCTCCGTATGCGCCATGTGCCGATGATCGATGCTTCAGGAGCTCATGCTCTAAGAGAGTTCATTGCCCAATGTAAGCGGAAAAACATCGCTTTGCTCTTATCGGGCGTGCAGGAACAGGCAGAGAGAGATCTTAAAAAACTCGGCGTAACCGAATCCATTTTCCCAACTCTGCACCAAGCGCTAACAAAGGCTCAAGAGATTATTTTTTCTTGTAAGGGGGTCTAAATTGTGGAACGGGAGCGTCGCTAACCTTCTTGCGGCGGATGTAGCACTTCAGGTCATCATCGCGATTTAAAGGGTAATGAGGTATTGGCAGCCGTCCATTGACGAGTGGCTCAAAAAAAGAGATAGAATCGCCTACTTTATGGTCGAAATAGGTAACGGTTAGCCGCGATAATTGATGCGGATTATAGAGTTGAAGTTGTCTGCTATCTGATCCCAAGATATCTGACAAAAGAGCGATTTTCTCGTGGGAGGCAAGGTGAATTTGTTTTCCTGGCGAGTAAATGAGTTTCTCATCAGTCATGTAAGGGATGATAAGATGAACGTCTGCGCCTTTTCGAAAACTTTTTAAATAAGCTCTCACTTGCTCTCCTGAATAGACGGCATCATCAAAATAGGCAAATCGATTGATCTCCGGGTGTTCCTTCTGAAAAAGGCTAAAGCAGGAATATTGGACTATTTTTTCGGGACGAACGGCAAGCTTTGGTAATGCGAGTTCAGTCACCCAAGCGCTGCTTTTTTGATCGTGGACCAAAATCACATACTTTTGCTGCTCTTTAGGAAGGGCGGTTATCTGCCGATTGAAAGAATCTACTGATCTAGCTAATGCCTCTTCAAACTCGCCCTGTGAAATATGACGAGTGGCGTTAGCGATCTTTTCTGCGATGCGACGCTCTTTTTTATTACAATGTAGTCCAACCCACTCTCGCAATGCATCTCGCTGGATTGGATGGGATTCGGGACGAAGAGGATTGCTAGCTGGCTGCAAATAACATTCTTCATCCGCTAAATTCGGGACTTGGTAGAGATCGTCTTGTTGTCCCATGCGCGCAATTTCTTTTGCAAGAAGATAAGTGCCGAGTCCTGTAAAAATCGCAAGGGTGCAAGTGATGACTTTAAGCGCTTTTGTAGAAAAATACTCACAAGGATTTCTGCACCGTCTGCTATTTGTAGGTGTATAATTTGTATGAATCGCTCTTATGGACATGATTGTTCCTAGGTCAGTGAATAGGGTGGTGAAAATCTTGAAATAGGTGCGGGGATAATGGCTTCCGGGGTATCCGCGCATGACTCTTCTTCTGTAAGCGGTTGTGGTAAAAAGCCGCTGAGAAGTGGATTAAAAAAGGAGACACTATCGCCAACTTTATGATCAAAGTAGGTGGTAGTGGTGTATTGTCCGTAAAGGGGATAATCCTTCAAATACCTGACGTTCTCGTAGCCAATTTCGTCAATCACCGTTTTTATTTTTTGGTTCGGATAAATTGTAAATGGTCGTTGTTGTAGAGGGAGGAGGTTAGTCTCGGTCATAAAGGGTACAATCACGTGGATTTGTCGATCAGGCATAGACCCAATGATCGCCAGCATCTGCAAACCGGAATAGATAGCATCATCGAATAGCACAAGGTGTCGAATTTCTGGGTTTAAAGAGAGAAAGTCCTTGTGACAAGGGTAATTGAGAATTGCTTCAGGTTTTATGGACAAATGTGGAAATGCAAGATCGCTTACCCACGCATTGCTTTTCCCATCGATCGCAACCAAAACGTATCTCTGCTCTTCTTTTGGCAAGGAAGTGAAATGATCATTAAAATAACCGATGGTTTGAATCAGCTGTCTTTCAAACTCTTGTTGACTGACGTGGCGGATCGATTGCGCAATCTTTTCAGCAACTTGACGCCTCTTTTTTCCGCAGTGACTATTCACCCATAAATCCAAGGCCGTTTGATTAACGGGATGAGATTCAGGTTTGGGCGGATTTGGATTGGGTCGCTTAAAACAATAATTCTCTAAGAGGCTATTTCCGCGAGTCAGGTTATGGGGTGTGATTGGAATTGCAAGGTCAAAGTTTGAAGGAGTGCCTTGATTTGAAAGCATATGGCCTCCTAGTCCAGCGAAAATAGCTAGCGCGCAAGTGAGAAGTTTTAGGGGAGAAGAAAGAAGGGAGCATCGACTCTCTCTTCTTGGCGAATTATCCCAATAATTATCTGCTGGTTTAATTGACATAATAATCCAATTGTTTCGAATATTATATCAAAAAATTAGTAACACATCAATTCGTTAGTAATGGGACAGCAAGCTCGTTATAAACTGCTTCTTTCTCGCGCATCCTTTTGCGTAAGCGATTTAAACGGATGCGCGCATCTTCGTTTCCTATTTCAACAGATCGTTCGTAATAAGAAAGGGCTGCATCCTCATCTGGATGAAGTCCACCCCTTCCTGTTTCATTGAAAATACCCATCGTTAAAAGACATTGACTGTCTCCAGCTCTAGCTCCTAGCTGGTAACATTGAAGAGCATTTTCATCTGATTTGTCCAGTCCACCTCTGCCTTGTTCGTGAAAAAGACCTAGATAATACAAAGACGCAAAATGTTTTTGACTCCATGCCTGATTAAAGTACCAAAGAGCAGCTCGATCATCCCGCTTTAGACCACCTCTACCTTCAGAGTAAAAAAGCCCTATTTCACAAAGACAGTCGGGATCGTTTTTTTTTGCACCTTGAAGATACCAGCGAAGCGCTTCAGAGTCAGATGGGGACAGGTAAGCGTAACCGTGTTTATGAAATTCTCCAAGAAAGTAAAGAGGTTCCGAACATCCTTGGTCTGCGGACCTCATCAGCCAAGGAAGGGCTGCCAGTTTATTCACTGGAAAACCTTTAATTCCCAAATGATAACAACATCCTAAAGTGTATTGCGCCTCTCCATCCCCCTGCTGAGCTTTCTTGAGCAAATAGTTGCGAAAATTCCGGTGATCTCGAAATTCTTTCATGCAGGGCTCTTTAAATGACTCCTTATTCATCACTTGCATTTGTTGTTTTTTGCCCATGAAGGATGCAGATTCTATTCGCTTGTGAAGGTTGCAAAAATAAACGTGAGTAGTATTCAAATAGACATTTTCTGAAGTAGCTATGATTGTGCTTTGAGGAGATGCAGCTAGAAGATCCTTTGCTAACTCTTTCCCATTTTGACATCCAAAAGTGAGAATTGTTGAATCTTCATCCATCGTTTCTGCATACACAGAAGGATCGATCTTCCTTTTCCCATAAGTCGTGTTACCCAAACTAATAGATGTGGCATTTCCATGCGTATCAAACACTAAAAGGCTTAGTTTTTTTCGAAAAAAACGAACCGTTTCTCTTAAAGTATCGTGGAGAGAGCTCGCTTCCCTTAGTCTTTGATAAACAACACGATGAGTTTTGCCTATCGTTAGAATATTCCAAAGATTTAAATGACCGGGAAAAAAATTCGAATCAAGTTCTCTTGGATGGATAACCAAAGCGAGAGGAGCATCGGCGTTTTTCGCCCGATTACTCTCTTCTAGCTCCTGTTGGAAAATAGCGAGTCGCTTTTCAGATGCGCTCGTAGGTGCTAAACAGGCCATAGACAATTAGTAAGCGAGTGCAGGAATCGACTTGAGGACGTCTTGGAAAACCTCATCGCGGGCCTGTTCACTATCGACGTGAAACAGGACTTCGCTCTTTTTTGCGTAATAGGCGATGACCGGTTCTGTTTGCGCTCGATACACCTCGAGTCTCTTGAGAATGATCTCTTCTTTGTCATCATCGCGTTGGTATAAAGCGCCGCTGCAACCATCGCAAAGTCCCGCTTTTTTAGGTAGGTCGAACTTGACGTGGAACGTCCGTCCACATTTACAGGAGAGTCTTCCTGAAAGTCGTTCCACGATTGTTGCATCAGCAATCTCAAAATTGACAGCCACAATCCGATGTGCTTTTAATCGTTGATCCAAAGCTTCGGCTTGTGGAACGGTTCTTGGAAAGCCATCTAAGATATAACCTCTCTTGCAATCTTCTCGTTGAATTCGATCGAAAAGCATATCGAGAACGAGTTCATCGGGAACTAACTTCCCGTTGTCAATATGGCCTTTGGCGATTTTCCCAAGAGGAGTTTGATTTCGAATATTTTCTCGAAACAGATCGCCCGTGGAAATGTGGGGAACAGCTAGGTGAGCGCTGAGAGAAGTTGCATGCGTTCCCTTGCCCGCGCCAGGAGGGCCCATCATAATTAGGACTAAGGGCTGCGCCTCAGTCATACGGTTCATAGCAAAGGAAGTGCCGGTTGTCGCAAGCATGCTGCACATACAAATCAATCCAATCCAAAGTTTCATATCAGAAAAAGCGTCGAAAAAGGACTAGTGTAACCGATTCAAAATGTCGATCTCAAGTCTAAAAAAATCAAGTTACTTTAAGGTGGAACGATTTACCCGACTTGATCGAGTTGCTCACCGCGCAGTCTCGAATCGCACCATCCAAAAGCTTGCGCCCTTTTTCGGGATCCGAGCAGCCATTCACATCGATGAAAAACTCCAAATGGGCCATATAAAAGCTCATCTCGCCGGGCTGCTTATCAACCGTTAAATGAACCTTACTTTGAAGGTCCTGAAAGGAAATTTTTGATTTTTCGCAATATACCTTAAAAGTCGCGATGATGCAGTTGAGAACGGAAATGGCAAAGAGACCCTCAGGAGAATAGCCGCCGCCGGGTCCCATAAATTCAGGTGGGATGGCGCTCGGGATTGGGGGGAGCTTATCAGCCTGGCCGGTCCACTGAGAGGCAATACCGCTCGATGCTCTAGCGCTCACTTCGAATTTCATGGGGAATTTGATCATTTTGTCACCTTATTTCTTTAATTTTCCCAAACTACAACTGAGTTTAAAGGCTCTGAATGGACGCTCTCAATAAATCCTTCGCTATCGAATTGGAGAACGAGTCTAGATAGGGGCGCTTCTTTCGAACGGAAGAGATACCATCCCGCATCTGCGCTATTGGAATAGGTTGTCTGTAGTTGAGTGGCTGGAAAGGTCCAAACTTCTCGGCCAAAAGAAGACTGCTCCACTATTTCCGGCTCGCTTATCAACTGAATAATTTGTTCCTTGCTCATCCCAATAGAGAGAAACGGCAATGACGTTTCAACTGTTGGAGCATGATGAAGGGGATGAGAGCAAGCGGCAGCGAATAAAATAAATGTTATTGCAGTTCGCATAAAAAAAGAGTTTAATTGATTCCCATTATCCGTACATAACTTTTTTTTCACAACTTGATCTTAACGTAAAATTTACATATAATAGATAGGACGGAGAATTTTAATGAGACATACAAACCTGGGAACATCGCTCGATCTATCGGCCGGATTAGGTTACGGTTTGATTTATCAACCGATAATTGCACAGGTAAACACAAAAATCCATCCTCTCATCATTCGGCCGGTTAGAAATTACCTCCGCCGTCAAATCCGCCGTTTCCGCCGCAAACCCACCTTTTAAGTTGCATTCACAACAAATCCAGTCTGGAAGGATTGACGATTCCCATGCTCGCATCATGTAAGGCGTAAGCAACTCGTTCACAGGAAGAGACCATCTCTTTAGCTGGCACTTTATGTTCATGTCTTAAAAGATCTTCACAAATACGCTGATTTGCCTTTAGCTCCTCCCGGAAATTTCCCCCAGGCGTCCCAATCATTCGATTGGCAAAGCGATTCGCAACTGCATTTTTGATGAGGTCCGAAACATCATTTCTAGTTTCTGGATGCGAATGTAGCGCCTTTAAAATCTCTCGCGCAGCTGGATAATAAAATTCAGATCGGTAGCAGGCTTCACCATTTATACTTCTGCTGTAAATGTGAGTAGTGGATGAAAATTGTGTTGCGCTCATGACATTCCTCTTTAATGGAGCAAGCAGACTACGCCGCAAGTAAATAAAAATCTATCATTTTTTATTCAAGCAGATAGCCACGGGCGATCTCGGAGAAGGCTTGGATTTGATTTTGCTCCCACTCTTGAGTTAGGCCGAGTTCTTTGGCCATGAGATGGGCGACTTTTGGAGCGATTTCTAGAGCAGCGCGCGCGTCGAGAAAGAGAGAGCGAGTGCGGCGTGCGAGGACGTCGTCGAGCGTGCGAGCCATTTCGTGACGGACAGCCCAAATGATTTCAACGGGAAGATAGGGGAGGCGCGGGTGAAGCGGCTGGCCCCAATCGGGATGTTGTTCAATGAGCGTCGTGAGGTGTTTGGCGTCGGTTCCATAGTTGATCCAGGCATCGACGTGGTGCTTGCCGGTTTGGTATCCATGAAGGTGGAGAGTAGAGGTGCGGCAAGGAACTTCTGGAAGGTTGCCGAGAATGGTCGCTTTATCGATGATATCTTGCGCCATCCGGCGATAGGTTGTCCATTTGCCGCCTGTAATCGTAAGAAGTCCCGATTCTGAAACGAGAATGGTGTGATCGCGCGAAAGCGCTGCTGTATTTGCGGCGCCTTCTGTCTGGACGAGAGGACGAAGACCTGCATAGACGCTAAGGACATCTTTGCGCGTCGGTTTGCGAGTGAGGTAGCGAGCGGCATATTCGAGGAGAAATTCAATCTCTTCTTTGAGAGGACGCGGTTCTAAAGAGGCATTTTTAACGGGCGTATCGGTTGTGCCGACGATGAGGTGATTGTGCCAAGGGACGAAGAAGAGAACGCGACCGTCAGAAGTTTGAGGAATGATCACTGCTGTATCGCTGGGAAGAAAACTTCGATCCAGGACGAGATGGACGCCTTGACTGGGCGCGATGATGCGAGGCGCAGAGGGTTGATCGAGCTTGCGCAGCTGATCGGAAAAAACGCCTGTTGCATTGATGATCACTTTTGATCGGAGCGTATAAGTTTCGTTCGTTTCAAGGTCGGTGGCCAGAACCCCTGTGATCAATCCTTTGTCTTTTAAAAGAGAGGTAACCGGCATGTAATTGATGAGAGCAGCGCCGTGATTGGCAGCTGTTTGAGCGAGGGTGATGGCGAGGCGGGCATCATCAAATTGACCATCGTAATAAATGACCCCGCCGCGAAGCTCATGAGGTTCCAGTGTGGGGAGATGCGCGAGCGCCTCTTCTCGGGTAAGTGTGTGGGAGTGTTCAAGTCCGAGCTTGCCAGCGAGAAGATCGTAGATTTTGAGTCCGATGCCATAAAATGGACCTTCCCACCAGTGGTAACTGGGCACGAGAAAAGCGAGGGGACTGACGAGATGAGGCGCGTTCTGGCAGAGTAGTCCTCGCTCTTTGAGCGCTTCGATGACGAGGGCGATATTTCCCTGTTTGAGATAACGCAGGCCACCGTGGATGAGTTTTGTGCTGCGGCTAGAGGTCCCTTTTGCAAAATCGCTTTGTTCAAGCAAAAGAGTCCTATAGCCACGCGAAGCGGCATCTACAGCTGCACCCAGTCCAGTCGCGCCGCCACCGATGATGAGGATGTCCCAGAGATTGGGCGAGCGTTTGCAAGATTCGAGCATGTCGCGTCGATTCATTGAGCCCAGCCCATGCACCGCTGCACGGCGCGATTCCACTGTTCCATTCGCTTTTGAATCTGCTCTTCTGAAATTTCCGGAGTAAAACGTCGATCGAGCTGCCAGGTTGAATGGAGATCTTCTGGCTTAGACCATACGCCTACAGCCAGCCCTGCCAACATCGCAGCGCCAAGAGCGGTGAGTTCTCGATTTTTCGGTCGAAGCACCGGCGTGCGAATTAGATCCGCCTGTAATTGCATGAGAAGATCGCTGACAACAGCGCCTCCATCCACACGCAGTTCGACAATCTTTTTTCCCGCATCGCTTTCCATGGCACTGAGAACGTCGGCGGCAGAAAAGGCGATCGATTCGAGCGCTGCACGAGCGATGTGCGCAGCAGTAGATCCTCGTGTCAGTCCTAAAATGGCGCCCCGAGCGTGCGGATCCCAATAGGGAGCACCCAGACCGGTAAAAGCAGGAACAAAATAGACACCATCGGTATCGGGGACGGAAGCCGCGAGCGTATCAACTTCAGAGCTTTTGTGAATCAGACCGAGATTGTCGCGCAGCCACTGAATCGCAGCGCCCGCGATAAAAACACTTCCTTCTAGAGCGTAGGTGATTTCCGAGCCAATTTTCCATGCGATCGTAGAAATGAGCTGCCTTTCCGAGACAACTGGCTGAGAACCTGTGTTCATCAGTAAAAAGCAGCCCGTTCCGTAGGTCGCTTTCGCTTGCCCCTGTTTAAAGCATTCCTGACCAAATAGAGCGGCTTGCTGATCTCCGGCCATACCAGCGATTCGGATAGGGGAGGAGAAGATGTGCAGTCCGGTTTCTCCATACACTTCTGAGCAGCTTTTCACTTCGGGCAAGAGTTCGCGGGGAATTTGGAGGATTTCCAAAAGCTCCGAGTCCCAGCTCGCTGTATGAATATTGAAAAGGAGGGTTCGACTCGCGTTGGATATATCGGTGATGTGGAGTTTTCCCTCGGTTAATTTCCAGACGAGCCAGCTATCGACGGTGCCAAAAGCGAGCTCTCCGCGACTCGCCCGTTCGCGAGCGCCTGGGATATTGTCCAGCATCCACTGAATTTTCGTGCCTGAAAAGTAGGGATCGAGGAGAAGCCCTGTCTTTTGTTTAAAAAGTGTTTCGTGCTGCGCCCGTTTGAGTTCTTCGCAAATCGGAGTGGTTCGTCTATCTTGCCAGACGATGGCAGGACCGATCGGTTTGGACGTTTTCCGATCCCAAAGAATTGTGGTTTCTCGTTGATTTGTGATGCCGATCGCAGCGATGTCAGAGGCTTTGAGATTCGCTTTGGCGAGAGCTTCGACAGCAACGCCATATTGCGAGGACCAAATTTCCTCGGCATCGTGTTCAACATAGCCAGGCTGAGGAAAGTGCTGCTTAAACTCTTTCTGGGCGACGGCCAAAACTTTGCCACTCGAATCGAGAATGAGCGCGCGAGAAGAGGTGGTACCTTGATCTAATGCAAGAAGATAGGCCATATCCCTTCTATTACTTATTTGCAGAGAAAAGGGCAAACGGATAATAGGGGCTTATGAACATCTTTCTCGGCGAGCTGATCGGTACCCTCATTTTGATCCTCCTCGGCAATGGAGTGGTTGCGAACGTCCTTTTAACCCGTTCGAAAGGGGAGGGGAGTGGCTGGATTGTCATTACCGCTGGATGGGGATTTGCTGTAGCGATTGCGGTCTACTGCGTCGGTTGGATTAGCGGCGGTCACCTGAACCCCGCTGTCACGATCGGGCTGATCGTCGCCGGAAAAACGCCCTTCGCTCAATTGCCTCTTTATCTACTGGGCCAATGGTTTGGCGCCATGGTCGGTTCATGGCTTGTCTGGCTTACCTATTTCCCGCATTGGGCAGCAACACAAGATGCGACGACAAAACTTCTCTGTTTTTGCACAAAGCCCGCCATCCGCAATATAAAATGGAATTTCTTCGCAGAAGTCATCGGCACAGCCGTTCTTTTGATTGGGGTTCTCGGGATTTTCAATGCACACAATGGAATTGGATCTGGTGTTGGCCCTTATGCAGTGGGGATTTTGATCTTCAGCATCGGTTTGTCACTTGGCGGTCCCACCGGTTTTGCGATCAATCCGGCTCGAGATTTAGGTCCGCGCAGCATGCACGCCATTTTACCGATCGCAGGAAAAGGAAATAGCGATTGGTCTTATGCTTGGGTTCCCGTTTTAGGTCCTCTTCTCGGTGGAATTTTGGGTGCATTCATCTACCAGATTTTTCTTTCTCGTCTCTCATCCACTTCTTTTACTCTGTAAGCAGATTTCTAAGTGTTGACAAATTTCCGTTAAAGAAATAATAATGCGGCCTCTAAAAAATAATTTGTAGCTTAAATTCCTCAACACAGGAAGGGAGTTTGAATCATGGGAGTCTTCCAAACGCACGATTTACAAAGACCGGTCGCGCCACTTATTCTAACAGTTCCAAATTTTAAAAAAGAGCGAGTAGATAAAGATATACAAGAGGCTTTTGCTCAGGAAGTTTTAAAGACAACTGAGCAGGCTAAAGAAACGTTTGATCAAACAGCTGCACCCAGCGAGCCAATTCCTGTATCGAAGTGGTCTATGTTTAGCGCTGCAGCGGGGGTCGTTTTTCAAAACGCATCGAGCTTTATTGGGGGGATTGGCAACATTCGCTCACTCTTTTTAAAAGGATGGGGTTACTTGCCGTCTGGAATGAAAATGGTTGCGATTCCAGTGTCTGCCTGGATGTTTTGGAAATGGTGCAAAAATCAAGTTCAAACTGTTAGTCCTAAAGAGGGAGTTGTGATCAATATTCACAATCATGTCCCAGCGGTCCCGAATCAACCTCCGCTTGACACACAGCAGGTAGAAGCGATCGCGGAAAAAGTCGCACAAATTTTGAAAGATGAAAAGGGCTTGCGAAATGAAGAGGGGAAGTGTTAATAGAATGAGCTTCTTGTAAATTGGACGCGAGGTACAATTTGGATCCGGCTTTCATTTTCTCTTCTTCTAAATCGGCAACAGCCATATCTGAGCCTTATGAGCAAGATCCAGAAAAAAACGCACTTTTAGGATTTTGGCGATCGCAAATTGATCGACTGGCAGAAAGAAAGCTCTCTTGGGATCAGTTTCTTACTCTTCTGCCAAAAGATTTTTTAGCCAACACCGAGCACCCAGTACTTGAAGCTACTACAAGTCGCGAAGGTCACGGGCTTTTACATTTAGCAGTATGTCAAAATCGCAACGATCTCATAGGAGCTCTGTCGCGCCTTCCGTCGCTCCGCTTACGCCGCAATAGTTTTGGGTTAACGCCTCTTGAATTAGCCCATTTTCTCGATCGAAAAACTTCTGCATCGCTTATTCAGCCTACAATTTCTCCCCCCTTCGCCACTCAGCCGAATGTGGAAATTGAAGACGATGGGAGCATCTTGCAAGAACTTGAATATTTGCCCTATCCAATCTATGAGTCAGAAGAGATTCTAGACCAAATTTTGATGAAAACCAAGAAGGCAAAATCGGCAGACCAGATCGAACCTGAAAAAATTTGGATGGGAATCTATTTTGACAAAGAGGTTCACACCGTTGTTCATCCAAAAGTGATGATCCGCAGAATCGATGAAGAGGTGGGATACGGGGTTTTCGCCGCTCAGCGAATCCCAGCTTGCGCCTTTGTTGGCGAATATACAGGGATCGTGCAAGAGAGACGAAAAAAGCATTTGGAAGACAATTATTACTGCGTTCGTCTCAATACTTGGGAAATGGGACGAAAAAAATTCGTGATTGATGCAGCCCGTAAAGGAAATTTTACTCGCTTTATCAATCACAGTGCAAAACCCAATCTCGGACTCCAATCGATCTATTGGCGGGGCTTGCCAAGAATGATTTTTATTTCGCTGAAAGAAATTTCAGAAGGAACTCAGCTCACATTCGATTACGGCAGCTTTTTCTGGAAAGAATGTCAGCAGGTCCCCAAAATGTTCTAAATGATCTCTCTTCACAAAAACGGCCAGGAGCGACGCATCCCTCTTGCAGAGCTCCAAAAATGGACGGGCGCCCGATACGCACCTTATCTTGAATTCTCCGACTTAAAGATTCTCCGCAAGCTCACACGAAAACACGCTAATTTGGAAAAAACGCGCGAGCAGCTATGGTTAGGAACCTATTTTCAATTTGAATTGTTGCATGAGACGCTTCCCGATGTTTCTCTCCGTTGGATCAATGACCGAATGGGCTGGGGTTTATTCGCCGAAAGAGACTTCAAGCCGATGGAATTTATCGCCGAATATTCGGGTCTTGTTCGATCTCGACGTTCCTCTGATCGGCACAATGCCTACTGTTTTGAATATATTTTGACTCCCGACGCTCCAACGCCCTATCTCATTGATGCGCAAGATCAGGGAGGACTCTCGCGCTACATCAACCACAGTGACACGCCAAATCTCACAAGCGCGCTTGCGACCATCGATCAAGTGAGCCACGTAGTTCTCTATACAAATCAACCTGTCATGAAAAACACCCAATTATGTTATGATTATGGCTTAGACTACTGGAAATACAGAAAAAAACCATGAATCGACTATTTCGCGCTAGATTTGATCGCATTTTATTCGGTGTATGCGGCGGCATCGGCTCCTATTTGCGCGTCGATTCAACAGTAATTCGTTTTCTTGCCATCGTTCTGACCATTTTTACTTTTTTCGTTCCACTTATTCTAGCCTATCTTGTCGCTGCGATGATCATCCCTTTAGAACCAACCGGAAGACCGCGCATTGAGCGAAGAGAGCTTTATCGTTCCAACTCCAACCGGATGATTGCAGGTCTTTGCGGGGGCCTTGCGGAAATGCTCGTTGTCGATCCAACAATGGTGAGACTTGCCTCCGTTTTTCTCTGCTTTCTCACGGGCGTGATCCCTCTCGTCCTCATCTATTTAATTGGTTGGGTCATCGTCCCTCGCTCGCCCCGATAATTTTTTCTTGTTTCTTTCCCTCAAAAATCCTTTAATGTTCTGCCTATGAAGTGGTGGACCTGTCTCATTCCGATTTCTCTTCTTGCAACCGTGAACGAACCGTTCCGTTGGGAATGGATGAGCGGTTATCGGAATGATCGACTCCACTGGCACTTGCAAATGCCAGGAGATGGGAGTGACCTCACGTATAGCGAGCGCTATGCCAATGTTCAGTTTTGGGATAATGAACTCGCTTTCCGCGTCATCCATCGAGATTTAGCGCTTTATTTACAGGGCGGCTACTCAGCCTTTGGCCGCGGCGATCTCCGTCAGCGATTTGCTTATCAACCTTATGCGACAAACCAGCCACGCCTTTACTTTCCAACAGATGGATGGGCTGCCAATGGAGACGGCTATGTCGGCTACGCTGTCAATTTAACGGCTGGGCGAACCTATAAAGTGATTTTGATGCCGCTGGTTGGGTTTTCTGGATATTATGAACAGCTGAAGGGAAAGGGGAGTGAAACCTTTTCCTCTGATCACGCCATTGGAGCGACTTCGTACTCTCTCACGACTAGCTATCCGAAACACATCGGCCAATGGTGGTGGGGTGTCTATGTCGGTGGGGGGTTCCGAATTGAGCCTGGCGGGAGGATGACCTTTGATTGTGGCTACGCCTACCATTGGCTAAGACTTAGTTTGGAGAGCCATTTTAATGAGACGCTTTCCCTTTATGATGGAGATGCGCTAGATACCCAAACTGAAATCGAGAACAAGGTCAATGCCAAGCAAGGGGGCAATCTCGGCCACACCGGCTGGGCCGACCTTGAATACCGACTCAATCAGGTTTGGCGCCTGGGTCTGGCCGCCCAAATCCGCTATTTCGTATCTAATGTCCTAACTGTGACGCAACACCAGACGACCACCGATTTAGTTCCCAGCAGTCCTGCGGTAGAGACCTCCTTTCCTCAAAAATTCAAACTCCGCTGGACCTCGATTTCGGGATACCTTACAATCTCTCGTGAATTTTGATGAATAATCCACATTCTTATCCCAGATCTAATCCGCGACTTCCCCCTCGCGACCAACTCATCATGGGTCTCCATGCCTTGACTGAGTTGCTCCAACACGCCCCAAAGCGGATCTTGAGGGTCTATACCTCCTCAAAACAGGCCAAGGAACGGAAAGAGGGGATCATTAAAGAATGTGAAAAATGGGAAATTCCGGTCGTTTTCACCCCCGAAGATCAGCTCACTAAAATGTGCGGTTCAGACTCCCACCAATCCTTTGCTGCTCATGTAAAAGGGCGCACTTTTCTCGATGTAAAAGAATTTTTAGAAAAGATCGATGGGCAAGAGAGAGCTCTCGTGCTTCTTTGCGACCAGATTTTTGATCCACAGAACTTTGGCGCTCTCCTCCGCTCAGCGGAGTGTTTTGGCGCGGATGGCGTTTGTTGGTCTAAAAATCGGGGTAGCGATCTCACCCCAACCGCCGCCAAAGCGAGCTGCGGCGCCAGCGAGTGGATGACCTTGATTCGGGTTGCTAACATCGCCGAGGCAGTCTCTCAATTCCAAGAGGGGGGCTTTGAAGTTGTGGCAGCCGTTTTAACGCCGGGGTCTAAAAACGCTCTCCATTTTCCATTCGCCCCACGGACAGTCATTGTAGTGGGATCGGAAGGGGAGGGGATTCAGCCCCTAATCCAAAAGAGGGCCGATCATTGCCTCTACATCCCGATGTCGGGTAAAATTCAATCCCTCAACGTCGCCCAAGCCGCCACGTCTCTTTTGACCTGCTACAGGCAAAGAGAAAATCTCGAATAAAATAATCACAGAGTTACACAGAGATGGAAGAGAGAGTCACACAGAGGAAAAATTCTCGATTTTGATTACTTTCTAATTTGTTCTCTATGGAACTCTGTGATTGTCTTTTCTTCAGCACTACAAAAAAGATTTATTACCGAACACCCTCTTAGCGAAAGTTCTTGAATCTTTTGGAGTAGAGAAGGGAGCGACCGCCCGCTTCTTCGTAAGACTCGTTAACACGGATAGAAGTAGCGAGTTTATCTCCATACCGGGCAAATGAAGCCGGAGCAACCGCTAGGGCGAGAGTACTTTTCTCAAACCATTTCCCGTGCAGCTTCTTATTGAGAAACGGACTAATTAAGAAAAACAGCCAAAAGAAGAAGAGATATAGAATCGCAACCGCCGTGCGACGAAAGATCTGTTTAGAAGGCTTGACGCTCTCTAAATATCTAGCGGGAAGCAAATCATGCAATCCTTTGTGCTGACCCCAGCCTCGCTTGAGCTTATATCCTTTTTGAGCGCGAGAAAGTTCCGTGATCTTAAGGCCTTTGAGGAGCGAATAAGCGAATAACTCTTTAAAAGGATGGGTTCCATCTTGCAGAGATACATTGGCCATTTCATGGGGAGCGTAAAGGCCGTTCCCATCTTTTGGGATTGCTATGCCGCAGCTTCGCCATTGACGCAGAGCGGTAATCATCGCCGCCAATACGTTCGTTCGATCTACGCAGCTCTTACAGTGAATGACGAGCGGGATTTTCAGCATTTCGCAAAGTAGCGCGAAGCTGAGAAGTCGCTGCCAAGGTTTCAGCGCTCGATTTTCGCAATGATCTACGAGATCGCGAAGAAGCTTTTCATCTTCAGAAGAAAGTGAACGCACGGTTCCGACTAGCTCATAGAGCGCTTTTGCGGACATCTCTTCACCCAGATTTTGCCCGAGTGCGGCACCTGGAATCGCTTCTCCCAGAGTATTTACCCAATTGAAATTTGTCGCTGCAATGGGAAGCGGGATGATTTTGACGATTTTACCATCAATCATCATCGGTTGCTTGGCTATTTCCTCATAAGCTTTCACCTCTTTCATTAATTTTTTTCTCTCTCCGCCAAACAGAGTGAGAAGAGATTGAGTAGCGAAACGGAATTCATATTGGCCAGTCTCTGAATTGTAGGTAATTCCTTTGGCCAAATGACGATTTTCCGGAAGGTTGTAGAGCTCCCATTCTCCTAAAAAGGTGAATTCTACAAGCTCTCTGATCTTTGGAAGTGTATCGGCGCGGCCGGTATAAAAGTCGCTTGAAAGATCATCCGATTCTACCTTTCTCATCATGCTGACGGTGTCGGCTTTTCGATTGTAGCTCGAGGTGATGGCTCCTTCCGCAACAGGGCTGTTTTTGCCTAATACTTCAGTTGAGGTCAAATTCTCTCGGCCGAAAAATTCTTTCATTTTTCCTTTCAGCTGGATCGACATCCGGTAGTTTTTACGGGGAGCCGTCTCCATAAAAATGCCGATTCTCGAATGGGGCTCTTGTTCGATTTTAAATGGCTTTCCAGCGAGTCTCGTTCCTTCAGCGATAACGAGTTCTTCATCGTTCATCGGTGGATAGTCGCAACGAGGATAGGGAATGGTGTCTAACGGATGAAATTCATCGAGAAACTCAAATCGCACATGGGCGAGATCGTCCACAACTAAATCGGGTTCTGGAATGTCGGCTTCAAAACGATTAGGAAGTAAAGTAGGTCGAGCGTCATGGCGAACGTCGGAGAGAAAGGGAGTCCAAACATCATCCACATCTAATACGCGTCCATCTGACAATCGAAGCCCACTGCAGGAGATCGATTCGATGAGATCGGGATTTAAATCAGGATGGTGCTTCATCACGCGATCTACGAGCAGTTGCAGTTTTCTCACTACAGCAGAGCCCGCCGAATCTTTCGCCTGAAATTCAGGAAGATCGAATTGATATTCCTCACCCTTGATGAGGATGGTCCCAGTAAAGTTAGTTGCATGAGTAGTCATGCAATTATTATAACATAATTGAAAATATAATTATCTAGAACTAAGATTATTGGGATAATTGTTTTGGCCAGGGGAGGGAAATGCTCGTCCGCCCATGAAGCGAGAGCCATGCCGCAACCTCTTGCTCGAGAATTTTAGCCCGGGCGATCAGCTCTTCAAGTTCACCCCATGTTTCAATCATAGGGCCGTTATCCATGAGATCAAGACACTGATTATAAAGGACATTTTCCAAATCGATCATCCCTTCATCGACACACTGCAAAAGCGATTGGCGGATGACCTCGAGATTGGCCATCGTCGTTTCTTTCGCACGGAAGAGTTCGAGATGATCTTTAGCCATATCTTATCCCTATAACATTTGTTGGATGATCTCGCCAGCGAGAATGCAGAAGGCGAAGATCATGAGTCCAATTAAAAGCGGCTTTCCGCCGGGTAGTTGGCGGTTTTCTAGCGGGTAGCGCTTGATGTAACGGCAAACCCAAGCCATAACCGGAGGCATAAGACCAAAGAGAAGAGCGCAGCTAATCCCTCCGGCGTATCCCAAAGCTACGAGAAAGATATGAGGGTAGAGGATGGCAATCACAGCGGGGATGCCAAAAACGATCGCGCAAAGAGTAGCCCGCTGCATTCCTTTCTTTTCCCACCGCAGTCCGTCCGCCATAAAATCAAAGAAGGAGAGGGCAAGAGGAATAAAAGAAGTGGTCAAAGCGAAGAAAGCAAACCAATTGCTAAAGACGAAAATCCATTCGCTCTTCAAAAAATACTTAAGTGGCGACCAGAC
>JBEHXF010000036.1:0-20901 GCA_048498835.1 Chlamydiota bacterium | reverse complement strand
TGAGCTTGGCCAACGGGCAGCTCAAGGATCTGAGAGAGGAGCTGATCGAAAAAGGCGCAAAAAAACGGAACGTCTTGAAGCGCTTCGAGCGCGTTGATGCTCTCCGCAAATTGGGCCGCTGGGTTGACGGCAAGAACACGAAAGTGACTGGCCTCCCCAAAACACCTGTAGTATAAAGGATTCAGAGCCGAGCGAACCTCGGCTCTCCCCTCAGTGAAAATTCATCTTTCCAATACACAAAAAAATCTCCCCCTCTCTAAAGCCTCCGCTCGAAAGATCGTCCAAGCCGTTCTCTCTGAATTTGGCAACAAGCACACCGAAGTCTCGCTTTATTTTGTAACGACAAAAAAGATTTCTGCGCTCCACGCAGAATACTTTGATGACCCAACGACCACAGACTGTATTTCCTTTCCCCTGGATGACGAGCATCTCGGTGAAGTATTCGTATGTCCACAAACCGCGATTGAATACACCGATAAAAAAGGGGGCGATCCGTATGAAGAGACCACTCTCTACATCATTCACGGCCTTCTCCATTGTCTCGGATTCGACGACTTAGACCCGGTATCGAAGAAAACAATGCGTAAAATGGAAAAACGGTGTATGGCTCACATCAAGAAGCTAAATTTAACTTTAAGGCCATGACGTTTCTTTTAGAATCCCCCATCTTCCCCATCCTCTTTCTGTTTGGCTCGCTCGTTTTAACCGCTTGTAGCACCGCTATCTTGCGCCTCGGCAAGTTTAAATCCAAAGAGCTCCTTCGATCTGCCCACGCTCCCTTGCTCTTTTTCCGCCCTTTTTTAAAACACATCTTCCGAAAACATGATTGGGAAAACCTCTACTTTTCCATCTCAATCAGCAAGCAGATCTTTATGCTTGCCTACGGCACTTCGAGCTTTTTCTACCTCATCTCCACTCTTCCCTCGCTCCATAACGCGCTCCACAATTCTCTCTCGTCACAAGACTGGCCGCCGCTCCTCGCAGCAGGTGGCGCCATCATCGCTCTATCGGTCCTGCTCGACTATCTCGTCCGCCTAGCCGCAAGCCTCTGGAGCCGCTTTATCCTCCTTCTCGCCTCTCCCTTCGCTTCCCTCTACCTCATCATTCTATTCCCTTTCGTCGGCATTCTCCTTCAACTCACCCGCGGACTCGTCCGCAAACTCCATATCGACGAAGAATCGGCCGAGATGTTGACCGATAAAACCAAACTTCGAGAAATCATCCGTGAATCGGAGCTACAACAACACCTCGACCCATCGGATCAAAAGCTGATTAGCTCCTTCCTCAATTTTAAGGAACGAGTCGCAAAAGAGATCATGGTGCCCCGCGTCGATCTCTTCGCCCTTTCCGCAGACACAACCATCCGTGAAGCGACCAAGCTCTTCGCCTCAGAAGGCTATAGCCGAATCCCCATCTATCGCGAAAGTTTAGACCATGTCGTCGGCGTTATTCTCTACAAAGATCTGCTGAAAACCTACGCCCTGCCCGGCCAAAATCTCGATCTGACACTCGACACGATTGCAAAACCAGTTCTCTACTCCCCCGAAAATAAAAAAATTGCTCAACTTCTCCAAGAATTCCGCAATAAACAAATCCACATGGCCATCATCGTCGATGAATACGGCGGTACCGAAGGGATTGTGACCATTGAAGATATTTTAGAAGAGCTCGTCGGAGAAATTGAAGATGAGTACGACATTGGCGATGCGGAAGAATTTTGGGAATTGCCCACTGGCGGATGGGTGGTCGATGCAAAAATGAGCATCATCGACATCGAAGAAAGGCTCGGCGTTCGAATCCCTCCCAACCCTGAATATGAAACGATCGGCGGCTATGTTTTCCACTGCGCAGGCACCATCCCCTCCAAAGGCTGGCGCCTCTCCCATGACGACTTCGATCTCGAAGTCCTCTCCTCCAATGAGCGCTCGCTCAAAAAAATTAAAATAACTCCGCGACAAAGACCTCACGACGAGCTCTAAAAGCCTCCTGAGCAAAAATCAATCACAGAGTTACACAGAGAGAGAAAAGGAGCTCCACGGAGAAGAAATGGGAAATTAATCAAAATTGAGAATTTTTTCTCTGTGTGACTCTCTCTTCCGTCTCTGTGAACTCTGTGATTAAAAGAACCAGTCTCCCCCTATCAAATACTTTATTTGAAAGAGAGTTCCACGCTAATCTTGACCTTCATGTTCCGTTTAGGCAAAATTAGTGGTTTACCTCAGGAGTCTGTTCGATGCGCCGTTCGATCTGTTATTGCGAACCAAATCACGCTTTGGCTGGCGATTCCGCCACCTGGAAATTTATTTATACAACTGCCAACCAACTTCCGAAAGGGACCAAGCTACGCTTCGATTTAGAAAGCGGCGGGCGCCCAATCGACTGGCAAATTCCCTCCACGAATCTCAAAGAAAAAGCCAACGTCATTTGGGCTGAACTTCCCGGTGGGAAAATCCTCAATGCCTCTGAAGTCAACCATCCGGTTGTAGGAACTGCTTCTTTTGAATTCACTCTCCCTATCGAACTAAAATCGGGCGACCAACTCACCATCTTTATGGGCTCTCCCGATAAAGACCCCCAAAAAGGGAATATCTCACAAAAAATCGTTCAACGCCGAAGACCCTTCAATCTCTTCATCGATCCAAAAGGAAAAGGCGACTACAAAGAACACGAAGTATTCCACCTCGACGTGCGGGGCAATCAACTCAAAACCCTCCGAATCGTAGCTCCGTCCCTCGTCGCTCGCAATAAGCGATTTGACGTGATCGTCCGCTTCGAAGACGTCTATGGCAATCTCACTTCCAATGCGCCAGAAGGGACGCTCATCGACCTCAGCTATGAGCACCTGCGCGAGAACCTCAACTGGAAACTATTCGTTCCAGAAACTGGTTTTATCGCTCTGCCCAATCTCTACTTCAACGAACCGGGCATCTATAAAATCCAACTGCGCAATCTCAAGACAAAAGAAAGCTATCTTTCTCCACCGATTAAATGCCTTCCAGAGGGCGCCGTCAGTCTTTTCTGGGGGATGTTACACGGTGAATCAGAGCGATTTGATTCTTCGACCGGAATTGAGGCCTACCTCCGTCACATGCGCGATGATCGAGCTCTTCAATTCGTGGCAACTTCTTGCTTCGATAGCGAAGAAGAGACCTCAAACGACGTTTGGAAAGCAATTGTTCAGCAAGTGGCTGAATTCAACGAAGACGACCGCTTTGTCGCTATGCTCGGCTTCCAGTGGCTCGGCGAATCGAATGAAGAGGGCCTGCGCCAATTCCTCTATTCGAAAGATTCGAAGCCGATCCTTCGACGCAAAGACACCAAGAACAACTCCCTCAAGAAAATCTACAAGACAAATAACCCGAAAGAAATGATCGCGATGCCCTCTTTCTCAATGGGCAAAACGACCTGTTATAATTTTGCCGACTTCAACTCTGAGTTTGAACGAGTCGCCGAAATTTACAATGCTTGGGGATCTTCTGAGTGCACAGCGAAAGAAAAAAATCCACGCCCAATATCGGGCGGCGGAAAACAAGGGATTTCCGAGTCAGCTGAAGGCTCTCTCGTCAAAGCCCTCAATAACGGATGTCGCTTTGGTTTTGTCGCCGGCGGCTACGACGATCGCGGTCCTTACAGCGAGCTCTATGAAGCAAATCAAACGCAATACACTCCTGGACTCACTGCGATCCTCGCTAAAGAGCACAACCGAAGCTCCCTCATGGAAGCGCTTCAGGCCCGCTCTTGCTACGCCACAACTGGCGAGCGGATGATCCTCGGTCTCCACATTGCTGGATTTGGCATGGGCGCTGAAATCGATACGAAGAGCCGCCCCGGCCTTGAATTCAACCGACACCTCGTCGGTTACGCAATTGGAACACAGCCCATCATTGAGGCCGCCCTCATCCGCAATGGGAAAGTGTTCCGCACTTTCGAGACAAAGAACATGGAGATCGACTTCCAAATCGATGACACCGATCTTCTCGGTTCCATCGCCCTCGAGCCAAAAGAAGACCGACCTCCGTTCGTCTACTATTATCTTCGCGTGACACAAGCTGATGGCCACATCGCCTGGAGCTCGCCAATCTGGGTCGACCTCAACGCAAAAACAGCGGGTCCCTCAGGAAAACGGGGCAAAAAGAAAATGAAAGACATTGAGTAACGGCCTAGCCGTTATACCGCTCGTGATTGAAGAATCGGTTCTGGCGGCGCCTGGCTCAAATTTAGGGCGCCTCCTTGCCATCTCCCGATTCTTCAATCATTCACGGTATACTCATTTCGCTCTGCGAGTTCACACCTGTATGAGCCTGAATTCTTTCCATTATTTTTTGCTCAATTAATTGATTAATTTCTCGTACCGCAGCACTTCCCTGGCATCGATATTCCACTGCAATGACTTCATACGAATTCATTAGCTTTTGAGCCTCCAGCAAATCTTCGAACTTGTCGTTTAATAAGAGCAAAGCAACTGCTTTCCCCATGAGAGCTCTTAGGCAATTCCTATCCAATTTTAAAGCTAAATCATAATTGAGGATAGCTGGAATATTTTCATTTCTTCTGGACAGCTCATCTCCTCTCAGTGCAAGTAAAGTTGGATTTTCCATCACTGCCTGTGAATAAAGTTCAAATAGAGCAGAAAAATTTTGATCCTCAGGGCGATGTGATGGATGGGAGGAGAGATACTCGAGATTTCTCAGTTTAGATCGATCTAATTCGGGAGATCGATCTAATTGAAGAGGTACTCCATATGCAAAGCTAGGAAATAAACCATCTCGTACAGATTCAACTCTTTGAACTAGAGGAGGTGATCCATTGGGTGGAAATGCAAAATTCGGGACCTGTATAGATGGTGGAAATAAATTTGGAACTCGATTCATGCCGTTCCTTTCATTAATAATTGGCTGAGTCGATCAGAAAGATAAGGGATTAAAATTTTTGGATCATTGAAGACGGCGTGTTCTCCCCTTTGAACAGTTTCTTCAAGCTGTTGTTGCAATGTCTTTTCAGCAGGAGCTGAGCTAAACCACCCACGCGGCTCGTTTTGCAATGGTTCTCGTTGATTGAGCTGTTGCCCCTCAAATCGATAGACCACAACCTGCTCTTCTTCTTGAAAGTATTGTTTGAAGAGAAAGAGAAGGCTTGGACCTGAATACAGACCCTCATTTAGCCTGGCCAAGATCGCCTTTTCAGGTTTTTCTACAGGTTCGCTCGCGCAACCAAAAAACTTGGCAATCGCCTCAAAAATAGATCTAACGTAAGCCCAAACTGCCTTGGCTGCCGTTTCAAAATAGCCAGGAGCAGGAGGCGCTGCAGGTTGTGGAACGGGTGGCGGTAGTGGCGCGGGTGCAGAAATAGGTGGGGTAGACATCTCATTCTCCTAAAAAAGGGGAAGAGTCTACCATTTCTCGTAAATTCCCATCTATGGCATGCTAGATCGCGATGGAAATATTACTCGGTTCAGCTTCTCCTCGCCGTCGTGAAATTTTAAACTTCTTTTCGCTCCCTTTCCGACAAGTTAGTTCCGATTTCGATGAATCTCTCGTCCTTTTCGAAGGAGATCCAGCTGAGTATGCCCGCGAGATCGCTAAGCGCAAAGCGATGGCTCTGGTGGAAAAATACCCAAAAGAGATCATCCTCACCGCTGACACGGTCGTCCACCGACAAGGGCGACTTTTTCTAAAACCCGAAACGATGGAAGAGGCCTACGCCATGCTCCGCGAGCTGTCGGGAAAGGAGCATCAGGTCTATACCGGCGTCTGCGTTGCAACCTCCGGAAAACTTTTTTCTGAGGCTGAACTTGCCCGCGTTCATTTTTGCGAACTCACTGAGCCTGAGATTCGTGCCTACGCAAAAGTATTCCATCCGCTTGATAAGGCAGGTGGGTATGCGATCCAACAAGCTGGTAGTTTGATTGTCAAAAGAATCGAGGGGTGCTATTACAACGTTATGGGGCTGCCTCTTCAAACACTGCGGCGCCTGTTGCTCAAAGCGGGGATCGATCTATGGGATTTCTTCAAGTCTGTCTAGCTCTTCCAATTCCGCTCCTAGCGGCCGTCTCTCCTTCCGAGACAAAACTCCAAGCGCTGTTTCTCATGCAGCAAAATAAGATTGAAGAATCGATTGAGCGCTATCGCCAATACGCTTCTCTCACAGGGCGGCATGACTTTGAGATGCTCCAACAAATGGGCCTAACCCTCCTCCAGAAAGGGATTCAGAGTGAAGATCACCAAACCTTTATGATCACCCTCTTCGGCGCAGGGCTCTCTGGCTCAAGCAATTCGCTGGAAATTCTCGAAAAAGGGATCACCCACCCCGATCCTCAAACCCAACTCCTTTCTCTCCACTTTATCTCCAAAATCGATGATGACCGAACCGACGACCTCCTCAACATCGCTATGAGCTCCGACTTTCTCTCCACCCGCATGGAAGCCGCCTACTATCTCTCCGCTCGCAAACACCCTCACGCTGTAGGCCAAATTGAGGGCCTCATGTTTCGCCTCCCTCCTGTCTACAAACCCTTCTTCCCATCCCTTTTCGCACTCATCGGCACACATGACGCAACCCAAACACTTCGCCGCCTGATTGAAGATCCCGATCTCAATGTCCGCATCGAATCCATTCTCCAAGTCGCCCGCCTCGGCCGTGATGATTTCCTTCCCCTCCTCAGAAAACGCCTTTCTCATTCCCACATCGCGGAACTCGAAGCAACCCTTTTTGCCATTGGCGCGCTCAAAGACACCTCCATGATTCCGAAAATCAAACGCCACACAACTTCTTCTACCGACACCGTTCGCCTCGCAGCGTGTCTCTGCATGCTTCAACTCGGCGATCGCTCTTACATCCCCAATATCGAAGAGCTCGCGCGCAAGAAAAACGTCTTCGCCATCGCCGCTCTCGGCTTTATCTCTGGTACTGAGCCGCTCCTTGCCGAACTGGTCCAGTCAACCGACCTTCAAATCCGCACAAACGCCGCCGCTGCCCTCCTTCAACACCGCGACCCACGCTGTCTGCCCATCCTCATGGACATCCTCTTCGACGACGCCCGCAATCTCGCCTTCCAGCCCTATGGTTCGATCGGCCGCTCTCTCACCGCGCTCAAAGCAGTTCCCTCCGCCGAACTCCGCGCAAAAGATCCCACCATCGACCTCTCCTATTCCCTCGCCATTCGCGAACATCTCCTCCGCGAGTCGATCCACCTACCGGAAGACGACTTCATCCACCTCTCCCGCCTCCTCTTCCACCGCCAACAAAACGATCTCGTCCCATCTCTCATCTCCCTCCTCGAAAACCTCCAGACCGATAAAGCCAAACAGGTCCTCCGAGAAGGTTCCACCAAAATGAACTCCCCCCTCATCCGCGACTACTGCCACCTCTCGCTCTATCGCCTCAAAGAAGAAGGTCCGCACGAAGAACACGTCGCCCGATGGGTCATGCACCAAAAAGAAGCTGAACTCATCCGCCTCCGCCCCCTTCTCCCGTGGAAATTCCGGATGGACCAAGCCGACTACTCACTCTCTCCCGAGGAAACATCCAAACTCCTCATCGATTCATTCGTCTCCATCGCGTCCCGCCGTGATGAAAAGAGCATCGCCTTCCTCCTCGAAGCGATCCAATACGGCAATCCCCTCAATCGCTACGCACTCATGGGCCTTCTCATGAAAGCCACCGAATAACAAGCGATCGTGGGCGGTTCATCACAGAGGACACAAAGAAGAGAATTTCACCACAGAGATAGACCACCACAGAGGCGGGGAAGCCCCGCACCCCAAAAAAAGAGAAGGAACAAAGATCCGGCGAAGCGCCGGGCAGGATCGCCGAAACGGCGACAGGATAGTGGAGGGATGCACTCCGCACCACTCAGAGCCTCCTTGTTTTTGCGCAGCAAAAGGAACTACTTCTCTTTGGGGTGCGGGGTCTCCCCGCCTCTGTGGTTGTCTATCTCTGTGGTGAATTTTTATCCTGTCGCCGCTTTGCGGCGATCCTGCCCGCGCGTTTCGTGCGGATCCTTGTTATTTCTCTTTTCTTCTTTGTCTCCTCTGTGGTGAATTGCACACGAGACTCCTCTTTTCTATTACGCGCCGCTCTTTTACAATCGCACCATGCGATTTCTACTTTGCCTACTCCCACTCTCGCTCCTGGCTGCAGAATTAAAGCCTGTCTGCACTCCCATGCCAACGCCAGAGATGATGGTCGATCTGAGAAATCCAACGTATAAAAATGGCGTATTGTATACGACACAGGGCGGAATCATCCGCAATCAAGACATCCGCATTCAAGCCCGCAAGATCGAGTATATAAGAAAAGAGGGCGTCCACAAAATTGATGCGGAAGGAGATCTCCTCATCCAATATAAGGGAAGGATTTATGTCGGACGAAAACTCGAATACGATTTCGAAACAAGATCGGGTGTGATTTATGAGGGAAAAACCTTCTCCTCAATTTGGTACGTCGGCGGCGACGAGATTGAACTTCAACCCGACGGAAATTACAAAGTCACCAATGCCTTTATCACGACCTGCGAAAATGCCGAAAGCACCTGGGACATCCACGCCTATCGGGTCAATGTCAAAAAAGGAGACTTGGTTGAAGCAAATCGAGTTCGCTTTCGCATCTTTCAAATTCCTGCGATGTGGCTCCCCTCTTTTAAGGTAAATTTGAGGAAATTTAAAGAGCCGATCTTCCGCTATAGCGTGAACTGGGATAAAGGACAGGGGCCAAGAGCGATGATTCGCTATCAGTTTTACTCTTGGAAAGACTTTGCGATGTACGGAAGAGTCGAGTATCGCTGGCGAACGGGATGGGGCGGCGCCTTTGAAACCGAATATCTTCCGAGCGATTACAAAACGAGTTTTGTCACTAGGAGCTATTTAGCCACAGATCGGTTAGAAACAGCGCCCGATAAAATGCGTCGATATAGGTTACAAGGCGCTTTCAACATGGAGAGCGAAAGCGGCAAGACGTGCACGACCTTGAGCTGGGATAAATATAGCGATGTCCGAATGCCGGGAGATTTTCGAAGCGAAGATTTCGAAGTGAATACCGCTAAGCGAACTCTCTTTTATCTCCGCCATCAAGAAAATAGTCTCATTAGCTCTTTTAAATTTCGCCCGCGAGTCAATGGATTCGAATCGATTAAACAAGACCTCCCCTCAGTTTATCTCTCCACGCATCCGCTCGAATTAGGAAGAACGGGTATCTATTCGACCAGCGTGATCAAAGCTTCTTATCTCGACTTCGTTTACTCGGATCATCTCATTGAAAATTTATCGAGCTATCACTCTCCTCGCATTGAGGCGAGAGAAAGGCTCTATCGCCCATTTTACTTAGGACCCACTACCTTTACGCCCAATCTAGGCTTCATCGGCATTTTTTATGGCAACTCCCCCTCCTCTGATGTGAAAACAATGGGTCTTTTGACCTATGGCGCACGTCTCGATGCAAGGGCATCGCGAAATTACTTGCGCTACCAACACCAGATCGAACCTTATCTCGAATTGACGGGTCTTAGCAAACCAACGGTCGGCCCAGACAGCCATTATATCTTCACAATCCAAGACGGCTATCACCAAATCACACAATTGCAAGGAGGGGTGAGAAACATTCTCTTTTCAAAGAAAAGAAAATTCCAAGGCCCCTCTTTAGTGGCCGATGTGTATGCCAACGCTTTTTTTGCCGATTTTACGATTCCACAAGTCGTGCCGCGCGCCTACTTAGATCTTTACTGGAACATCGCAACACTCAACTTCTCTTTACGCAATTGTTGGAACTTTCGCAATCAAGTTGTCGACTATTCCAATACACGTATTCAATGGACTCTAAATGAAAACGCCGCTTTTGCTCTAGAGGGGCGCTACCGCTCGCAATACGATTGGCGCAAAGCCGATCATGAAAGTTTTATCCTCGATGTAACTCGCTCTCAATCGGAACTCCTGCTCTCCCCTCTATCCGATCGTCGAGTCACTCTTTTAGCCCATATTTTCATACGCCCTACTCCCTTTTGGGAATGTCACATCCGCTCTCACCATGGCTTTGCGCGAGCAGGAGAGAGGCCCTATAATGAGATCAAAGTAGATCTTTACACTTGGCTCAGCTCTGTTCTCAAACTCCGCCTCTCTTACAGCCACCTCGATCTCGATGATCGAGTCACCGCTGGGATTTCCCTTGTTCGAAAATAAATCTTAACTTTATTATAATAATTTCTTTACACAAGGTGTTCCATGTCAGTTAAATCTATCTCTTCAGGAAATTCCATTCCCTCTTCACCAACATCAGAACTTCTGGAGATGCCTCCTACGCCGGAATCTACAGTTACTACCCCCTATTATTTCTGCAATCCGATTCGCACTCCAAAAGATCATCCACTATCCACCGCATCAATCTTGAAAAAAAAGCACGCAAGCACCAATCGAATTGAGCAGATCATTCAAAATTGGCGAGAACGCATTTCATCTGGAGTTTCTAAACACCAGATAAAAAAAGCTACAGTCGAATTAAAGAGACTTCACCGTTTGGCCTTTAAAAAAGCTCAAAGCAGAGGAGAAAAAGAGACTCGACACTTAGAGCTGACTCGCGAATGGACAAACTTAGAGTTAGCCGACTTTGCGGATACGATGAAGCCATTTTTAAAGAATTGAGAAATTTTCTGTATTTTTTAGGTTAAGTTTCGTATCATTTATTCCTTTAAATTTAACTTTGGGAATTTATGAAAATAAGCGCAAACGCATCCTATAAACAACAACCTAAAATTGATCCCATCACAGAAGAACCGATCAGAAAATACCATCCGATTATAGAAGAGCGCATTGAGGCTCTTGTCGACAATGCCGGCAAGGGTTCCAGAAATATAAAAAAGGCAGCAAGTCGCGCTCTTACCCATTTATCAAATCAAAAAGGGCGCCTTCATACGAAAGATTTTTTCTTGTTGAAAAACAGGTAATCTCTGATTCTTCGAAAGTATGCACCACAAACATACTTTCTTTATTTTCTTTCTGATTGCAGCTACTGCAACCTTTAGCATCGGGATTGTTTTTCCGATCTTTTCCTCCATCACCTTTCAGCAAGGTGTAGAATTTCTCTCAGGCTCAGCCTCTGCTGAAAAGCGGGGGCTTTGGCTCGGCATTTTGTTAGCTGCAGCTCCGATAACCGCCTTTCTCTCAGCTCCCTTTGCCGGTTTTTTTTCCGACCTTTGGGGACGCAAAGAGATGCTCCTCATTGTTTTGTCGGTGATTTGTCTCAGTCATGGATTGGCTATTGCAGGGATCTGGTTCGACCACCCCTTTCTCCTGCTCACTGGGCGACTGATCGGTGGTGTTGGAGCAACTGGCGCAGCGATCGCAAACGCTGTAATCGGCGATATTAGCCCCCCTGAAAAAAAGGCGAGAAATTTCGCTTGGATCACAACAGCCGCCGGCCTCGGAGCTGCTCTCGGGCCCGTTATTGGCGGAAAACTCTCGGCAAATGGCAAATACATCGAACCTTTTCTCTTAGCGCTTTGCCTCGTTCTCATCAACATGGCTCTTCTCGCCCTCTTTTTTAAAGATCCAGTCCCTGTAGAAATGAAGACGGAATTTAATCCCACGTCGATGTTTCGAAGCATCGATCTTCTGTTTAAATGGGCTCACCTGCTTATTTTTTTCATCATCTTTTTAAGCGTTTTGATCGGGTGGTCGGCTTATTGGCAATTCATCCCGGTGAACTGGCTGGAACGTTACGGACTTCACCCTAATCAAGTAGGTGATTTTTATTCTTATGCGGCGATTTGGTTTGTCCTATCGAGCAGCATCTTGATTCAGCCCTTCCTCGGGCGCTTTCATGTAGGATGGATCTTTGGAATTTGCTCACTCGCCATCGCTACAACCCTTCTTTTACTGCTCTTTACTCAAAACCCTAAACTGAATTGGTATGTCATCCCCTTTCAAGAATTTTTCTACGCCCTATTTATCTCAACAGCACTCGCTTTTGCGTCCAATAGCGTGAAAAAAGAACTCCAGGGAGAAGTCATGGGAATCATGCAATCGCTGCAAGCATTGGGCTTTTTGATTGCGATTGTCATCACCTCTCCGTGGCTTGGATTGACCAATCAAATTTCTTTGATTGTAGGCTCGATCTGTTTTGGGATCGCTGCACTACTCGTGCTCACTAAAAAAGCGTCTTTAAATCGCTCCATGGAATAATAGAGCAGAGCATAGTCGAGAGAGGGATAGATCTCTTCTAATCTTGTGATTGCCTCATTGCAAGAACATCCCTTTTCATTCAGGAGGTGATAAAAAACTTCACTGATGGGAGCCGCTACGACAGCCATCGTTTTCGACCTAAATAAGAGATACTGAAAAATCCCCTCGCGAGGCGGCCTCCACTCGCTTTCCAGTCGGAGATGAAACAGATCTCCCTCTAACTGGATCAAAGAGGCGTGAGGCTGCAAAGCGAGTGGAGTAGAAAAAAGATCGGGAATGGGAGAAACCACGTGCTTTGCAAGCGAACACATCAGCCAACGCAAATCAGCCTGCAATAGACTTAAAAGAAAGGGATCACGTTTTTCAAACCAAAGAACGAGATGAAAAGCAAACTGCTCAAGGCGCCAGTCGGTAGAATAGCAATCGCTTAAATATGGGAGCGTAATCTCTTGGCAAAACCGCTCTCGCCCCAAAAATCGGCACGCAAGGGGAAAATGAGCCAAGAGAAATTGGATGATTCGCGTTTGATAACTCTCGCGATAAATCCCCATTCTCTTTTTGGCTGGCAAACCAGGGCTTCCACAGAGCCATAGATCCGCCGTCTCGTCCTCTCTTAAAAGAGCTTTCGTAAACTGGCTCTGCAATGAGAGAAGTTCAGGAGGCGGTCTCATGCACCACCTGCTGTTGAAATCGCTTTGCTTTCAGAGCCTCTTTCCACGTTCGCTCGAAACTGAGAAATTGGTCATCCCATTCCAACAGCGTCGATACCCCTTTCGTTTTTGGATAAATCTCACCGTAGAGTTCCCAAACAGGGTCAGAGACAAAAGCATCGTGGGTATCGAGAAGATAAAGTCCCATGTCTCTATGACCCGCTAAATGGATCTGGATCACTCGATCCAATGGTAGCTTTTCATAGTACTCTTGTGGGGAAAAGTCGTGATTTTTCGATGAAACATATAAGTTATTGACATCCAGCATCATATGAATGTTTGCCCGCTCCACAATAGCTCCATAAAACTCCCACTCGGCCATTTCATCCACTTTAAAGGAGGTGTACGAGGAGACATTTTCAAGAGCAAAGGGAAGTTCCAAAAAATCCTGCACAATCCTCGCTCGCTCAGCGACGTAGGCAACAACCTCTTTTGTAAACGGCAGAGGAAGAAGATCGTGGTAATGAGCCCCTGCGACTTTGCCCCACGAGAGATGATCTGAAATCCAAGGCGTTTTGGTAACTCGGCTTAATTTTTTCAATCTTCTTAAATAGTCAAAATCGAGGGGATCAGCGCTCCCGATATGGAGAGAAACTCCATGTTGCACCACTGGATAAAGATCTAATATTTTCTCAAGAAAATCAAAATTTTGTCCCTCTAAACTCAAGTAATCTTCACTGATGATCTCAAACCAATCCACCGGCGGCTTTTCCGCTAAAATTTCTCGGTAATGCGCAGATCTCAATCCAACGCCAATGCCTAAATTTCTCATTCGCCACTCGAGCCTAACATAAATTCTCCCACACTCGTTTCTTCCCCATCTTTTGATCCGATTAGCTCAGAAAACAGACGACCATCTCCCCTTCCAATCGCACAAGGAGCGAGCCCCATTGCTGTAGCGACAAGGTACATCGTCTGAAGCAAGACGCCCACATTTTTCAACGTGAGAGAATAGGAATAGACTGGATACTTCCAACTCACCCGCTGAAAACGGGCAGCGATGATCAAAAGGACTTGAGAAAAGGAGTCGCTTTGAGTTGAAAGCTGGGCTTGTTTCAACAAACTCTCTGTTCTCCAGTCACCCTCTCTTAGTTTTAGCAAACGATGGTTGAGAGGATCGTAATGATAAAGGCCAGCAGAAAGTCCCTCGCAACTATGAATAAGAGGATAAATTTCCAGTTCATAGAGCGCACCTGCATTTGGATAAGGGCGCTCCGAAAGCTCACACTGATTGACTTTGAGCGCTTGAATTCGCGCCGTCCGAAACAGAAACTCTCCCAGTTGCTCCATGGTGAGAGGAGTCTTGCCCTGTTTTCTTTGAGACGATCTGGTCTCTAAAACTTGTGTAAAGGAAACGTCACTCCGTTTTAATGCTTCGATATCAGGTCTAAATAGAGAGATGATCTCGATCGGATTAGAGATCGATTTAACGACAGGTAGAGGAGCTTGTTGAAAAGGATAGAGCTTCATAAAATCGGGTGGCGCTCTTTCCAGTCGAGTCTTGCTGTGGAAAAGAAGATCGTGAAAAGCCCATTGAGAAAGCTCCTCTTCTTCCACCAACATCTGGCCCCACACCAATAATTCCATGTAGCTTTTTGCCATTGGAAATTCGGCCACTAATTCGAGTAGGGAGCAAGGTTTTGCAAGACGGAAATAAAGAGATATTCCCATCGGCCCGATGAGTTCAATCCTTCCAGAAAAAAGAGGAGACTCTAAGACGATTTTATCTCCCTCTAAACGGGTATAACAAAAGCGAGAGAGGCGATAAGCGCTCGTCTCGTTCAGTGGCTTTTTCTCAAACGGAGAAAAGGGAATGAACGTTAAATAAGCTGGAATGGTGTAATCGATCCACCCAGAGGTCTTTAATTTTTCTAAGCCATAAAAAAACGAGATGAGCCGATCTTCACCCACCTCAATCAGCTTATGAAACCAATGATCGGTTAAAGCTTCGAAAGGCGCATTTGGTTTGAGTTGTAAAAGCACAGCTAAATAAACATGGGTATAGGGTTGAGTTCAGATTCTTGGAGCGGCTTTTTAAGCCATCCCATCGCTACCGGCACATCATAGAGGCGACCGGGTGCAAAACGGGGCCAAAAATGTCTGAGTCCCGGAACTATGACCTTGACTACTTTCAAATCGATCGGATCGCGACTTTGATCTAGGATCAACATCTCCATTCCCCGCTCTTCAACGAGTGATTGGCATCTCAAAAGATCGTCGCAATCAACCTTGGGATAGTCCTCTTTCACCTTCATTGGCTCCCTCTCATGGCCTCGAAGGTAGGGCTGATTTTCTATGGTTGCCATTTTAAGCCAATCGTTTTCAGAGAGTTTTAATTTTGTTAGAAGAGGAAGGAACTGATTCATTTCAGTCAGTGCGCGAGAAAGGGCGATCGAAGCATTGAGATGAGCCCCAAAACCAAAGAGAATCTCCCCTTTAGCGCTTTTTGAAAGTGCGACGAAAGTAGGAATGGGCAAATCGCTCGTGATATCCAGTACCCAAACGTCTCTCCCAATCGCCGCATACTCTTCAAGTAACAGATCTAAATAGGGATCGGCAAAACTTCGAACATCGACACGATTTCTCAAGATTCTATTGTACCACCAAATGGCTACGCTATCTCTCTCGACAAGCTCATAAAATCCTTGCAAGATCGCCTCTTCTAAACAATTGCCCGCGGCATTTCCATTGGAATCGGCATAGCAAGGTGGCGAGGGATCGGGATAAGAATAGTAACACAAAGCTGTGGGAAGATATTTCACAACTTTGCCAGTGAGAGACCAGACGGGCGACCATTCTATTTCTTCGCATTCAGAAAAAAGCCTGGGAACTCGATGAGATCTCTTATGAACCCTATTCCACTCTTCGCGGATTTTAAATTGCCGAGAGCTGAAGAGCTGTATGTCATTCGGTTGAATCGCATTGCCCTTCAGTTCTCGGTAACTTCCCCGGATTCTCGGCTCATCTCCCTGAAAGATTCCAGAATACCGCTCAATCCCTTCGCAAAGACAACTCGCCTTAGCCTGCGCCTCTGTCTGACCTTTTCCGCTACAGCGACTGCGGAGAGCGTCGGGCTCCAATCCTTCCAAAGAATTGGCCACGGCAAAATTATTGCCTGCATAATACACATGAAGAGAAGAGTCTAAAGCCGAATCGTGTAGAGAACTCACAACCCCTAAAATCGGGCTGATGTAGGGCGAAAGGCTTTTCAACGTTTGTTCCGCAGAGCGGCTTCGATATCCCCCATCACTTATTCCCCTTTTCTTTCCGCTGAAAACCGGAGGATGGAATGATCTCATGCTCTCTTTCCCACAGTGTTTACAGCTACTGAGCGGAAGCAAGCGATGCTCTTGGAATTTGGTTTGCAGAGCATCAAAAGAAAGGAGGTTTTTATTTAGAAGGGAAGCTTCTGGTTTCACAATCCATTTAAGTAGCTCGCTCGCAGCAAAATGAGCGGCTAACCCTTCGGTCGCAGAAAAAGAGGAGATAGCAGTAGAAAAAGGGGCCCCACCTTTCTTTCTTACATAGGAGCGTTCTAAATCATTCCGCTTGATGTGATGATCGAGGCAGACCCAACACCCAGCTTGCCCCGGTTGAAAAAGAGGTCCTAGCCAAATTTCACATCCTTTGGGCTTGAGCAAAATCCACGGATTATCTTTGAGCTGCTGATGGTGCGCTTCTATTTGAGGGTGGCTATAATCATCTGTTACCACCAAAGTTAAGTCGCCTTTTTCTGAAGATAAAGTAAGACCTATAGCTTCAAGAGCGGAAAGAATAGGTTGAAGGTTTACAGAGCCAATTCCTAGGACAGAAAGATGGCAAGCCTGTAGCCGTTTTCGGGCAAGTGCCGGCTCTACTCCTAGCAAATGACAAAAAGAGGTAAAACCAGGGGGGAGATCTTCTTCTACCCGCTCAAGATACCCGCCTGCTTCCAATCTTTGTAAAGCATAGTGAATCTCTTCAGGCAATGCTTGATCGGCTAATCGATCAACGATCTCCTGTTCCGAAAGCGTTGCCTGTTTTAATAAGGGGGAAACTAAACCATATAGTTTCCCCTGCAAACGATGCGTCTGCTTCTCGGAAAAAAGAAACACTTCATCGACAAAGTCTTCGACGTGATAACAAGACTTAAATCGGATCAAGTTAACAGGCACAACCGCCGCAAGATGCACAAAGGGCTCCCGATAGATGCCTTAATTCTTCTTCTCGTAAATCACTCTTCTGCGGTTTCGCAGGCAAAGAGAGATGAATAGCATGCTCTTCGATGCTCTCTTCTTCAATCACTTTAAATTTTGTCGCTGGATCAAATGTATATCCAGCCTCAGCGAGTACCTTCGCGGGTTCAGCGATAACCCTAGCTCTAAATCCCTCTTCCTGCCAACTTTTGGCGATCACTTTGGACCAGATTTTCCCAAATGAAGAACCAGAGTCCACATTCAGTTCTTTCAAATGGCGATTCAAATCGGCGGATCGAGGCTTTTTAGGCAAAGCGATATAGGTGTGGCGCTCTTGTCCTTTCTCTTCAATAACCTTGTATCGAACGCCTGTTGGAATCTTTAATCCCTGTTCTTCTAACGCCCGATTTGGGTTTGTTATCACCTGTCGTTTAAATGTCTCATCTTGCCAACATTTCGCGACAACCTTTGCCCAAACTTTTGTGGTATCAGTTGATAGAACCATTTATTTACCCCTGGTTACAGATCTTAGAGCATGTTCTGTGACAAATTTTTGTGTAGTTCTGAAGAAATACAATCACAGAGTTCACAGAGAGAAAAAGAAGCTTCACCGAGCAGAAATTGAGAATTTTTTCTCTGTGTGACTCTCTTTCATCTCTGTGCACTCTGTGATTAATATCTTTCACTACAGAACACCTTCTAAAAACAGTAGCAGCCAAATTATTTTTATGTCCACAAGGCAGAAATTTATTGAAAAGTCTTTTTTAGTTGGGATACAAGAGATCCTAAAAAGGTTCTCATGAAAGCGCTAGCACTCACTCCCGGAACAACAAAAATAACCATCGTCGATTGGCCAGAGCCGAACATTCAATCGCCGACACAAGTGAAGGTGCGAACGCTATTAGTCGGGATCTGCGGAACGGATCGAGAAGAGGCTGACGGTGGACGGGCAGACGCGCCGCCGGGCGATAAAATCCTCATCATCGGCCATGAAGTGCTCGCCGAGGTGATGGAAGTGGGCGCTGAGGTAAAAACGCTCAAGCCAAAAGATCTTGTCGTCATCATGGTGCGACGAGGTTGCAATCAATGCGATCCGTGCAAAAAAGGCTATCCCGACATGTGCCGAACCGGTGATTACACCGAAAGAGGCATTAAAGGGCTGCATGGCTACCAGGCAGAGTACATCGTCGATGAAGAAAAATACTGCATCAAAGTTCCGCCCGCTCTGCGACTCATCGGCGTTCTTACAGAACCCACAACCGTGGTAGAAAAGGCGATCGATCATGCCTGCCGACTCCAAGCGGCAAGACTCCCCTTTGAATCAAATGCAAAAGAATGGCTGCAAAATAAAACGGTTCTCGTTGCAGGCCTCGGCCCCATCGGCCTCCTTGCTGCAATGGTGCTCCGCCTCAGAGGGGCTCGCGTCATTGGACTCGATATTGTCGATCCCCACACACCGCGTCCTAAAATTTTAGAAGCGATGGGAGGAAAATACATTCAGAGCAGCGATAAAGGCTGGAAACAGATCGAGACGACCTACGGACAAATCCACATGATCGTGGAAGCAGCTGGAGTGGCAAAACTCGATTTCGATCTCATTGAAAAACTGGGCAATGATGGGATTTATGCGATGACAGGCGTTCCGGGCGGCGATCACCCCCTTAACGTTAATGGAAGTGCGATGATGCGGCAAATCGTCCTAAAAAATCAGGTGATTTTTGGCAGCGTCAACGCCAGCAAAGAGCATTTTAAACAAGCAGTTGTCGATCTAGAAGCTGCCCAAAATGAATGGAAAGGGGTGATCGAACAATTCATCACCGCAAAAATTGCTCATGAAGATTTTGCCCATGTTTTAGGAAAAAAGCCTGCTGATGAAATCAAAGCTGTGTTGGTCTGGCATGCATAGACAATTCGACACGATCATCATCGGTTCTGGCGCCGGTGGCGGAACGCTTGCTCATAAACTAGCATCCACCCGCGAACAAATTCTCATCATCGAGCGAGGTGGTTTTCTTCCGCGAGAAAAAGAAAATTGGGATCCCACCTCCGTCTTTGCTGCAGGGCGCTACAATTGCGGCGAAACCTGGATCGATAAAAAAGGACAGCCTTTTGAACCAGGCACCCATTATTATGTAGGCGGCAACACTAAATTCTATGGAGCCGCGCTTCTCCGTCTTCGAGAACGCGATTTCGGCGAAATCCAGCATTACGGCGGTCTTTCACCTGCCTGGCCCCTGAAATATTCTGACTTTAAACCGTATTATCAGCAGGCCGAAGAGCTCTATGAAGTCCACGGCCAGCGCGGAGAAGATCCCACCGAGCCGCCCGAAGAAAAACCGTATCCCTTTCCTCCGGTTAGCCACGAACCTCACATGGCGCAAATTGCCGGACAGCTCAGAGCTGAAGGCCTCAAACCCTTTCACCTTCCGCTCGGCATCCGACTCAATGAAAAGCATCCAGAAAATAGTCTCTGCATTCGCTGCGATACTTGCGATGGCTATCCATGCCTCGTCAATGCCAAATCGGACGCCCATCGCATCTGCATCGCTCCCACTCTTAAGCAATACAGCAACGTCCACCTACTCACCCACGCAAAAGCGCTTCGCATTCTCACCGACTCCTCAGGCAAACGAGCAACAGAAGTTGTCGTAGAACACGAAGGAAAAATTGTCCACATAAAAGCCAATCGGATCATCGTCTCTTGTGGAGCGATCAATTCAGCAGCGCTATTACTTCGCTCCAAATCGCCTCAGCACCCAAACGGTCTCGCCAATAGTTCAGACCAAGTGGGTCGCAATTACATGTGTCACCTCAATTCAGCGATTGTCGCCCTTTCAACACATAGAAATCCGGTCATCTTTCAAAAAACGATCGGTATCAATGACTTTTATTTCGATGCGCCTGACTCTGAATATCCTCTCGGACACATCCAGCTCCTCGGCAAAGTGAAAGGTGCCATGCTGCGCGGCGACGCCCCTTTCTTTGTCCCAAACTTTTTCCTCAATTGGATGGCCAGACATGCCATCGGCTGGTGGATCACTTCTGAGGATCTTCCAGACCCCAATAATCGCGTCCTAATAGACGATCAAGATCGACTTCACCTCATTTGTACACAACGCAATCAAGAAGCGCACAGACGCCTCTACAAAAAGCTCAAGCAAATTCTCCGCGTCACAGGATACAACGTTCATCACCACGACACAACTGGCTACCTGCAGAAAGAAATTCCGGTCGCCGGCGTTGCGCACCAAGTGGGCACAGCTCGCTTCGGCACCGATCCCCGCACTTCTGTCCTCGATCTCAACTGCCGCACCCACGATGTCGAGAATCTCTACGTTGTCGATGGGAGCTTTTTCCCCTCTGCTGGAGCCGTCAACCCCGCTCTGACCATCATAGCCAATTCTCTCCGTGTGGGCGACCACCTCATCCAACACAAATAAGGCCGCAAAGAAGAAAAAAAGCCAGTAAAGCCCTAAAAAGAAAAGAAATAACAAGGATCCGCACGAAGCGTGCGGGCAGGATCGCCGAAACGGCGACAGGATAAAAATTCACCACAGAGATAGACCACCACAGAGGCGGGGAAGCCCCGCACCTCAATAAGAGGCAGTTCCTTTTTGCTGCGCAAAAAGCTTTCAGCCAAATTAGTTTCCTTCAAGCCGTTCAAAGGATTCGAGATTCTCGCTAGGGCTTGAGGAAACAAATTTCGCCTGCGCCTTGCCCTTCGGCCAAGTCGGAACTGCAGATTCTAGCAAACGGATATCGCTTAGATAAAAAAATTTGAGTCGTGGTGGGTTTTTGCGCTGCAAAAACAAGGGGGCTCTGGGTGGTGCGGAGGGCATCCCTCCGCTA
>JBEHXF010000035.1:0-21148 GCA_048498835.1 Chlamydiota bacterium | reverse complement strand
GGTTAGTCCTTCGTAGACCAGGCAGACCAAGGTAGAGGAGATAAAATCATTACAAGTGCGTGGATCTAGGGTTGAAGGGTAGACCGAAAAGCAAATCTTCAATTCTTTTGTCTGAGTCTGGGGCGGCGGGGAACTACATGCAGCTAAAAGAGCTAGGAAAAAATAGAGAAGGCGATTCATGACCTACAATTGAACCAGATTCGTGAGAACCTTGAAAAGTTTAAATTGTTTATTTAACATCGAGATAGAAGGGATGGGTCCAATGAAAACTGCTATCAAGTATCTTAAGTGTCTGTTTTTCAACTTCCTAGTCGTCTTTTTTGCAAACCATGTGTTACCTGGAATTGAAGTGATCGATCTGACGAAATTGCCCCATTTAGGCGGCGATTTTCTGTTTGCGCTTGGCTTAGGTTTTCTGAACTCCTTGATCTACCCTATCTTAAAGAAATTTCTCCATCCAGTGACGATTGCTCGTCTTGCGGTGGCTTGCTTCGCATTGAACCTCATTGCTTATGCGATTATGAAACTGATCCCGATCGGAATTCAGGTGATGACGGTAGAAGGGTACTTGCTCGCTTCTTGCGTCGTTTCGATCGGCAGTTTGTTATTAAATTATAGTGAAATGAAGAGCAACGCTCACATTCACCATAAGGTTGATGAGCCTGTGATTCACCATGTACACCATGAACACAAGACCCACGAATGAACTACTTTCGCAGCTTTCTTCTCATTGCTCTGGCTGTTTTTTTCGTCGATCGGATTGCGCCGGGCGTAGAAGTGAGTTACTATCAGCGCGTACCCGATGTGGGAGCCGACATTCTCTTTTCGGGGATTGTCGGTTTTTTAAATGCTTCCGTATTTCCTTTTCTAACGATCTTAGAGCTCAATCCAAATAAACTGAAGATCGCGATTTTGACTGGAATTATCAGTTTTCTCTCTTTCATCGTCATTTCATTTGTCCCGTTTGGGATCAAAGTGGTCAGTCCTATCGGTGTGATTGTCGGCGGTTCGATTGTGTGGGCGGTTGCTTTCACAACGAATTATCTCGAATTTCGCCGCGATACCGGCCAGTCCTAAGCTTCATCGTCTAGATCCTAAAAAATTTAACACCCAGAGCACCGAGAAAAAAGAGAAACGCGAAGCGGCCGTGCTCGTGCCCGATTCGAAAAATTCACCACAGAGATAGACCACCACAGAGGCGGGGAAGCCCCGCACCCCAAAAAAGAGAAATAACAAAGATCCGGCGAAACGCCGGGCAGGATCGCCGCAAACGCGGCGACAGGATAGCGGAGAGAAGCCCTCCGCCTCGATGATTCTCTGGGGTGAATTTTTTTCGCACGCTTCGTGCGGATTTCTTTTCTTTTTTATTGGCGGTCGAAGAGGTAGGCGAGACGGAGGCGGGTCTCCCAAGCGGTGAGAAAGCTCTGAAGAGGATAGGCGATGGTAGTTTGCTCATCTTGCAGACAAGCTGAATCGACACAGAGCACTGTTTGCTTTTCGGCGTCGTAACCTGTAACACACAGGAGATGACCGTTTGGATAAGGTTGAGGCGCTCCCTCGATAGTTCCTTTTACACTGACCACGACGGGCAAGCCTTTGCGCAGCTGGGCAAGGAGAGCTTCGAAACTATTGAGGCGAGTGACGTAGGCGTGATGGTGGCCTTGCAGGGCTTCGCAAGCAGCTGCCGTGTTGAGAATCCAATTGCCGTAGATATCGAACTGATTGTCATGTGAGCGGGCTGCAAAATCGAGAGGATTGAGCTTGGTTTGGGCGAGATAGTTAATCACATTGGTTGTGGAGGTGGGAGAGCAGAGATCGCGATGGCGAGGATGATCGAGTCTCATTTGGGAGAGCCCTAAAAGGGGGATTGGTGGGGCTGCTTCCCATTTTTGAAGCGACGAGGGTTTAAATGCCTTGGTATTTGAACAGGAGACCCAAATATTTTTGATTTTCTCGAGCTCAGATCCTTCGATCTGAACGCGGAAGCCTGTGCAGAAGCCTTCTTTGGGAGATACGGCGTCTTGATAGGTTTGGGCAAAGCTGTTGTGAGGAGAGACTTTAAATGTCCGCTGATCTTCTTTTGACCACTTAGCGTATGGAAGCCAAGGAGACCACTGTCCATTTTGGTAGAGGCTGACATGAAAGATCCATTCACCTTGAGAAGGTCTCGTACCATTCCACGAGAGGATCAACTCATTGAAGGGAGCGGCTTCTCGGTGTTCAAAGCAAGGTTCAGAGTAGGAATAGAGGTTGGTAAAGTCAGTCTCTATCGACATTTTCTTCCGGGAGTGGCTTTTTGAGGCCAAATATTCCCAAAGAAAGTGATATTGCTGCAAGGAAATAAAATAAGCCGGGAGAGCCAAACCATTCCATCGCAAAAGGTGCGAGGAGAGGTCCTGCAATCGCGCCAATTCCGTAGGAGAGGACAAAGCCGCCTGTCGCTGCGACGATTTGTGAATCGAGTACTTTTTCACAGGTATAGGCCATGCTGAGGGGATAGAGTGTGAAAGAGAATCCGCCGAAGATCGCCGCTAAGAGAAAGAGAAGGGGGAGCGATTCGTGATCGATCAGAGCGATGCCAAGGGCGACAAGCGCAGAAAGAAAGCTCGCTATATTGAGGATGATGCGCCGATCTCCCCGATCTGCCCAACGGCCGAGGGGCCACTGCAGGCTGAGACCGCCGAAGATGATGATCGCCATGAGATTTCCGATCTGAGCAATCGATAGGCCGATCTCTTTAGCAAAGACAGGAACGAGTCCGTAGATAGCCGCTAAAATCATGCCTGAGATCACGCCCCCGAAAAATCCGTGGGGCGAAAGGCGAAAGAGTTCTGACATGCTGAGCCGGTCAGATTCTGCAATCTTCGGTTCTTTAATGCGATTGTAGTAGAGAGGAAGAACAGATAGGGCGCAGAGAACAGCAGTAATATAGATGGGGCCTTTTCCCATTGGATCGGAGCAATTGATGAGGAATTGACCGAGTGAGAGGGCGCCATAAAAAACAGCGAGATAGATCGAGAGAATAGCGCCTCGTGTTTTGGGTGTTGCTTCAATGAGAAGCCAGCTCTCAATAACGACGAAAACTCCCGCCATACAGATACCGCCGATTAACCGAAGCGCAGACCAAAACCAAGGATCGACCCAGAGGCTCTGCAAGAAGACGACAAGGGTTGAAACGAGGGCGAACAGGGTATAAGAGCGGATGTGTCCATAACGGCGGATCAACCGTTCGATTTGCAGTGAACCGATTAAAATACCTGCGTAGAGCGCGGAGATGACGACGCCGATGATTTCCGGTTCATAATTTTCCATTTCTAAGCGGACTGAGACAAAGGTGTTGAACAAGCCGCTAGCCATGATCAGGAGGACCATACTTGTCAGGGGTAAGATTAGGGAGCGGATCAAAGATAGCATGCAGGCCTCATAACACGGATCTATCGCAAATCTAGTTTTTCCGGAAAGTATTATTGATAAACCTCTAATTATTAGATAATTAATAAATTAATTAACCATTTATTATTGATTAAATTATATTGTATGTATCATAATTAAATTAGAACTATTTAATGTGGTTTATTTGTGGTTTTAAAATTACGCGAAAATATTCCTATTCAAGAGGCTATGGATAATTTGGCGGCGATCGCCTCGATCGATCTCGACGCTCCAGGGCCCATCGGGATTTTGAAGCGTACCCGTTTAGTCACTGATGAAGAGGAGTTTGCGGGAACAGAGGTGCAGTGGCTGAGTGGAGAGGGGAGCGAAGCGATCCTCGAAGTATTAGATGCTACCTATCGTTCGATTCACCACCATCTTGTCCACCTCATGGAGAGCCCTGAGATGGATTGGGAAAATGAGAAGCAGCTTCAGGCCGTTGCAGCGATGATGGCTCTCGCCGGTGAATCCGCAGCAAGGCTCGAAAAATATTTAAGTTTCCGAATGGGAAAAGCGGTTCCTAAAATTTCTGAGCGGGCTGAATACCAGGCGCTCCAACATTTCTATCAGCACCATTTTTCAAAGAGAGTCAAAAGCTCCGAACCGCACGATGTGAGCCAATCAGAATTGAGTAACATCGATGTCGTACGCCGCGATCAAGATTATGAATTTTTCTACATTCGCCACGAAGATGGAACTCCTTACTTTAAACGCGATCTCGTTCGCCACATGCGTCTCAATTGCGATTTCGACTCGGAAGGGGAAACGTTTGAAGAGGATCCACTTTTACGCGTTCGAGCGATGATGGATCGAGATCTGCAGGCATCAGCTGGGCAAATTCTAGGCGATTGCCATGCGACGATTGCCGACTTTTACAAAATTTTGAAGAAAGTAACTGAAAATGATTTAGCTCTTTCGCTCAGCAGCGCCCTACTCGCTCTGTTTCTCGCCTCCAATCCGCGCCATTTAATTCAAAACTCGAGCGGCAAAACTTCGCTCCAATACTTTGAAGACTTCCACAAGTTTTTGCGCCGCTCCATGAAAACGCCTGAGTACCAAAAATGGATCGCTTATCCACCGGAACAAACTGAGAAGGCGGCGCAAACGCTTCTCCATCTCGTCCATGCACTTTGCGATAGTTTCTTCCATCGTCTCGGCGGTGTAAAGCAAGAATCGATTGGACTCATTCACCGAACAATGAGACGGGGTACAGAGAAGAAAGGTGGATCTAAAAAAGGGGAAAGTATTTGGACCCAGTTTCTTTACGACGATGAAAATTTCCGTGAACTCCTAGCTAAATTTCCCAATGGGCCCCTCTTTAAAATTCTCGATCTGATTCGCCATGAAGAAGAGGATCAAATCACTCCATTTGACCCAATCGGCCAGGATAACCTGCCGTCGAAACTCTATGAAATGGATCGAAATGGGATGCCGATCGAAATTCTCCGCATTCCTTCTCCCACCCGCCAATCCTATATTCAAAAAGCGGAAGTTCTAGATGAGTTTCGCGGCTTTCTCCGCTCCTATCAGACGGCCAAGCCTGCGAGATGCCATTTGATGATCAATTTACAAGATCGGACAACCTGGAAAGAGAGTAGCCGTTGCCGAGCTTTAGAAGGGATGCAAAAAAATGCTGAATTCAATGCTGTCTTTACTCTTCTGACCTTACCTAAATCGACCGATTTTTATTACCAAAATGCCGAATATCTCAATCTTAATCAGGCCCATGATTTTATAACGGCGCTCTTAGATCAATTAAAAGACGCTGAACAATGTGGCTTTACTCTTCCGCCTCAATTTAAACACGAAGCTCTCAATCGTTTTGCTGAAAAAGCTCTTCCCTTCATTCATCGCGCTTTTTTTGAAAAGAAAAACAGCCTTACGCGTCGCAATCGAGAAGACTTTATCGAGATTTTTTACCACTTTCTCATTTTGAAAGTGATCGACGAGATCGAACCGGCATCGATCAGCTTCACTTGTAAAGATGCGATTGATACGGGCGCCGCTCTCAACGCGTCTTTCTTTGCATTCATTAAATTATTGACGGCTGATCTGAATGATCGTGCAGATCAAGATTATTTCCGTTGGCTCCTCTACACGCCGGCTCTTTTCATCCGCGAGCGGGCGATTGATCCGGAGCGTCTCAACCGAACTCTATCCGCACTGGAAAGGGTCGATGCAGGTCTATCGGAAGACCGTAAAGCAATTCTCAAAGAAGTGGATGAACTCTATGGACCGAAATTCCTCAAGTCTTGGTCGATCAAGTCTCATTAAAAAAACGAATCACAGAGGAAACAAAGGAAGATAAGAGAGCACAGAGATGTCTCTCAATTTTTTTCTCTGTGTTCTCTGTGATTAAACGCACATGAGACTTAGTGTTCGTTGATGCCGTGGAAACGGAAGGTGGGCATGCCGTCGTTGTGATCGACTGTGAGTGTGACGACATGGCAGTTTTCAAGATAGGTCATCTGGGCTCCTGCACAATCTACAATGAAGGCGAGGATAGCGAGGCCGTGACTGAAGATGGCTACTTTTTCGCCTTCGTGGTCGAGGGCGATCTGGCTGATTTCAGAGCGAACCCGGTGAAGGAGTTGTTCGCGCGTTTCGGATTCTGGAATGGGCGCAAAGATCCAATGGGGCTCTCCGTACATTTCTTGTAGCTCAGTGACGGGAGCTCCTTCCGCGATGCCGAAGTGGCGCTCGCGAAGGGAAAAACGGGTGGAGATGGGAAGGCCGAGTTGATCTGCGGTTTTACCAGCAGTTTGATGGGCCCGTTTGAGATCGCTTGCGTAGATCGCTGAGACGTCCGAGTGTTTAGCCTTCATTCGTTGAGCGAGTTCTTCGGCTTGTTTGTGGCCGATATGATTGAGCTCGATATCAGTATGCCCTTGGGCGAGATTGGCTACGTTACCGTTCGTTTGGCCGTGCCGAATAAGGAGTATCGTCGTCATGGTAATGATCTTTTTTTAAAAATTTGAACTAGTATAACAAACCTTCGGAATTATTCGCAGCAATCTGCCTTCACAATCAGCTCTTCATTGTAGAGTTTAATTGAATCGGTCAGAGCCTGCGCTTGGCGTAGCAAAGCGGCAAAATCCCGTTTAAATGGTTCACTGTTAAGAATTCTTTGTCGTTCTGGAGAATCTTCTGCGCGGTCGAGCACTTCTGTCAGACGGCCCAAAGCTGTTTGGATATTGTCGATCTCGTTTTCAAAATAAGATCGGAACTCGGATGGGGTATCGAGGGCTTTGGCGAGGTTTGCCTTTTTGGTGCGAGCGCGCTGCCAGCTCTTGTCATATTGGAAGAGAACGCCGTAGTGGTTGATGTCATTCATGAGGGTTTCAACTTTGCCCATGATGGAAGAGAGGCGGAGGTAGAAGTCGTCGCTCGTGATAAAGCGGCCGAGAGTGCCGGTCCCGGAGGCGATATCGTGCGTGATGATATTGAGGTTTTTCATCGTCTGCGCGCCATCGATATTAAAGGTGGCGACCGCTTGGTCAATGTTGGTGATGAGGTTGGCGGCTTTGCTGAGGAGCTGATCATCTTCCAAACTCGATTTGACGATCCGGAGGTTGTCGGAGAGGAGATTGACCGATTGGGTGACAGCTGGGACAAGGTTTTCATCTTCAACTTGCGCGAGGACCGTCTCTACTTTAGACATAGCGCCGTCAAACGACTTGACAGCAGCGGAGAGAGCGTCTCGGTTTTCGTCGAACCAGTCGTCAAAGTTGTCGATGCTGCCTTGCAGCTGGGTAGCGACGCGGGTCATCTGATTGAAGGTGTTTTCGAGAGGATCGACCGAGTTGGCGTAAATCACTTGGTTGGTGATGAGAACGGGAACTTTGCCTTTGGGAGGTGCTTTGGGGAGAATGGCGACCGATTTTTCTCCCATGAGGCCCGAAGTGCGGATCGCGATCTCGTCCGTGTTGTAGACAGCGACTGAGGAATCGACTTTAAGCGTGAGTTCATAGAGGTAAACGCGGCCCGTTTCATCGGTGGGCTGTTCGCGAGCGTTGTAAACTTCGGAAATAGCGGTGACATCTCCAACGGGTTTGCCTGCGTAGGTGACCCGAGTGCCCACATTGATTCCTGCTACGTTAGCGAATCGGACGTGAAGGATTTTCTTTCCGTCGCCGACCGAAGGTTCGAGGAACAGGATCATCGAAATCGCCAGGGTAATCGCGGCCACAACGAAGAGGCCAATCAGCATGTTTTTTAACTGGTCGGTCATGAGGGTTGTTTCCTTAGCTTGTGGGTCAGACTTTCACGTAAGAAATTGATGATCGGGTCATCGATATTCATAAAGGTTTCAGGATCGGCAACATGGGTGATTTTACCGTCCGAGTGGAGCGCGAGGCGATCGGCCATGAACAGGGCGGAGTTAATGTCGTGAGTGACGACAATGCTCGTTCCTTTCAGTTCATTTTGTGTTTTGACGATCAGCTCGTTGATTTGCTGCGAAGTGATGGGATCGAGGCCTGTGGTCGGTTCGTCGTAGAGGAGAATTTTAGGGCGGTAAACGATCAAGCGAGCAAGTCCAGCTCGTTTGCGCATTCCTCCTGATAGATCGGAGGGCATTTTTTTCTGTGTTCCCGACAATCCCACGACGTTTAACGCCTCATCTACTCTTTTATGAATCTCTTCTTCTGAGAAGGGCTTGCCCGTTTCGGGATTGCCATGCTGTCTCAGATAAAACGCAGTATTTTCTTCGATGTTCATCGAATCGAACAGAGCCGATCCTTGAAACAGCATGCCCATGTGTCGCACGGCCTGGTAGAGCTCCTCTTTTTTCAAAGAGGTGATCATGGTTCCATCGACCTCGATCGTCCCTTGATCGGGCTTTTCGATTCCGATGATTTGGCGGAGCAATACGCTCTTACCGACCCCAGATCGGCCTAGGATGACCAGGATTTCTCCCTCGTGCGCTTCCAAGCTGAGGCCCCGGAGTACATCGATATTCCCGTAGCGCTTCCAGATATTTTTAACTGTTATCATGCTTAGAGCTGTTTAAGTTCCATATGGATCATGTTGAGGAGCATCGTCAAGAGAAAATCGGAGACGAGGATCAAGATGTAGCTAGTTACCACGCTTTGAGTGGTCGATCGCCCCACTCCTGCCGCGCCGCCAGATGTTTTCATGCCCTTATAACAGCAGACGGTGACGAGAAGGACGCCAAAAATAAACGATTTAATGATTCCCGAGGCGATATCAAAGGGGGTGATATGCACCTTCATTGGATCGAAGTAGCTGATGGGCGAGAGGTTAAAGAAAAATACAGCGATTAAATAGCCACCGAAAATGCCCATCACGATGCTAAAGAGAGTCAGAAGCGGAATCATAAAGATGCCGGCGATGAAGCGTGGGGCGACGAGGTAGGCATTGGGATTGACCGCCATCGATTTCATCGCGTCGATCTGTTCGGTGACTTTCATGGTTCCAAGTTCTGCGCACATCGCGGCGCCGACTCGGCCCGTGACCATGAAAGCTGTTAAAATAGGTCCGAGCTCAGTGATCATCGACTTGCCGACCAATACGCCGGTTACTCCAGCAAGTCCCTTTTCACCCAATTGATAGAAGGATTGAGCCGATAAGACGAATCCAGTTGTAAAGCCAGTGATGGAGACAACGGATAGCGACATCACGCCAAGTTGATACATCTGTTCTCGGATGAGTCCCCAAGCGGGTGGTTTTTTCATAGCGGCGGCGAAGACGTCGATGATCATTGAGATGTATTCACCGATCATCACAAGGATGCGTACAGTCTGGCGCTGAACTACTTCGTACATAGAGTCTCCCTCACCGGACTATAAGTGAAAAACATATTATAACTGAAGAGACAAAAAACAGGTGTAGGGCAAAGAAGAGAAATAACCAATATCCACGCGAAGCGGCCGTGCCCGTGCCCGTGTGCGTGCCCGTGCCCGAAAAGGCAATTAACTTCTTTAAACACCGAGAGACGTCGCTAGCTAGAGACTGCGAAAGAGTCGTTAACTCTTTTTATCGTTATATCGTTCTCATCGTTTTTTAGGTCAGATTAGCAAACATCCTTCTCAACGATATAAAGATATAACAATATAACGATAAAAAAAGAGAAGAATGATCGTGAAGGGGAAGTTGTCGCCGCGCGGGGGGCGGCGACGTGGGATTAGTTTGCGCTGGAGGCTTTTTGGAGCCACTGCTTCGCTTCGTTGAAAGCGGCAATGATTTGCTCTTTCCAGCCCGATTGCGAACTTTGGTTGTTCGTGATGTTTTGGATTTCGGTATTGATGAGGTTGATCTTATTCATCGCTTCGCTTTGGGCGGCGTCTTGACGCGAGGTAAAGAAGCTGCCGAGTTGCGGGAATTGATCGGCAAGCGATTTGACGAATCGCTGGTCATTCTCGTTGGTGAATGCGAGAGCTCCAAACTGGACGCAGAAAGCTGCGAGGGTCATGTAGACATTAGTGTTCCCCTTGCTGCGCATCGACTCAGAGGATGTTTCTGAGAGATTGTTGTACTTTGTCTTCATGTCTTCGATGCGGGTCCGATCGCGTTCGGAAATTTGTTGGGTGAGCTGGAGAATTTCTCGAACGAGTTCGGCGATTTTAATCATGAAGTTCGGGTGTGATGCGAGCGTGCTGTTCAGTTCAGTCGTCAGGGCTTCTAATCTTTTCTCATCGGTGTTGATTTCACCGCCGAGGACTGGGACTGCCGCTTCGGTTACTTTTTCAGCGATGGGTGGAGCTTCGGTGATTTTCACTTCGTTGTTTGAGAGAATGGGAAAATCGAGAGCTTCAGCTGAGATGGCAGCGGTTTTTTTGATGGTTGCCGCATCAGGTACATCGTGAATGTGGATCCGTCCATCATCGGCTGGATTCACTGTTTTTGGTTTTACAATGGTGTCTATTGCTTCTACTGCCATAATGCCCCCTCTTAATCGAAAGAAACTTCAGATGAGATGATGACGTTGCGCACATCTTCTCCAATCCGAGTATTCATCTCGATCGCTTTTTTGATATCTGCTGTTTGATCATTTACTTCTTGGCGCAAAGAAAAATTCTTCGCGTCGATCAATTTTAAGTCTGCTTGGAGCCGAAGGGCTCTTCGATCTGCGAGCGCGCCACCGAAACGGGTCGCAGCTCCCATCACCGTGCCGGCAATGCCCATGATCTGTCCCACTTTTTGGGCGATTTCGTCTTTCGATGCGGTTGCAAAGGCTCCGGCTTGATAAGCCATGATACCGCCTGCAAGTCCGAGACCGACAGAGAGGAAGTACATGCCCGTATCGATCCAGCGGGCTACTTTTTGTTGCGTTTCAACCGATTCAGTAAAGTAGGTTGGGATGACATTCCAGACGCCGAGATCATTGAGCACGCGGTTGCCGAGTCCAAGTCCACCCGATGCGATGAGAAATCCACCAGCCGTAGCCGTGGCGGGATTGGAGAGGAGGCCGATACCGAGAACGACTGAGGCAGCTGTCGTTATATATTGGGCGATCGTGGCCCAAACGCCCCAGGTTTCGCGAGCGGCGATTTCTCGGGCATGTTGTTCGAGAGCAGCGGCTCGTTCATTGCTGAATTTATCCAGAAGAGCCATGTCGGAACGGATCTGTTCACTCGTATGATCGATAATCGCCGTCGTAATCTCTTCTGCTTCGTTGTGGAGATCGATGATATCGAGAAGATAGCTTTTACCACAGACAGCCACGGGAGGCGCTAGTTTTGGTTTAAGCGGGGCAAGTGGGGAGTTTCTCTCGACGGAGCTGATGGAAGAGGCTCCCGATAGGCCTTGTGGGGCAGGAGGTTTGAAATCGATGGGGCAAAATGGATCGAGAGTAGCGATTGCATCGACTCTTCGATCGTTCCATTCATCCCAATCGAGTCCCACTGCAGTCATAACGTCCTCTCTTTCAAGACAGAAATCCGATCTTTTAATGGGTGAGCTGCGCTAGAAATTCTCTGTTCTGCTTCTTTGAGGGCGAGCTGCGCATCTTGGATGTTTTTAAGTGAGATGGAACATTCAGCCGCATGATAGTGGGGGTAGGGATCATTGCGATCGAGGAGAGCGGTCATCGCCCAGGCGTTGAGCGCGCCGCTGTAATCGCCAGACTCTTGCAACGTTGCGCCAAGGCCAAACCAGAATCGCGCATCTAATGGGCGACGCGCGCAAAGAACGGAGAAGGCATCGGCTGCTTTTTGCCAATTGCCTGTATCGTATTGCGCATAGCCAAATGCATAAAATTGTTCGGCTGCCTCGTCAGTCAGCGCAAACGATTCTGCCATTATCCGCCTCGTCCTGAGTTTCTCGAGATCGTCGATAGAAGGCGATCGTGTCCACGGATGACGTTCTTCATCACGTCGACCATCGTATTCATAAATTGGACGGTCATCGAAATTTTTGTCGTAAAGATGTCTTGCAGTTTCAATCTCTGTTGGTCGATATGAGATCCGATGAGCGACTTAGAAGAGGCGAGTTGCTCTTTTGTGATCTTGCCATTCGATTCAGGGAAAATATCGAGATCTTTTGCTTTGAGTTTTTCGAGTAGCGATTGCACATCGTCACTGAGCTTATGAGAAGCTACATCACTCGGTAATTTTTGCAGCCTTGCACTCAATTTGAGGAGCAGATCGATCGTCGCTTTGTGCTCATGGGCTTGTTTTTGGTATTCGTTGAGCTTATGCTCCGTCTGATAATTTTCCATTTCCAGACCGAGTTCGACGATTTCATGAGCGAGGTTGGGGAAATCCAGGCCCTTCACGGTTCCGACATCCTCGAGGGCGAGTTTGATCAGGTCAGAATCGGGAGTCTCTTCGATCGGATTTGAGGGTTGCAGGTTTTGCAATTTGGCTGCGCCCTGCGTAAAGGCCTCTTGCAATTTTGCGATCGTAGCATCATTGGGCGATTCTACTTCTTTTACAACATCGAATAGGCTAGGGGCTAATTGCGATTTAAATCCGAGTACTTCTTTTGCGGCAGATTTGACCTTATCTGTATTGGGTGGAAGATCGGACAGGGAATTTGTTGGAAAGCGATCCCAACGTCCAGGGCGATCGGTTGCGACGATGGCTTTACTTGCGCCAATCGTATTGCGAATGGTCTTTTCTTCTTCGGGTGGGATTTGGTTGAGCTGAATTTTGCCAAAATCGACCGCTAATGGGTTGATTTTGTCTTCAAACTCTTCATCGAGTCCAACGATTCCTACTTCATTCATCTCTTCCTCCTCATTTCCCGGTGGGGACGCTTCCTATGATAAGACCCGCGCGATAAGGGCACCAGTCCTAACCTTTTTTTGAATGGCTCAGCCATTCCTAAATCGTTTGTTTCCAAGGCCGGATATGCTACGGAAAAAAGTGGATTTAGGTCAACTCTGGCTTTATTGAACAATATTTTTGTAATTCGGAGAGAATTTCTGCTCGATTTTCGTGGTTGGTTGGAATGATTTTTTCAGCTATTTGCGGGGCATTTACGTAGTAATGATTGGTGAGTTTGGGATCAGCTCCAGACAAGAGCAGAAGGCGGATCATCGCGAGATCTGCTTTACAAATGGCGATTTCGAGTGGAGTTAAGCCAGCCTTTTCGGGATTCCCCTTTAGTTTTCGGATCTGTGTTTCATAGGTCATCAGACGTTGTTGAAGATCCGGATGGTCATTTCTTATTTCTCTACAGTTCACTAAAGCACGCCCTTGCGGATGCTTTAGAATCTCCGCAACGGCTCTTACCTTCCCTTTATCGACGGCAAAATGGAGAGGAGTGCCAAGGTGAGTTTTAAAAGCATGACGGTGGAAGTAAGCGGGGGAATAGCGGGAGAGTGCCCATCTGAGGTACGGAATCGAATTTAAGGCGAGTTCGATTTCGGTGTATCCATAAGGGATGAGAATTGTCTTACTTAAACATTCACTCTCCACAGTCTCTTTTTGCTCGGCGTCTAATCCTAAGGCCACCTGTCGTGCAGCACGCACTTTTTCTAGTTCGCTTGGAGTTAAACTATGTTGGTAAGGAATGAGAGCGTTCATTGAGAGCGAATTTGTTCAGTTGTCGAGACAGTATAAAGATTTTGTTAGTAATTAGCAAATGAGTTGTGTTAAGTTTCTGTAAAAAAATCAGGTGAATTCATGATCACCGCTGCGTTGTGTATCACTGCTGCTGCTGGCTGCTATTATTCTAAGCCTATCGCCTCAAGTTTATCGAAGCTCTCCTCTCGGGTTGATCGCATGATTCGGCCCGTTTTTGATTGTTATAGCCGCTCACGCAAAGGAAAGATAAATTCCCTAGAAGAGCAAAGGGAGGTGAGGTTAAGAAGAGAGGTTTCTAAATTTCAATTTAAGATGCCAAAAGATATCCCTAGCGCAATTGAAATCTACTTACATTTTGCGCCTAGAGAGACGAGGCGCGCTTTCTTTGAGATGTTGAAAGATCAAGATCCAGAAATTTTTTATCCGATCTTTCTTTTTACTTGGAGAGGCATGCTGTTTAGCCCGCGTTATCCGTCTCAAGACTTTCCTTTTAAACAGCTAAAAGAACCAGAAAAAGACCCTTTAAGTTGGTTAAAACTAGTCGAACTAAACAAAGAATTTAATGCTCTTTCCCTAGAAGAGAGTCACCAATTTGTCACAAACCCGCTTCCAGTATCGATTGATGGATTACCCGTTTCAGAACAATGTAAGAAAATTTATCGGGAAGTGGGAGGGCTTGCTAGTGAGTCGTTGCAGGGAAACGAATCATTCAGGAATGAATTTGATTGTTTTATAAAAGAAATAAGCCAAGATGAAAAACTTTTAGAACCCAAAGGCTCGCAATTGCCGACTTCTTTGAAAGCAAATAAGTATGCAAAAGCTCAATCGAGTAGGAAGAATTTCTTGAGTGAGGAATTTGAAATATATGGTAAGTTGAATCTGACTGTTAGCTTAAAACTCTATCGCGATCTCCATCGAGTGTATGAAGAGACTCTGTCAGCAATTTCGCAGGCTGCATTTGCTCGAAGAATTAGGATCGATCCCCTTTATGCTAGAAGAGTGATTCTTACGCAGGGGCTGCGCGCTCTTCTCATTCCAGAGGAACAAAGATGGAAAAAGGTGTTTTCTTTGTTACTCGACTACCATCCCTTTCAAGCTGAGATCGAATTGATTCGCTTGAAATTTCAAGCCTTGCCAATAGTGGATCAAATCTATTTCATGAGAACCTCTTTTCTTACAGGCAAAGAAAAATTCCCGCAAAAGCTGGCTGAATTTTACACGGAAACGAATGCGCTGGTCGAAAAAGCCTTAAACCTTAGTAGTTGCGATTCCATTTTAGCGTGATACCGCTCTTGAATTGTCTCGCGTAAAGTTATTTTTTATTGCTAAGAATTTTATAGAATATTTAAGTTTGTCGGCAAATTTTTGGGGGGAGGTGAATATGGCAGCAGCAGTAAATCAGTCAAAGGAATTTCAAATAGATGGATTAAACGCTATTTATACTGAGTCGGTGAATTGGGGAAGCCATTTGCAACCTGTCGTTCATTTGGCATTCAAGACCGATCAAGCAGCCTAGAATATTTTTGATGCAGTTAAGGCTTTAAAAAAGAACGCGGAAAAAAATGGATCCAAGGATCCTGTTAAAGGATATCTAGAGGATAAAATTGCACAACATGAGGGTCGATTCTTTTCCACCATTAAGGGATTTAAAGAATATGGAAATAATTCGGATGGTTTAATTGAAAACATTCGTGAGCTATTTAAAAACTCTAACTGTAAGCCCGTCTCCTGTCCGATTGAGCCTCTTCCCAAAAAATTTAGTCCTGTGCATGAGCCAGAATGTCCTTGGGGAGGACATGCAGATATGGAATATTAAGAACGTCAAAGATTGATTCTTAGTAGTTCCGATTCCATTTCAGGGTGAATTTACCTTGCTCTTGTTGCTGTTCGCTTTCCGCTTGGAAGTAGAAGCCGGCGCCGATGTCCACTTCGATGCTGATGTTGGTTGAGCTGTCTTCGGTGCCTTGGCTTAGCGAGACGATGACCCCTTTGGCAACATATTTGCCGACCTGGAGGGCGATGGTGTCATTGCCTTCATCGTCTCCGCTTGGCGTGGTGATGATGCGGAGTCGGTCGACGCCGAGTGATTTGCGGGTGCTTTCAAGGATGTCTGGCCCTTCACCGGAGAGCGCAGCGACGGTGGAGGCGATTTGAAGCGCTTGGAAGCCGTCGATATCGGAGAGATCTTGTCCAAAGAGTAGATAGGAGAGGATGCCGCTTAGAGGAAGGGGAGGGATCGACTGGAAAGTGACTTGTGGTTGGTTGATCGGACCTCGCAGGCGGGCGGTGATCGATACCCCTTTTTCGGCCAGGTTTGCTGAAATATCGAGGTGGGGCATCTGCAATTCTTTTCCGGTGAAAGAAACGGCTCCGTCGGTGAGTTTAAAGGTGCGGCCGGCAAAGACAAATTCACCTGTGACGAGTTCTAGTTTACCTTTAGGTGCGATCGAAGTGTAGGTGCCGCCCAAGTGAAAGTCTCCTTTCCATTCCGATTGAAGACCGCGCCCTCCGATGAAGATCCCATCTGGAGCATGAACTTTGAGATCGAGATTGAGCGGATAGGGAGAGATGAGATGGGGCGGAGTGTAATGAACCGGTTTGGGAGCATTTTTATAGACTACTTGAAGATTGGGGAGCTGGCGAGGAAGCCGATCGGGAATGGTCATATCGGTTTCGATGATCTTGACACTGCCGGTTGCAAGAGCGGAGTCGAGATTGCCGACCAGTCGGACCTTTCCTTCCGCTTCTGCTGAGACAAAGTCGAGTTGAACGACGTTAAGTCTTTGGAAATCGACGTCAAAATCGAAGGGAAATCGATCGTCCGCTGCCAGAGAGAGCTCGCCGGTGGCATGAAGCTTTCCCTTTCTCTTTGCGTCCTGTCCTGTCAGCGAGCGCAGGTAGAGTTTGTCTTGTTCAGCCAGAACGTCAGCGCGAAGGTTGATGAGTTCGGTCCCTGAGATATAGTTTTGATAATAGCCATTTTCAAATTCGATGTAGCCTTCCAAACGAGGGCTGCCGAGCGTATTGCGGAGCGTTAGATCGCACGTACATTCTCCTTCCAGATGGTGAGTTCCCAAATTAAAGAAATCGAGGAAATCCTCAATTCGCCCTTGCATTGCAAGATGGCCGCTGGCTCGCTTATTGAGAATGAGGGATGCTTCAAAAGGCCAAACTTGTAAATGGATTGGGAAATCGATATCGAGTGTGAGAAGAGGTGCTTCACGGACTTCAAGCCCTCCTTTTAATTCCAGCCGTTCGCGACTGAAATGGCCTTGAAATGCGCCATGTGCATAAAGCGGCTCTGGCTCGCCCAGAACTTTTACTTCAAGACTGTCGATCAAGGCGTGGAGCTCTCCGTTGACTTGACTGCCACGTTCTTGAAGACTTGCATCGAGACTCACTGTTCCCGTCACATCGACGTCGAGAGGATTGATCGATAGGAAATCAAGTGGAACGCGATCGAGGATTAATTTGGCGTCAGTATGATAGGGCTGTCCTTCAAAATCGAAGAAAAGCTCGGAGAGGCCGACCGAGGTTCGTAGATTTTTACAGATAAAGAGATCTTTTTGCCATTGGATGGTGGCGGGATTCATGAGGGCGATAGGGTACTTGAGAAGTTCTCCCGATCCGCTCTGAAGCGAGAGGGTAAATTGACCTTTCTGGTATTGCCAAGTTCCGTCGAGCACACCTTTCAGTGGATCGATGAGAGTTCCATCGACGGAGAGGTGGAAGGGCCAATTATTTTCGGCGCTTTTAGTGTCGAAAATAGCGGTATCGAGAATGAGTTGTTCATATTTTGCATCGGTGAGTTCGAGATAAATACTCCCTTTTATGTCCTCTCTCCAATCGAGCGAAAGAGAGGCTTCTTTGGCATAAGCAGAATCGAGATAGATTTCTTTTGCGTCGATTTGAGCGTGGAGAGCTTGAATGGGAGTCTCTTCTCCGACGACTTCAAGCGTTCCATGGGCGGTTGTCTGTCCGTAAAGAGGAATGGAAGGGTAGAGTCTTTGAATCAATTGAAGGTTGAGTTTTTCGCTATCGACTTTCCCGACAAAAAAGCCATCGGGGCGATAGACGAGGTCTCCGGTCAAATGGAGAAGAGGGGATTCGATGGAGATTTTTTCGAGTTGAAGAGGACCGTTTGCGCGGTAGGTAATGGGTGTATCGATAGTCCATGATTCAGAGAGAAAGCGGCCCGTTGCGGAAACGGTGCCAAAGAGAGCTTTATGGTCTACTTTCCCGTCAAACGCGCCGTTTGCTTGATCGACTTTAAATCGACCGTATTCAAGAGTCGGGACTCGCCAATTTCCGTCGATGAGAAGAGCGCCTTGCTCTTGCTGGATTTGAGCCGATGCAGATAAGCGTCCTTTCAGGGGTGAGTTGGGTAAAGTGTCGAGATCAGTTTGAAGATGAATTCGCCCTGTGGCTAATTTGAACTGGTCGTCTAGATCGACGGAGCCTTTGAGGCGAAGATGGGAGCTCGACGCGAGGAGATTTTTTAGTTGGAGTGGTCCATTTCGTTTTTTCAATACTTTGCCCCGAAACACCCAGTCGCGCTCGGCAATTTTATCGAGAGGAGAGGGGAAGGGGAGTGATTCGGCTTGAAAGGCGCCATCGAATTTGCCGGTGAACGAATCGGGCTTGCCCTTCGCATAGAAGCTCAGCTGAAAAGGGCCTTCCGCTTCGAGTTTAACCCACGGACGAACGGCGGCAATCGATGGAGAGCGGGCTTTGAGGTGCACTTCTTGTTCACCGCCGGGTCGTTGAAAGACGAGAAGTTCTGCTTTTGCATCGGGAAATTCAGGGCGAGTCACGAAAGCTTTTAGGAATAGATCGCGATTGCCCTTTTTAATTTTCAATCTTCCTTTGATGGAGAGCGCTTCCGGAATGGTGACGTGGGTCAGGATAAAGGAGCGGACTTGAAGGGAAAAGGGGAGTTTATTGTTAGAGAAAGTGAGGTTTTCGCCAGGAGTTGCTTGAGACACGTGGACGCCATCGGCGGTGAGCGAGTCGATATAGAGTTCTTGTTTGATGAGTCGGAGAATGGACCATTGGATGTGCATTTCGTCGATCGTGATCTCTTGGCCGGCGAGCGATTTGATCTGCACTTGTTTTAAGAAGGCTTCTTGTGGCAGGCGGCCGCTGAGCGAGCCCACTTCGATTTGGAGGCCAGAGTTTTGTAGCGCTTGCTCGAGGAAGTGCTTGGCGATGTGACCGCCAAGCGCGCTTTCCATCACTCCGACAGCGAGCGCTAGCAAGATAAAAAAGCCGAACAGGGTATAGCCTATGAGACGGATGAATTGGTTCAAAATGTTTGCCCCACGCTTGCGTAAAATCTAACCTTTGGATCGATTCCCTTTCTTCTATCGAGCGGAAATCCAGCGTCGAAACGAAGAGGGCCGAAAAATGCGAAATAGCGAAGTCCCACGCCGACCGATTTATACCATTTTGTGTCGACCTCGGGAAGTTCGGAAAGAGAGACGGTGCCAAAGTCGGCAAAGGGTACGATGCCAATTGTTTTCGTGGCGCGGAATCGGGTTTCGACGCTGGCGAAAATAGCGCCGCGTCCACCGAGAGGTTTCTTATCGTCGTTAAGTGGGCTCACCGTTTTATAGCGATAACCGCGGAGATCGTCTTCGCTACCCCCTAAAAAGAGTTTAGTGAGGGGAACGTTTCTCTGTTTTGCACCGGCGATCGATCCGACTTGGAGACGGAGAGCTAACACGAGCCTTTTTTCTTGCATAAGAGGAAAGTAAATCGTTCCTGTGACGCGCTGTTTAATGAACCTTTGACTTCCCCGTTCAAAGGTTTGATAGGGTGTTCCTTGATAGACGAGGGTATATCCTTTTGTCGGATCGAGGGGACTGTCGGAATTGTCGTAGCGGAGAAAAACGGGAAGGCCGAGGAGCATGTAGGTTCCGTTGCTCGCGCTGTGAGAGACGTTGATGTGTTCGAATTTCAATCCGATCGAACCGGTGCGGTAGGGGTCGATTTTTCGTTCGATGTAGTTGGCGAATCGGTAGCTGAAAGCGGTGTAAGGACGGATGTCTTCGCGACTGGCTTTGGCGAGCGCTTTCCAGGTTTGGTCGGGGATGAGAAAGTCGGGCTTTTTGTAGGCGATCAGGCCGCCGAGATAGCGCATCGAAAAATCTCCCTCAATTTGAAACACCTCACCCATGCCGCGTAAATTGCGGTGTGTCCAGCCGAATGAGGCGCCTGGGCCGTCGACTGTGGCGTAATAAACGCCGAGACTGAGCTGTCGGTGTTTCGCTTCAGTGAGGCGTACTTTTAAAGGGAGTTCGCCGAGAGCATCAACTGTATCGCCATGTGAGATGAGAACCGAGCTAAAGAGATCGGTTTTTAAAATCCGCTTTTGTGTCTCTTCAATGAGATCGGAGTCGTAGGTTTCTCCCTCTTTCCACGCAATGCGACGTTCGATGTAACGGGGATGAATTTCGCGAAGACCGAAGAGTGAGATTGGACCGAATTTAGAATGGGGTCCCTCTTGGACGCAGACGGCTGCGTCGACCTCTTTTTTCTCCATATCCACTTCGACTTTTCGCTTGTCGATGTAGGCCAGCGGGTAACCGCAGCGAGAAAGTTCTGTGAGGAGTTGCAATTCTGCATTGACGATGTCGACGGAGAGGGCCGGTTGCTCTTGTTTTAGGCCGAGTTGTTCGGGAGAAAAGGGGGCGCAGCCTACCACATCGCCGGGAACGGTGCAATCGCCTTTAAATACGCGATAGGAGGCAAGTTTATACTGTTCGCCAGGGTGAATGAAAATGGTGACCAGAGCATTTGATTTTTCTGTATCGATGTCGTAGGTAATCGAGGAATCATAGTAAGCGTAAGCGCGCAAGACTTTGAGTAAATTGGGAATATCCGATTCAATTCGATAGCGGAGGCCGTTGAGAGAGGCGGGTGGGCGATCTTCCATGCTGACTAGATCGGAAACGCTCTCCATCGCTTTGAGACATCCCTCATCTTGCAGGCCAGAAAAACGGACATCATAGGTGAGTGCAGATAAAAGAAAGGGGAAGAGCGTAAGAGCAAATGTCTTGTTCATAAAAAATTGTATAGTGCCCGAACAGAAATTTCTTGTCGAAACGATCTTGGCGGATTATAGTTTTTGACATGCGAAGACAATCAGAATTGATTTATGCAAGAGCGTGTCAAGCCATTCCTGGCGGCGTAAATTCTCCGGTTCGCTCCTTTCGTTCGGTCGGGATTGCGCCGATGATTGTTGAATCGGGGTATGGCGATACCATTCGCGATATCGATGGAAATGAATACGTCGATTTTTGCGGCAGTTGGGGGCCGTTGATTCTGGGGCATGCTCATCCGGTCATTGTTCGAGCTGCGCAGGAGCAAATTGCAAAGGGTTCTTCTTTTGGTATTGCGACAGATGTCGAAGAGTTGCTCGCCACAAAAATGGTTGAGCTCATTCCGTCGATTGAAAAGATCCGATTTGTCAATTCGGGCACTGAGGCGACGATGACCGCGATGCGGATTGCGCGCGGCGCGACCAATCGGCCAAAAATTGTGAAGTTCGCGGGCCATTATCACGGTCATTGTGATTCGCTTTTGGTGCAAGCTGGATCGGGGGTTCATTTTCTCAATGCGAGCGCCACTTCGAAAGGGGTGACTCCTGGCGCCGTGGCCGATACGATTGTTCTCCCATTTAATGATACATGGCGTACTCGATCCCGCTCAGCCGCTTTCCC
>JBEHXF010000034.1:0-22787 GCA_048498835.1 Chlamydiota bacterium | reverse complement strand
GCTACCTGGTCAAATGCTATTCAACTGGGTTTTGGCGTCGTGGGAGTTGCAACTTTTAATGAAGCAATGGGAAAGGCGACAGGAGTCAAGCCTGTGACTCTGGCTACCTTTATGGCTGGGGCTGGGATTTTATGGAATGCGGATAAGTGGAGTAAAGCAGCAGCAAGGTCGTTTGAAGAAAAAGAAAAAATTTCTGCTGATTTTAGAGGTGAATGCCGCAAAGAAATTTTAAGAGATTTGCGAAATTGTTATAACAAGCTTGCGGAAGATTTTACGTTTCATTGGCTAAACCAATACAATAACCCAGAAGAGATATTAAAGCTAAAAGACTCTCTTCCTCATCTTCAGCAAGTGGTTCATTCTATCGATAAATTGTTACAAGAGATGGGCCTTACTTCTTTTGAAAGTGAAGATATTCTCCACAAACTCACTGAATCAATTGATTGTTTTGATCGGCATAGAATCACTTTGAGAACAAACGACCCTTCGTACAATTTGAACCTTCTCTCTTTATTACCTGCCGAGAAAATTTCTGCGGATATTTTACCCAAAGAAGTAATGGATGATTTAACCAACGCGAAAGAAATGCATGTTGGGATTTTAGAAAAAATTCAGACTTATGCAGCAACTTTTGTGACGGCAGCGACTGCGCCGATTATTTTAGCTCTCGGCGCTGCAGGGATCTATTTTGAAAAAGAGCTGCTCAATGAAGTTGGAAGAATTACAGGAACGGCTCCTTTAGAGAATACGATTGCTTATAAAGGGACGGCGGCTGCTCTCGCAACATTTGGTTCGATGTCAATGCTACAAGTGGCCCAAAAGGTGTACCGAAAGCGAGTCAAAGATCAAGACGAGAGGACAGAAGAGTCTATTGTGTCTCTTGATACTGCGCAGAAAAAATTAACCGATCTATTCAATGCAATGGGAGCTAATCTCACTGGAAAAGAAAGTCCTGAGTTCATTCATGCAATTCGTGAAAAGTTGCCTCAGATTGAGCGGGCGATAAAGGAAGTTCCCAATTCCTCTCGAGTGATGAGACAGTTTGAGAGTTCTGTATACCAAGTAGCATCTTTTTCTTGATTTCTGCTAAGTTGATTGGCTGTTTTTAGGATATCGGATGAGCGTAGTCTATTATTTCAACTCGAAAACACAATACTATTCACAAGATCCGCCAAAAGATTTGCCGCCTGAAGAATCGATTCTGGTGATCGTTAAAAATACTGAATATTTAAATCAGAGAGATCTGACGGTCGTCGTCTCTGGTTTAGGAAATTATTTTGCATCCCTGGAGCTTCAAAAGGCGTATGAAAGATTGGATGTAGAGGGAACTAAAACCTATGACTCGCAAATTGCTCGCTGTAAAACCATCGCAAGGCAGTTTTTTGATCGGGCTAATGGCGCTCAATATTCAGTCGGTGGTAAGACCGAATATTTCAAACCAGATTTATTGTTCCTAAATCAGATATTGGGTCGTCTTGAAGCGTTGCCTAAGGGTCCGCACCAATTTGAGACTTATTGGGAGATGTTGCAGCGAGGTGAGTTTTGGATACAGATGAAAAATCTGGTCACTTCCACATTTTCTTCTTGACCCTTTTGCGCAAGTTTCTGACCATCGAATTGTTTTAACCCGAGAATCTGTATGACCAAAGAGACGATCCGCCACAAAAAAGAAGACAAGAAAAAGCCTTTGCTCACAGCAAAAGAGAAAAAGGCGAAGAAACAAGAAAAAAAACAGAATAAGAATAAACCCTAATCTTAAAAAGGGGGCATTCCTTGCCCCCTTAAAATCTAATTGACCAAATCCTTTTCAAATCTTTACAGTATTTTCTTTATTCCGAGCTTAAAATGAGTGTGAGCGTAGTAGGATGGCGGGAGAACGTTCAGGGATCTTTGCCTATAGAGGATCAAAAAGAAGAAGAGATTCCTGATCCTCAGGTTCAATTTGAACGGGATATTCTGTTTCAGAAAGGAAATTCCGCTCTAGAAAGCGGGAACTACTCAGAAGCGATTCTCTTTTTGAGTCGTGCAACGGATGATTTCGATCAAGACTCTTTGGTTCTGAGTAAACTGAAAGAGGCTCATAAAAAAAGGGGTGAGACCTATTTTGCTCAGGGAAGATATTTATTTGCGATTACCGACTTTTTCTTCAGTGGCGAGACGGAGCGAATAGAAACTGCGAAAGGGCGTTTTCTCGTTTGCTTACAGGAGCAATTTTACTGTATAGACTGGTTGAATGAAGCTCAGTCAAAACAATGCGGTTATATTTTAAATCAGTTAGAGCTGTTAAGAGACGCTTTAGGTCGCACACAGGTTTTTCCAGAAATCAATCGCTTAGAAGCTGAGTGGTTGACTGAAGCGGGAAATGAGAAATTTTGGCAAATAAAAAAAAGGCTCGATCAGGGTTATGATTTTGCTAATAAAGAAGAAGCTGAAGGCTGTCTAAAAGAACTCAAAGAGATACAAAAACAATTCAAAAAAGCAAGAGAGCTCGATTATTGGAGTTCAGATCGCCACGCGCCTTGGTTTGATGGTTATTTGACCCGGGTTCGACAAGAAGTGGTGAACGCTACGTATGTTGAATGGGAACAGACTTTTGAGGCTATAAGCCATCGATTGTTCCTTTATTCTCCCTATGAAGAGGCAACATTTAAAGCTGTTGAACAAGATTGTCTTCTGTGGCTCGATCTTTTCAACAAACTCCATCTGGAGTTTGAGCAGGAAAAATGCGAAGAAGCTAGGCTTGTCCGCAGTATCTTACTAGAAAGCCGACAAGCCAAAGCTCGATTGAGTGAAATTGATACCTCTTTGAGTATGGCAACATTGTATAGGGCGAAACATGAGATGTTGTTAGCAAATGTCGATTTCAGTTCTAAAGATTTAAATCGCTATTCCAAAGAATACGAGAGCGTGCTTAGCGATCCTTCTCTTCGAGTAAATCTGGCTCGCCTTTCTGCAGTTGGCTACTCTTTATTCAAGGATCAGTTCCAACGTTATTTAGAGTCTAGAATAGATCGCGGCTGGTTTTCTCGGTGTGTTCTCAATCGTAACAATCCACTCACTGTGGCACTTGTTCGATCTTGGCTTTTATAAAAAAAGTATTGACGATCTATTTGACAAATCTTTACATTTTCGTCCCAATTAAAAGCAGGCAACCGTGAGGACCCGATGAGTTTGCGGATTGAGGAGAGAGTTTCAGATGCCGGTCGATTATTAGGCGGTCATAAAAAACATCACCATCATCATGGCGGCGGTGGCTTAGTGAAATTTGTAGCGGCAGCTGCGATAGGAACGGTGGGTTATGCCATTGGGCAAAATGCAGAGCGAGATCGAAGCGCGGAGCGGGCTGCGGCTGCAGCTCGCCGCCGAGAGGACGAGAGGCAGGCCAAAGTAGCTCAAACGCTTAACAAAATAGCTGCTGGAAAACAGGCGCTGAATCAGGGGGATTTTCAGAGGGCTATTTTAGAGTTTAACGGAGCGATTGGCTTAGATCCGAAGAACAGAGAAGGGGCTCAGGGTTTATTAGACGCTCATCGAGGCCGAGGAGAAACGTTACTCGAGCAGCAAAGTTATGTCGAGGCCGTTAAACACTTTGCTTTAGCGACCGCCGAAGATCGGATGGTTGTGGCCGCAAATACTTATGTTGGGCAGTTAGCGGAAACAGTCGAAAAAGCGGATACAGAACTTGAGAGCGGAGATCCTCAATCGATTGGGAGCGCTTTAAAATCTTATACGGAAGTTTGGGATCAGTTGATCGCTGTTGAAAAAGCTGCAGGTAGAAATTTCCCCTTAGAGCAGGTAGCTTTAAAGAAAGAAGAAGTAGGGAGTAAAGTTGTCCATTGCAAAGCCCGCTTATTGTTCTACAAAGCCGAGGCTACATTCGCCAAGCTAAAAAATGAATCGATGGACTTCCCTTCTCGAGCGACAGCAGAGCAGTTTCTTAAGAGTTTGAAACAAGTTGAAGGGGAATATGCATCAGCTGCGGGAGTTGATCCCAACTGCGTTTCAGAAAATCGCCATAAACTCACTGAGATGATTGGAAAGGTGAGTTCTCAGGTCAAAGAAATGAAAATCCAAGAGCTTCAGGAAGAACTTCAGGGACTAAATCGAAAATTAGCCCGTTATTCTTTCTCGCGAGAAGAACAGTTAGAGAAAATAACTCAGACATGTAACCGATGGTGGGTTGTTAGTGAAGAGCTCTCAACAGTTAATTTAGGGCCTAATCACGAAGAAAGAGACAGAGTTCTGGACTTGCAACAGCGAGCAGTAGGCAATAAGGAATTTTTGAGAGTGTTAGATAAAACTCTATTAAATGAAATATTGTCTCAGGCCATTCAAAGCGATTTTCGTCAGGATTTAATTCTTGGGAAAGAGGATAAGGAGCAACTAGAGAAAGAATATGGAGAGGTGTTTAAGATCCCTGCTATTCGAACTCTAATTTTAGATCTACCTGTTGGAGCTTTTAAAAAAGTGGAAGATCGATTTGTCCTCTACTTGCGCTCACGTTTGAATAAATCGTTTTTTTCTTTTTGCACGAATAGGTGCAATTTAAGCAAAACAGATCCTCTCAATCAAAAGAAGGTCTTAGATTGGCTTGCTGAAGCTGAGCGGAAGATGAGTCGACCTCCAGCCTATGAGAATCCGCCGTCTTATCAAGAATTTCCCGGAGTTGAGAGAGAATTGAGTCAGCCGATGTTGACTGATAAACAAGATTCAGGAGGAGACTTATGTTGAGTAAGCTTTGTTTCATGGTAGCTTGTTTTTCCTCTACTCTCTCCAATGCTTTAGAGGAGTCGGATCGCTATAGCATTCACCGCGTGATTCAAGGGTATGTCGATTCTTGGAATCTGAGAGGAGGGAAGGGGTTTGGAGATGGTTTTTCTGAGCAGGCCGATTTTGTGAATATCTTTGGGATGAAATTTTCAGGTCGCGCTGAAATCGAAGAGAGGCATGTTAAAATCCTTCAGACGATTTTCAAAGGGTCTGTCCTTGAGGTGATTGACACGCAACTGCGAGAGGTTTGCTCTGGCTTGGTGATTGCTATGGTTAGGTGGAAGTTGAGGGGCTATCGTACCCCAGGCGCTGATAAGAATAGTCTTCCTGAGGTGCGGGATGGGATTTTCACCCATGTCTTTGTTCAGTCGGATCGAAAGTGGGAAATAACAGCCTCTCAGAATACGATGATGCCAAATTAATATTTTACTATTATATGGTTTTATAATAAGGAATAGCGTATAATTAACTATAATTATGGCTATTCAAACTGTATTAGAAACTAAATCATGGCTTCCTTGTGAAGCTATTTCTTCTTTCCTTCCAAAGGGAAGGGTTGAAGCTGCTGTCACGGCGGGAATTGGATTGGCTTCGCTCTATTTTTCTCCCTTAGCCCCTTTGGTATCCATTCCAGCTGCAATGCTGGGCGTGTCGGCGCTCCGATCCCCTGAGCCCCCTCCGCCGCCTCCTCCTTTACCTTTGGAAGAGAAGAAAATCGATGTGCTTCCGATCAATCGCCTGGAAGAGGGATTTTCTGCTTTTAAATATTTAGCTATCGCGACACTTGTTGCTGTGATTGCAGGAGTTATTCTCTCTCATTGCATGCCTGCCGCAATCATTCTTTTTCTGCTCGCATCTTGGTATCTCTATTCTTCGGCGATTATTGTAGCCAATCGCGCCGCAGAGAATACTTGTTTAGCAAGGCCGATCCATTATTTGCATGCGGCTGCAATGGAGTTGAATGCTGGAATTTCTTCTGCCCTGTTATTCCCTTTTACGCTGTTTAAAACCTATCACGCTCCTCAAGGGAATCTGAGAGAGAGGCCGATTCTTTTAGTGAATGGCTATCTCAGTTATGGATCCACTTGGCATTATCAGCGGCAAAAACTGGTTGAGGCAGGTTTGGGCCCTGTCTATACGATGAATGTGGGCAGTGGCGGCTCTATCACAACGTATGCGAAGCACGTCCAAGCGAAAGTCAAAGAGATTCAGCAAGAAACAGGACGAAACGACCTCATTCTCATCGGTCACTCCAAAGGGGGATTGGTGATCTCTCATTATGCGACCTCCTTGGCACATGAAACGGGCGTGGAGATCACCGATATCGTGACGATTGGTTCGCCTCTTGGGGGCACGCCGGTCGCTTACTTGGGTCTGGGTTATGATGCTGCAGAAATGAGAACGGGCTCTAGTTTTCATGTGGAGCTCAGAGAGAAGATCAAGCAGCACACGCATAAAATTCGCTTCTCTCACATTGGCTCTGAAGCGGATGAGGTCGTTCCAATCACATCTTCGCTTATTGGTGAAGATCAGACCCGCCATTACCGCTTGAAGGATATCGGTCACCTCGGCCTTGTCTTTTCTTCTCGGGTCGCCGACCAAGTCTGCGACTGGCTAAAGCCTTCTCCTTAATTCTCTTCTTTGCTACTCTTATTTATAAGCGCTTTTGCTTATGTGAGAGTTTATTATGAAACAGACCTACAAAAAATCTTTCGTTATCTTCTCTTCTGTTTCTTCTCTCCATCATCATTCTCATTAAATTCTTTTTTTAGTTTTTTCCTTTTCTAACATTTTTTTTGGATTTTTGTATGAACACGAGTTTGTTTATATTTGCTTTATTGGCTCTTCAGGCTATTTGCTGGTGGGTTGGACGGAGAGCCTCGCAAGGGGTCTCAAATAACGAAGATTACTATTTAGATGGGCGAAGGGTTTCCTTCTTCCCTCTTATGATGACTTTTATCGCAACTCAAGTCGGGGGCGGGATTGTATTGGGTTCTGCTGAAGAGGCGACGCGGCTTGGCGGTTGGGTATTGCTCTATCCGTTAGGTCAGGTATGTGGTCTTCTCGGATTGGGATTAGGAATTGGCAAGCTTCTTTCCCGCTATCGAGTTTCTACTGTTGCGCAGATCTTTGAGGCGGCGTACGGATCTTCAGGGATGAAGAAATTTGCTTCATTTTTATCGATCGTCTCTCTCTTCTTAATTCTCGTAGCGCAGGTAGTTGCTTCGAAGCGATTTATGTTGAGCATTGGTGTCGATGAGCCGTGGCTCTTTTTGGGCTTTTGGATCATCCTCATCGCCTATACAGCGATGGGCGGAATGAGGGCGGTGATTGCAACCGATATCATCCAATCTCTGTTCTTTATCGGTGTATTTATCCTTGCTTTTAGCGTGGGTGTTTGGAATGGGCCCGGTTTGGATTGGAGCTCTTCTCTTGGCAGCGGAATGCCGACCGATAAGCTTACTGGGTGGCTTTTCATGCCCTTTCTTTTTACCTTTATTGAGCAGGACATGGGACAAAGATGCTTTGCGGCTCGTTCGCCAGGTATCTTATCACGTTCTACTCTAGCTGCTGCTGGGATTACCTTTTGTATGGCCTTAATTCCGATTTATTTTGGCTTAATAGGCGCTCAATTGGGTGTTGATCCGAAGGGGGCGCTGCTTTCAACAGCAGTTCTCGTTACAAATCCTTGGGTTGCCTCGCTTGTTGCGTGCGCTGTTTTGGCGGCCATCCTTTCTACAGCTGATTCGTTGATCAATGCAATCGGATCGAATCTCTCCACAGATTTTATGGCCTCCTCCAAAAAATCCCTGAATCGGACTCGGTGGCTCTCTATCTCCATTGGAGTTTTTGCGATGGCTGCGGCGCCCTTTTTCGATAACATCGTCGATCTTCTGATACAGTCGTATGATTTATCGGTTGCGTGCCTTTTTGTTCCTCTGATGGGAGCTCTTTTTTCGCAAACCCATCGCTATAAAGCGGCTCTAAGCGGCGTTTTCTGCGGTGGAATAGGATTTATTCTCTTCCGTCTTATCGACATACCGCTTCCGCGAGAGTTGGCAGCGGTTGCTTTATCGGGTGTGGGTTATGTAGCAGCTTGGATTTTGGAGTCGAAACAGGAGGCTACGACTTAAACTCAATGACCATGACCTCTATTGGCTTATCCGACTCATTGATATCGGCGTGGAGTTCGTTCTCTGGGTCTGCGTCAAGCCAATAGGCTTTTCCTGTTTCAAATTCGAGAAAAGAGATTTCTCCCTTGTCGGTGATCTTTTTTAAAATCCCCCCTTTTAAGCCCACTACCACTCTGTTCGCATCGTGGCGGTGCATCTTCAAGGGGCTAAGAGGCATAATCACGGTTTTCCACACTTTTACCTCCTCGTTTTCAACCTGCAGCTCTCGGTGAGTAAACGGGTTTGCAGCGAGAAAACAACTGATTAGGAGGAACATAAAGCCTCAAATTTTTTGAAAAGCTTATGGGATAAAGAAATTTTAAAGTAAGAAAAAAGAATAGCGAGAGGCGGGGGATGCGCCGCACCCCAAAAGAAGAGAAATAACAAAGATCCGGCGAAGCGCCGGGCAGGATCGCCGCATAAGCGGCGACAGGATAGCGGAGGGATGCCCTCCGCACCTCCCCCGACAAGAACCATCGTGTACGCGAAGCGGCCGAGCCCGAGCCCGCTTCGAAAAAACTCATCAAAGAGGGAAGCTCTCCGCTCCTCCCATCGGTCTTGAAAAGTATGTGTTGATCTGTTTGTTAATTCATATGATTAATTGTTTTTAATTATAAATTGCTGTTTTTAATATGTTTAATTACGTATTTATAATAATTACTTGAAATAAAATGGGGGTGTGATAGAATCAGCCTTGGGGCGTCGTCTATGGAGATGATGCGGCCTTAGATCTTTTGCGAAGTGGAGGAGTTACCATGTCAGAAATGGAAGATTCTTCAGCTTTTAAAGCTGAGGAAAGCTCTATGCAGGAGAATCGGTTCGACCCCATGGCAGTCTCTGCTCATGCGGAAAATCAGGCCGACTCAACTCAGAGCTTAACAGATATTGAGAAGTCATTAGAAGGACAAGCCTATTTATTAGGTGAAGTCCCACAACAATTTAATTTAGATCCTAATTCTTTCTTGCCTTTGAATTCTGACCGCCTGGTTGGATCGGTGAATTTCATCGAGAAGGCTTTGAACGATGTGGCGAAACTGATTGAAGAAGAAGTTCTCTTGATTCAAAAACTCCAGAAGAAAATCAATTTCTGGGAAGACCGAATTGAGAAAAACCGCGCTGCAATCTTAAGAAATCAAAACAAAATCAAGCAAAACACCACTGATATCGCTTACGACAAAAAGAACCGCGATTATTGGTTAGGCCGTGCTGAGCAAGTCGAATTGGACTATCAGGCTGCTGCTGCTTCTAATCGCCAAAACGATTGGGCTTGGTTGGTAAAAAAATATGGTTTGAAAAATGCCGATGGTAGCGAAATCGATGCAACTTCTGCTGCAGTAGATGAGCTCACTAACGGTGAAGCCAATAATCTAGCTGGTCAGTATAAAACTGCTGGCAACAAATACGAACAAGCGAAAAAAGACCGCGAAATGGAAAACAATCGATTGATTCGTGAAAATGGGGTTTTCCTCAACACGAACGATCAACTCCAGGTCTTCATCGCGAATACGTACACAAAAGAAATTGAGCCTCTCCAAGACGGCGTTCTCTTGTTGAAAGAGATCAGCGTCAAATTGAAAGCGCTCAATCAAGATCCTTCGAAAGCCACTTACGGCGATTTACGTGCTTGGGCGGAACAATTCTTGAACGACTTCTTGAAGTCGAATCCAAGAGTGAGCCAGTCTCTGGTAACCGAATTCCGTAAACTGACTTCGATCCCGCTCCCAGCAGACCACTGCTAGGGAGTTCCTCCCAAGATTTGAAGGCGCGCCCCTCAAAAGGACGCGCCTTTTTTTTATCCTAAGCGAAGGCCGGCAATCTGCTACGCCCAGCCCCAAAAACGAGCCGTTTTCGGGGGCCCCGAGCGGCGTCGCCCTGCATCGCCGACCCACTTTGGGGTCGTCTGCTTCGGGTTCCCGCCTAAAGGCGGCTCCTTGCATCTCGCCCCTTAAGCTTCGCATGGCTTTGAGCATTCCTTATTGAGCACTACCCTAAAATCTCTTCTATCAAGTATTTTAGTTCCTTATTTGGGGAATGGATGCAAAAACTCGCGCTTGAAAAGGTTTATCGAGATCACCACGAACATCGAAGTCGGTATGGGTATCTCTATTGCCACGGCGAGAGGGGCCCTTATTTAAAAGAGTGGATTGGAGAGGGAAAGCGGATTCTCGATTTGGGTTGTCGAGATGGGATGCTGACCCAGAGTTTTGCTGCTGGTAATGAGATCGTTGGGGCGGACATCGACCGTCATGCTCTTGAATTGATCGAAGCGAAACTGGACATTGAAACGGTCTGGGTAGATCTCAATGAGGAATGGCCCTTTGCACCAGAATCATTTGATGTCATTGTCGCTTGCGAAATCATGGAGCATCTCTTTTTTCTCGAATCGTTTTTGGCTCAAGTCTATCAGACTTTGAAGAAGGGTGGGTTATTTGTCGGTTCTGTTCCCAATGCCTTCCGCATTCGGAACCGCCTAAAATTTATGCGGGGAGTGGAGTTTGAAAACGATCCGACTCATGTGAGGATGTTTTCGATGGAAAAACTCGAATCGGCAGTGGGAGAATTCTTCAATGAAGTGGAAATTGTCCCTTTGCAGGGGAAAATCTTGCCTTTCTTGCCTGTCTCACCTTACATGCCCAAGCGATTGAATGGCCTGTTCGCGCGAGATTTACTCTGGCGCGCTACAAAACCTTTGTAAGAAAACAAAAAAAAGCGGAGGGAAGCCCTCCACACCTCCCATCCGGCAGGGGCACGCACACGGGCACGGGCACGAAAGGGGAAAAGAGACTGGTTTTTAGGTGACGACCTGGATGTAGCGATTCCAGACTTTCGGGTCTTCGATCGGCGGCTGGGTATGACCGTTTGTATTTTGTTTCGGATGCTGTCGCAAAATGTAATGGATCTCATGGCTCGCCCGATGTGCTAGATCGACCATACGAGTTGGGGAATCTTGTGGTACGGTTGTATCGGTATCGGTGGAGATGATGAGGAATTTGCCAGGGCCTTTTTTAAGCTGAGTAAATTTGTGTTCAAGATCAAAACCGTCTTGTTGGACGCGATCGGTGATTTCAGGCTCTTTCGCTTGAATGCCGGGGATGGCGTAATCGACCCCAAAGCGTCCAAACCAGCCGTGATTGTTAATGAGCGCGCGGAGAGAGTGAAATCCATTTTCGGAGACAAAGTGGATCCCTTCGTCATGATATTTCGCTTTTAGGTGAGCGGCGACTGCGGCGCCGGCGCACATGCCTGAAACCCAAATATGGTGAGGTTGGTATCCTTGCGCTTTTACGTGTTCATAAACCGCTTCCGCGTCGAGATAGTAGCCCCCTTCAGAAGCTGTTCCTTTACTCTCAACGGTCCCGCGGTAATCCCAAATGCAGATGGGGTAGCCTGCGGCGAGGTGAAGACCGATGAACTTTCGATCCATATACATGCTTCTGCCGGGAGAGTGGCAGCGAAGGACTAGCGGGGGTTGAGCCGATTGCGGTGCGTGTGGAAGGAGGATTCCTTCGATTGTTTGTCCATTGATTGAGATGGGAATCGCGGGCAGATAAAATTTCGCTAATTTTTCGCGGAGAATGGAGGCTTGTTCGGGACTAGTTGTGGATTTAGGGACGATTGCTTGGCGCCTTTCTCCTTGATGGATAATCTCCATTTTTTCGCCGCCGAGTCGATCGATTTCTAAGAAAAATTTATCGGGGGTCAGGGTCATGCATTTGACTTGGGCATTTCCGTCAGCGGGTGTCAGAGTCGCCTCTACGCCGCCAAAGGATTCGAGGAGTTGTTTGGATCTTTGAAGGCGAACCGGATCAAAGGGGAGCTCTTCTCTTGGATCTGACATCAGTTTTTGATAGGCGCGCATGATGTAATAGGCGCCGGGAACTTCAAACTCTCCCATTTGAAAGTAGCAGATGCGGAGGAGGTAGCCGAAAATCGTCTCAGCGATCTGTTTCACCTTTTGGCAGATCCATTGGATGGGTTCGCAGAAAAAAGAAGGGGGTTCAGCCTGTTGATTGGGTACAGGCGAGATCGCAAGATTCATATTCGAATTCTCCAAAAAAGCAGAAGAACTATAGGGAAAAGATAAGTTCTTTTAAAGATTATTGTTTATTTAGTAGAGGGCCAAAGACTTGGGTCAGTTCATCGAATGGGACATCGAGGGGACTGAGGAGTTCTATCGTTTGAGATTCGGTCGGGTGAAAGCGGCAATGGTGGCGGGAGGTGGTGGTTTCAATGGCAAATTCGACGGGAGGTTGATGCCCATTTTGAAGAACGGCAATCCGGTGAGGCCACCGATTCGGGGCAAAAAGCGATTGGCCATCGAACAGAGTGACAAAATCGGTTTGGCCGGTGAGGTAATGGAGAATGGAAGGAAAGATATCGAGGTGGGTTGCGGTAGTGGTTTGAGGGGACCAAGGATTTTGCTGAAACTTATAAAAGAGAGGGACGCTGGTTTGATAGCGATTGAGGTGAGTGCCGTGGAAAAGAGCTCCTTCTTCAAAAAATTCTTCGCCGTGATCGCCCGTGATGGCGATGATCGCCTGGTCGTATAAATGATCCTTTTTTAGTTGATCGAAGAAGTAGCCCATGAGTGTGTCGACATAGGAGATGGCATTTTTGTATCGATTGAGAATCGGCTGCAGTTGATTGGGTGTTATCGTGAGATAATCAATCGAGTCTACGATGGGAGAAAATTTAGGCTCTGGGTGAGTGGGAAAACTGTATTCCGAGTGGGTTGAGTCGAGGAAAAAGACGAAGAGGTTTCCCTCTTTTCCTTCGGCTTTAGCGAGATCTCGATAAAAGGATTGGAAGCAAAGAGCGTCTCTTTCATATGGTTTCAGTTCACGCTTTTCGGTGTGTTCTTCGATTTGATCGACGAGTTTTCTGTTTTGGCCGAAAAGTAGGTTGTCCATTCCGAAAAAGCGTAGATCGGCTGAGGAGTAAACGCGGATTTGATAGCCCAGTTGTTTTAAAATTTGTAGCGGAACGCTCCCTTCTTTCCAATGATCCCGTTTGCCTGTCCAGTGGTGTGGGATATCGGCGTGAAAGATCGTAAACCAAGAGGGGTGGGTAGAGTTTGAATTGGCGTGGTTTTCTGGAAAAGAGAGATTGTCGGCAGCGAATTGTTTGAGAGATGGCGCGATTTCAGATGTGATGTAATCGCTTCGGAACGTTTCGATGATGAATAGGTAGATATTCGGTTTATCGGTTGCAATAAACTGTTTTTCTTTCAGGGACTTTTGAACGATAGCTTCTTCGCGAAAAGGGGCGATTGCAGCGGGGAGTTGAATGCAATGTGGTTGCGGAGAGAGAAAGGTTTTCCCTAAAGGAAGTGTTTTTTGAAATTTTTCGTACGCGCTTCGGTTCATGTCTGGGTGAAAATAAACATCGAGCGAAAACAGTCCGCTGCAGATGAGAAGAAGGGCGGTTGTTAATGCTTGAAGAGGAATTTTCCATCGAATTTTTTTAGAGAGAGGCTGCGTCAAGCGATAGAGAGCAATCCCGAGGAGCGGGATCAGAGCCAGAGAGATGAAAATCAGCACGACAAAACCGCGATTCATATTGAGTGCATTGAATGCCGTGTAAAGGTGGATAAATCCCGAGCCAAAAAGATAATTAAAAATATAGGAGACGGGTGTATCCATTAGTCTCAGAATCGTGAAATCGGTGAAATGGAGGACGAGGATAGCGAAGGAGAATCCGATGAAGGTTTGAAAAAGCCATCGAGGGGCCCAGCGGTTTAGAGCGAAGGCGAGCAGGAAAAAAGCCCCCGCCTCGAGCAGGACCTGTCCGAGAGCATGAATCAAGAAAAAGAGGGGAATTCCCTCTTTTTGAGAGAAGGGAAATAAAGTCATAATCAGGAGTAGAAAAAGAAAAATTCCAAAATAAATGATATTGATCTCTTCTTTTTTCTCTGTGGAGTTACGCAAAATCAACCGGATCAGCTGCTTAATCATAAATATTTTGTTTATAGGAAACGGGGTCAAAACCACAAGGGTTTTCGCCTTGACAGGGGGGCTTTAAATAGTCTTTAATTATGGCTAAATTAGCAGGTAATTTATGAAAATTTCATTTACCAACATTTTTGCGACAATCATGGGATCTATTTCAGCTCTTCAAGCAACTCCTCCAGAACCTCAGTCAGTCCCTGTCGTAGTGCTCGGCGGCGGCATCGGAGCTCTTACATCAGCGATCTATTTGGGACGCGCTGGAATCACTCCTGTTGTGATTGAGGGAGATAATCCGGGTGGTTTAATTACTCAGTCCCACATGGTCCAAAACTGGCCAGGTGAAATGGAGATCTCAGGTCAGGATTTGGCGGAGAAAGTGCGCGCGCAAGCGGCAGCCAATGGAGCCTTCTTTAAACATTCTGAAGTGATCGGCGTCGATTTTTCTCAACGGCCCTATACGATTACTTCTAAGTCCCTGGATTCGGGAAAGACCGAGAAATTGAAGGCTGAAAGCGTCATCATCGCGATGGGGACAAAGCCTAACTTTTTAGGAATTCCAGGCGAGCAAGAGTATTGGGGACGCGGAGTGACCAATTGCGCGATTTGCGATGGCGCTTTATACCGCGATCAGATTGTGGGTGTCGTCGGTGGTGGTGATGCTGCTGTTTTAGAGGGCCTCTATCTCTCTGGTATTGCCAAAGAGGTTCATATCTTTGTCCGCAAGGGTTCATTTAAGGCAGTGGAAGAAAAGCGGCTTCAGGCTCTGTTAGAAAAGCCCAACGTAAAGGTCCACTACAATACGGTTGTGGAAGAGGTAAAAGGCAACGGGGAAAAGGTGCAGGGAGTCGTATTGAACGAAGGTTCAATTGCATTAGATGGCCTGTTTCTTGCGATCGGCTCGCAGCCCAATAGCAAGTTATTCAAAGACCGGTTAGCGCTTGATGACAAAGGTTACATCAAGTTGAAGCATGACCAGGAGACTTCGGTGGCTGGAGTCTATGCGATTGGCGACATCGTGGATCCTGTGTATAAACAAGCAATTTCAGCGGCTGGCGATGGAGCAAAAGCGGCGATGCAAGCCCAACAGGCGATCTCTGACAGAACTGCGCAAGTGGCTGTAAAACCGTTGGAATTGAAGACAGAAATTCTCCCCGCTTTGATCGGCGTGATTGAGGTTCAATCGATCGAACAATTTCGGGCAGAGTTAAAGGCGAGTAAGGTTCCTGTTGTCGTCGATTTCTATGCGACTTGGTGTGGTCCATGCAAACGGATTGCCCCTATGCTCGATCAGTCAGCGAATGCGCTTTCTGGAAAAGTGAAATTTTTGAAAGTGAATGTCGACGCGCTTTCTCAGCTTTCAAAAGAATATGGAATTCGGTCGATGCCGACTGTGCTTCTGTTTAATGAAAAGGGGCAAGTTGTAGAGACAAAGATAGGCACAGCGCAAATCAGTGACCTATTAGAGCAGCTGGAACGAGATCAATCTCGATAAAGGTGATTGAGGGCGGGGCCAAACTCCCCCTCGATCCAATCTCCAATATTTCCCTCGCATTCTAGCCGCACGCCTGTGCGGCAATTCATCAAAGACAAAATTCGCAGTCCTGTCGAATCGAAAATATGGCTTTTCGTATTGAATTGTGCCACGACTTTATGCTCTAAGTTGTGGAGTGAAAACTCATAGGGCGTTTTTCGTGCATTAAATCGGGTGGTGAGAGCGAAGTGGCGGGTTTTAGGTCTTAAAATCGATTCTCCATCGAGAAAAGAGAAGGTTTGCCCTGCCACAGCGTCGAGGAGAGTGGGAAAGATATCGATTTGAGAGAGAATCGGTACCTGTTTTTTCAAAGAGCCGAGGCGAAAATAGATGGGAACTTGGATCTGTTCGGGGGAGAGATGGGAACCGTGGAAGAGGTGGCCGTGATCGAAAAATTCTTCCCCGTGATCGGCGGTAAAGGCGATGAGGGCATTTGGATCGGCTTTTTTTACAAATTCACCGAAGAGCTGATCCATGTAATAGACCGAATTTCGATAGCGGTTTTTGATGCGGCTGATATTTTTCTTTGTGGGGTAGGTTTTGAAAAAGGCGAACTCTTTGGCAAAGGGGATAAATTTCGGCGGCTCTGCTCGAGGCCAGCTGTAATCGAAGTGAGTGGCATCCCAGAAGATGATGATGAGCTGCCCTTCGCTCATGGAAGGGTTTGCTGACAGATCTGCTTCGAGCTTTTGCATCAGAGCTCGATCCGATGCCCAGGCCTCTTTGGGAGGTGGATGATGGAAGGTTTGGTAGGTGTCGAGGAGTTGTTGTTTATCTCCAAACATCATCTCTTCCAATCCGTAGAAGGCGAGTTGTGCAGAGGAGTAAACATGGATTTTATAGCCGAGCTTTTTAAAGACTTGAAGGGCTGGACTGCCAGAGGTCCAGTTTTGTTTTTGGCGATGGAGCCAAAACAGGGCAGGTTGAGAATGGAAGATAGAAAACCAGCTCATGCTTGTCCAATTGGCATTGGCGAAAGCGACGTGTGCGCTCACGTTCTGATTTTTAAAAGCGGAGAGATTGGGAGCGGCTTCTGGGGTCATAAAATCGGCTCGAAGCGTTTCGACGACAAAGAGGAAGATGTTCGGTTTGCGAGTCAGTTTCGCTTCGATATTTGCCACTGCTTGAACGACTTCTGTCTCATGTTCGGGGATTTTTAATTTGCCTGGAATGTGCATGGAGATTTTTTCAGGCTGGAGAAAAGTTCTCTTCCAGGGAAGCGATTTGACGAAGTCATTGTAGGCGTCTGGTTGGATGACGTTAGAGGCTGAAAAGTCCCAATAGAAAAGAGCGGCGGGAATACAGACAAAGAGCTGGAGAAAAATTTCATTTTTAACTGTGAGAGGCCGTTTGTTGGCGATCCAGTCAGTTCCGTGGTAGAAGATAAGGCCGAAGATGGGGACCGCAGCAACGAGAGAAAAGACGATGATCCAGATCCAAAGAGAGACTCCAGTCGCATCGAGCAGGAGAAGAAATTGATCGAGGCTTTCTCCCACCAAAAAGGCGAAGACTGCATCCCACGCTGATAGATCGAGCACTCGGTCCATGACGAAATCGAGGAGATGCATGAGAAAGATGATAAACGTGAATCCGACAAAGATGCGGAATCCAAGTTTACCGATGTAGCGAGTGATCAGTAAGGCGAGAAAAACGAAGAGGGCGACCTCGAGTACTGATTGGCCGAGCGCATAGAACCAGAAAAACATGCGGGAGCCGGCGAGGTTTTCTTTGATCAAAATGCTGGAAGAAGTGGTAATGAGCAGCAAAACAAATAGAGCGCCAAAGTAGAGGTAGTTGATCCGCTGCGGCTCGGAAGGTTGTTCATCCATATTTCGCATTGTATGGATTCTACGATTTATTTATAGTGCTTGCATGCAATGGATCCGCGACTTTCAACTCTATCTCTTTGACTTCGATGGTCTTCTAGTCAATACCGAGCATCTCCATTATCAAGCCTATATCAACATGCTTCGGCAAAGAGGCTATGATGCCGACTGGAGTTTTCAGTCGTTTTGCGAAGCGGCTCATCTGAATGCCACAGCGCTGAAAGAGAAGATTTATGCTCAATTTCCTGGACTAGATCCCAATTGGAGCCAGCTCTATGAGGAGAAGAAACGTTGTTACTATGAGCTGATTTGCTCGGGTAAGGTAGAGTTGATGCCAGGTGTGGAAAAACTGCTTCGCGAATTAGAAAAGTACAATATCCGCCGGTGTGTTGCGACAAATAGTTTACGCGAGCAGATTGAATTGATTCGCTCCCAGCTCAAGCCGCTGCAGTCGATTCCGCATTGGATCACGCGAGAAGATTATGCTAAACCTAAACCTGCGCCCGATGCTTACTTACGCGCCATTGAGCTTCATGGCAAGTCAGGCGATCGGATCATTGGTTTTGAAGATAGCATTCGGGGACTTCGGGCTTTGCAAGGGACTCCTGCTCTCCCAATTTTAGTCTGTCCTTCCCACCACCCTCTGTTGGAACTATCTGCCGTAGAGACGATCCACTACCAATCATTCGAAGAGATGCTAAAAAAAGAGAAGCTTCCTTAGAGGGTGTTCTGTAATAAATCTTTGATTCAGTTTGAGGGGATCTACGAGAAAGATATCAGCGCAGAGGAAAAGCAGAGGCGCTGAGACGCAGAGAAGAGATGCGAAAGTCATCAAAATTCAGAATTTCTCTGAGGTGTTGTTAGTTACCAAAAAGGAACAGGATAAGTAGGATCGACAAAGTCGGCATGATCAGCAGGCTTATCTTTGGGTTGCAGGGCTTCCCTGCATCATGTAATTTTATCGTTCCCATCGTTATATCGTTTTTTAGTGCTATTCCTCGAAAATTGTTCTGATTTAAGCAAAAACACAACGATTAAACGATATAACGATGAGAAAAGAACTTTAAACAGGATAAGTAGGATCGACAAAGTCGGCATGATCAGCAGGATTTTTTGAGTTGCAGGGCTTCCCTGCATCTTACAAATCCTACCTGATCCTCCCGCGAAGCGGATCCTGTCTTTCTTTAGGGAATCTCGTAGAGGACTTTGACGAGAAAGAGGCCGTGCGGAAGGACTGTGGGGCCGGCTTTGCGGCGGTCTTTCGCGGCAAAGATTGCTTGGATGTCGGCGGCTGTGAGCTTTCCGCGAGCGTAGTCGATCAAGGTGCCGACGATATTGCGCACCATCTTGTAAAGAAATCCATCTCCTTCAAATTCCAGGCGAACGCCGCCGGGTTGTTCAATGACGTCGAGTCGCCGGATGGTACGGATCGGATCGTGCGCAGCTGAGCCTTTATAGGCCTCATTGGCAAAAGAGGTGAAGTCATGGGTGCCGATGAAGAGAGCGGTTCCTTCTCGGAGAGCGGCAGGAGTAATTTTATCGAAGACTTGTAGGCGGTAGGGGGCGAGGAAAGGGTCTGCTATGGGATCGAGGTGGAGATGGTAATGGTAAATTTTTCCTTGAGCGCTGTAGCGGGCGTGGAAGGTTGGATCTGCGGGGATGATGGAGAGGATGCGGATATCGGGCGGCAGGAGGGCATTGAGCGAGTGGAGGAGTTTGGGAGGCTGGAAGGGAATAGGGGTGTTGAAGTGCGCGGTTTGGCCTCGGGCATGAACTCCTGCATCGGTACGGCCGGCGCCAGTGAGATCAAGGGGGTGGCGAAGGGCTGTTTCAAGCGCTTGCTGCACAAGGACTTGAATTGTTGTGCTGTTATCTTGAACTTGCCATCCAGAATAGAGAGTGCCATCATAAGCGATGGTGATGAGGTAACGAGAGTCTGCCATGAGGGCAGTATAACAAAAATGAGGAGGGGGCTCAAGAGCCCCCTTAAAAAGCTTAGGAGAGGTGTTTGTTGACGAGTTTCGTCATTTCAAACATGTTTACTGCTTTTTTGTTGCCAAAGATTTTCGTTAGCTTGTCATCTGGATTGATGTTGCGGCGATTCTTAGCGTCTTGCAGGTTGTTTTTCTTGATGTATGCCCAAAGTTTTTTGGTCACTTCAGTGCGAGGCATTGGGCCTTTGCCAACGACAGCAGCGAGATCATCGCTAACTTTCATCGGTTGCATGAATTTTGTGTTTTTTTGCTTGGTTGCCATTTTTGTTCTCCTTTGAAAAGGGGCTTTGTTAGAAGTTTAGTTCCTTCAAAGAAATCTTTTATCTGTCTCAGGGTTTAAGTGTCAAAAAAAATCGCACTGCGATTTCCTAGATAGACTTCGGAACGATTCCGAAAATCATACGTACTCTCTGTATTCTTTTCAGCTAAAAATAGGAGAATTTAGAATTTCTTGAGGAAATGAAATATTCGTGGCAAATTCTTTTTGATGACGTTGATCGAATTGGAAAACCTCAAGTCTGAACTTCTGAAAGTCGACAGTGTGCACGAAAAAATCGGGCTGTTGAATCGCCATCCTCGTGTTGCAGATCTTCTCTCGCGTCCGAGTTTTTTCTCTTCCTTCCTCTCTGGTTTGACTCCTGAATGTGAATGTGTGTTGAAACAACTGGCGGCGATTGGACAGCTGGTCGATCCGATGGTGGAATCAGCTGAGCGTTGGCGCGAATTATTGAATGTCTTATTGCCAATCGACGCGTTTTATCGGGAACTCGGCGGATTGATCGGCTACCAAGTGGAAGTTCTTCGTCTTTTAAAAACACAAAGCGAAGAGAAAAGCGAAGTAGTCCAATACCACTCTCCGACTTTTGAGGATATTTCTGAAGAGAGTGAAGCGGTCACGGAGGCAATTGGTTGGGGATTAGAAGCGATCCCTAAGTTAGCAGAATTGTATCCTCTGGGTGGCGCAGCGGATCGATTGCATCTCATCGATGAAGAGACAGGTTCTGAATTGCCCGCTGCAAAACTCCGATTTGGAGGACGTACTTTATTGGAGAGGCTCATTCGAGATCTGGAAGCGCGCGAGTGGCTCTATTTTAGGCTGTATGGAGTGCAATACACAACTCCTGTTGCGATTATGACTTCCAAAGAAAAAGACAACCACCGTCATGTGATGAGTTTGTGCGAGCAGCACCTTTGGTTCGGTCGCGGGAAGGAATCGTTTCGCTTTTTTATTCAGCCTCTCGTTCCCGCTGTGGATGAGAAAGGCGATTGGCATGCTGTTGGTGTATTAAAGCCATTATTGAAGCCAGGTGGTCACGGAGCGATTTGGAAATTAGCGCGAGATGAAGGTGTATTTCGTTGGTTTGCTAAACAGGGGAGAAAAAAAGCGCTTGTGCGGCAAATCAATAACCCGGCTGCGGGCCTCGATTACGGTCTGCTCGCTTTTTCTGGAATTGGTTGGAAAAGAGATTTGACTTTTGGCTTTGCGTCCTGTCCCCGTTTGGTGAAATCGGCTGAAGGGATGAATGTGGTGATTGAAAAGCAAAATGGCGAAGTGGCTCTAACCAACATTGAATACTGCGATTTTGCAAAAGTGGGAATCGAAGATCGCCCTTTGCATGAGGGGACGGCCTATTCCCGATTTAGCTCAAATACGAATATCTTGTTTGCAGATCTTACAGAAGTAGAAAAAGCAGTGGAGAAAAGCCCTTTTCCCGGTTTATTGATCAACGTGAAAGGAGCTTCGATGGTCGATGAATCGGGATTTAAAAGAGATGTGCAAATGGGGCGACTTGAATCGACGATGCAGAATCTCGCCGATGTGTTTACCGAACCGAAGCCACTTGGCTCTCCATTCAAGACAAAGCGTACTTTTGTCACGTATAACCGACGAGAAAAAACGATTTCTGTCGCGAAAAAAGCCTTTGTAGCGGGCAAGCCGTTATTGGAAACCACAGAGCAGTGCTTTTATGAACTGCTGCAGGTGAATCGCTCACTTCTCGCTGAGTGTGGATTTACTGTTCCAGATCGCACGGAGTTGGAAAGATATTTGGAGCAAGGCCCCGATTGTCTTTTTTCTTACCATCCGGCGCTAGGACCATTGTATTCCATCATCCGTCAAAAATTGCGCGGAGGGTCTCTTCAAAAGGGATCTGAACTTGTGATCGAATTAGCTGAGATGGATGCGGAAGAGCTTTATGTCGATGGAAGTTTGCGTATTTGCGCCCAGCAGCCTTTGGGTTTAGTGGGAGAGCGGCTGGCCTTTTCTTCGCTTGTCTCTCGGTGTCGGCTCAAGAATGTTACCGTCTTGAATCAGGGGGTTGACTGGGTCCGATCTGGCTCTTTTTGGAAAATGGAATTGACTCGTCATGAATCGCTTACCATCGACCTGCAGGGCAATAGCGAATTTTTTGCGTCTGATTTGGTCATTCGAGGATCGCACCATTTCGTCGTAAAAGATGGAATTCGTATGACTCTAGAAAAAATGGGAAATGACTTTTGCTTAAAAGAGGAGCCGGTTTCTCTAAAACCGCTATGGAACTATGAGTGGGAGCGGGGAGTGAAGTTAAAGAGCGGCGAGTGATTCGCCGCTCAAACGAAAGCTTTAATTAAACTTTTAGTGGTGCGGCTGTTGTTGTTGAAACAGTGACTCCAGCTGGGGCAGATCCAGTTGCTGGTGTAGTTGCTGATGCTGTGGTTGTGGTTGTGCTAGCAGCTGTTGTTGTTGGTGCAGGTGTTGTTGCTGGCTTATTGCAGCATCCTGTGCAACGAGCAAACAGCAGAGCAATACCCGCGGTGATTGCCGCAGCTGCTGCTGCCATGCCTACTTCGCGTTTGTTAGCTGCTACATAACCTTTCGCGTAAGCGAAGAATTGCATTGCAGTTGTGCTGAGGTTTGAGAAAAGATCGCTTGCATAGGCAGCGACTTTCATGGCGCCAGCTTTCAAACCTTGTCCGAGCGCGGAGATTTGATGGCCCAGCCAAGAAGCTGTTTGAGATGCAGAAGCAGAAAATGTTTCCCAGCATCCAGGTGTTTGGACGTTAAGTGTAGCTGTTGTTGTCATTAGAAACCTCCTAATTAGGTTTAGGTCATGCTTAAGAGGACCTTTGTCCTCGTTTAAAAATCAAGAGATCGGGCAATTATATAGCCAGCTGGATAAATGTAAAGCGAAAGCAAATTCTTTTTCTGGGTTTCTCTATGCAATCATTTTTTTGATGTTTTGACTTTTTGGAAATTCCCCTTCATAATAGAAAACGCAAAAAAAGGTAGATTATGAACTTTGAGACCCAGTCAAAACTCGATTCGATTCAGCAGCGTTTGTCCGACATGTGGAGGTATCTTTGACCTGGCGGTCAAAGAAGACAAGGTTAAAGAACTCGAAGAAAAAATGGGCGGAAACGACTTCTGGAATGACCAGGAGGCGGCCCAGGCAGTCATCCAAGAACTCAATACGGTTCGCCTCTGGACAGTTCCTTATCGCGAACTGAAAGCCAAATACCAAGACATCCGCGATCTATTGCCTGAAGCAGAAGAGCTCGGCGATGCT